>JADKJT010000003.1 GCA_016720905.1 Gemmatimonadaceae bacterium | reverse complement strand
GCGCTGCGCGTGATCGCCCACCGGCACGATGCGTTCCTTGCGCCCCTTGCCGCGCACCTTCACCTGTTGCGACACGAGGTCGAGATCGCCCAGGTCGACGCCGCGCAATTCTGACAACCGCAATCCGCTGGAGTAGAAGAGTTCGAGCATGGCGAAGTTGCGCACGTCGCCAAAGTCACCCGATTGGGCGCGCGTGGCCGCATGCTGCAGCAACGTGTCGGCCTGTTGCCGGTCGAGATATGCGGGTAGAGTACGCGGCAAGCGTGGCGAACCGACGGCGCGCGCGGGATTGCCGTCCACACGCTCATCGCGGTGCATCCAGCGAAAGAAGCTGCGCACCGCGGACAGGGCGCGCGCGATGGAGCGCTTGGCCAATCCGCGTCGGGTGCACTGGGCCATGAAGCCGCGAATCTCGGTGCGACCCAACGTATTCCAGTCCCACCCGTCGATGCCCTTGATGCCGGCCAGGTACTGCGAGAACTCGCGCAAATCGCGGCGGTAGGCACTCACGGTATGCGGTGAGAGGTCGCGCTCCTTCACGAGATGCACGAGGTACTCGTCAATCTCGACGGGAAGCGGCGTGGGCGTTTCGCGCTCCTCCATCGGCTCACTCATTCCCGATGCACCGGGCGCGCCGGGCGCAGGTGGTGTTCGTCGCACCACGTGTGCATCTGCGTCAATCCACGTTCGGCGTACGCTTCGCGTTTGCGCGCCTTGTCGCGCAGGAGTTCCCGCGAAGCGCCCTCCAACTCGTCCAACAGGCCGAAGTTCGCATTCATCGGCTGGAAGTGTTTCGGATCGGCCTCGCGCAAATACCGATAGAGCGCACCCATCATGGTGGCCGGTGGCGGAATAACCGGCGACTCGCCGTTGAGCATGCGCGCCAGATTGATGCCCGCCAGCAAACCGGTGGCACTCGACTCGGTGTACCCTTCAACGCCCGTAATCTGCCCGGCAAACAATGTCTGCGGCGCATCGCGCAGCGACAGATGCGGGGTGAGGGTAGCGGGTGCATTGATGTACGAGTTCCGGTGGATGGAACCGAAGCGCAGGAACTCGGCGTCGGCCAGTCCGGGGATCAGGCGAAAGACGCGCTGCTGCTCGGGGATACGCAGTCGCGTCTGGAATCCGACCAGATTCCACATGCGTCCACCGCGGTCTTCCATGCGCAACTGCGCGACCGCCCACGGCCGCCCACCGGAGCGCGGATCCTGCAGGCCAATGGGCTTCATGGGGCCGAAGCGCAGCGACTCGCGTCCACGTTTTGCCATCTCTTCGACGGGCATGCAGCCTTCGAAGTACGGCACCGCGTCGAACTCGTGCGCCGTGAACTGGTCGGCCGTGGTGAGCGCGTCGATGAACGCCTCGTACTCATCGAGTGTGAACGCGCAATTCAGGTAGGCGCCTTCCTCACCGGCGTCCGGACATCGTTTCCTTGCCCCAGCGCGACGCCCGGAAGGCTATCGACTGGTCGATCGACTCGAACGCGATGACGGGCGCAATGGCATCGTAGAAGGCCAGCGAATCGACGCCGAGTCGCGTCCGGATGCGCTCGGCGAGGCGTCGGAGGTGGAGCGGCCGGTGGCGACGATGCCCACCGCGTGGAGCTCGGTCAGTTCCTCGCGCACCACGGTGATGCGCGGATGGGCTTCGATGCGTTCCTTCACGCCCTGCGAAAAACTTTCGCGATCGACCGTAAGGGCCGTGCCACCGGGCACGCGCGCGTTGTCCGCACAGTCCAGGATGAGCGACCCCAGCACACGCATTTCGGCCTTGAGCAGGCCATGGGCGTTGGACGTCTCGGTGCTCTTAAACGTGTTGGAGCAGACCAGTTCGCCGAGTCGCTCGGTGCGGTGCGCCTCGGTGCCACGGACCGGGCGCATTTCATACAGGAGCACGTTGACGCCGCGCTCCGCCAGTTGCCAAGCCGCTTCACTGCCGGCCAGGCCGCCGCCGACGATGGTTACCGTTTCGCATCCGCTCATGCGATCCAAGATAGCGCAGCAGCCATCGGCGTGGGCCCTGGCTTCCGTTACTCCACCTTACGCCACCTTGCCTACTGAATGCGAAACCGGGTCTCTCGTGCACTCGCTTTATTGGTCTGCCGGTCCGTCACTTCGAGGCGCAGCCGGTACTCCCCCCGCGCATCCCCCAGCCAGTCAAGCGTCAGATAGTCCACCTGCGTGGCCCTCGCCGCAACGTTCCGCTCGAACGACATGGTGAGTTTATCCGCACCGCTGCGCTCCTGCTGCAACAGGGTGCCCAGGCCATCAAGTACCCGAAGCGCAAGGCCAGAGGCCCCGGTGCGTTTGAGCCGCTCAAGGCTGATCGTCACTCGATATCGATTCGCGTCCGCACCCGGCGCCAGTTCGTACGTCTCCCATACCAGACCAATCTTCTCGCCCGCGCGATATGTGCCTGAGGACGGCGTGGCGTTGAGATCACGCCATCCGCGCGCATTGCCGACCGGCGCGCCAGTTACGAGCAGCACGTCGCTGAGGCCGAAACCGCGCGCGCCTTCGGCCTCCACTGGCGCAAGCGCATTGGCCGAGCGGCGCGTCGCGGAGTTGACGGCTTCCACGCGCACGAAGGTGGCGCCCTTCCCGATGCGGCGCACCCACTGGCGTTGTGCGTTGTCCGTACTGTTGTCGGTTGGTGCGGGTGATCGTGTGGTGTCGACACCGAATACATGGGCGGCGCCGTCAATCAGGCGCAGGTCGACGCGTGGATCCGCCCTTGCCTCGGCGGCGGTGCGATCGGCCGATGACGATGGCGCGGCAAGTGACTTGAGCGGCAGGCGCGTGACGATGACAACGTCGGCAGAGTCACCCGGGGCGCGGAATCTCGTCAAGCGCAGGCCCAGAGAATCGACGCGCTGGGGGCCGCCAAGGTTGTCCCATGACACGGGTTTCATGGTCGCCACGTCACGGACAAACTGTTGATCCGTGAGCGGCGTGCGCGCCGTCCCAAAGCCGGGTGCGAGATCAAAGAAGAAGACGTCGCCAGAGCTGTACACCCACGCCAGCGTGACACCGCCGTCCTGGCTTGTGGAAGTCATGCCGCCAACTTTCATGGAGCCGCCAACGAGTGAGTCGTTGTTAAACACCTGCTGCTGAGCGGACGCGCTGCCAGGCAGTGTCATCTCTTCGTCAGGCGGGCCATAGCGAATCAGCACGTCGCCACGATCCGTGTCGGCACCGCGGAGACCCATCACATGATCGGTCCAACGCCAGTCTGCCTCAACAACCCGCGCGATAAACTCCAAGCGGGATTCGTTCTCCACGCTCTCGCCCAGCGGGTCGTTGAGCGCCCAGTACAGGAGACTGGTGGCCTCCCGTTGTGCGGCGGGCAATGCGTGGAACGCCGCGGAGTCAAGACCGCGGACGCCGGTCAGCGCATTCGCCCCCGGTGGGAGTAGCCGATCCAGCCGCAAGAGCTCCTGTCGCTCGGAGTCCTCCATCATCTCCAGCGCGCTGTCGAATGCCGCCGATGACTCCCGCGGTCGGCGCAAACGGTGCAGCGCGACGCCGCGCGCGAACCGGGCTTGCGCATCAAAGGGCGACGCCTGCGCGCGCCGCGTGCCCACCGCCAGCAGTTCATCCCATCGGCGGGCGGTGGTCAACGCCATGTACAAATGCCGGCTATACTGCAGTTGGCTTGGAGCTACCTCACTCGCCATGAGAAACCGCGCGAACGCGGCGTCGAAGTCGGCCTTCCCCGTCGGCGGCTCAATCTTATTGGCAAAGGTCGCGAGATAATCTCTGGCGCGCGCGCGTTGCCAACGCCCGCTGGTCTGCAATTGCACCCGCTGTCCCGCCCCCACCTGCGCGCGGTTAGCGGTCGTTTCGTAACGACGCCAAATCGCGAGGCCCAGTTCATCGGCGCTTTCGGCCATCAGGCTTGAGTCGGCCACCCGTGAGGCTGCGGTGAACGCGTGTTCAATCTGCTGCGCCGCCGACAGTCGCATGGATCCCACGCCGGACTCCAGGTTGAAGCGACCGAGCGTCATCCAATAGGTGGCACTGTCAGGGGCGAATTGCGTTGCCAGCCGCAAGGCGCTGTCGGCTGCGCGCAGCCCCGATATCACGTTTGCATCGCGGATATATCCACCACGGCGCGCCTGCGCCACGCGTTGCCACCGCAATTGGCCGTAGCGATGCCATACGGCAGCGTTCGTAGATCGTGGCGAAAGAGCCGCCTCCAGGATGGCCAGCGCTTTCGCGCTATCACCAGCGGCTAGATACTGATCAGCTTTCGTTACGACGGAATCTGACCCACGCCCGCCTTGCGCACGCGCGTTTGTGGTCGGCAGCGACCCAACCAGCACGGGCAGCAACACGGACATGCAGCATTGGTGCCTGACGACGGCCCTCGACCGCCACCACCGTCGCGGCGCCTGAACTGCCCGACTTGTCGAGAGACGTCGGCACATCGTGCGCTCCGCATGAAATGTTATTGCACGAATTTCGCGGCCCATCGCTCCGCCAGCAAGAGGCGGAACGATGGGCAACGGGCAATCAGTGTTCACGCGTGTCATCAGGAGACCGACCCTTCCGCACTCGGGCCGAGCGCACTCTCCAGCGCATCACGTTCGTTTACGACGGCCGACGCAGGTCAATCGCGCCCACGAGCAATACTGAGGGTGGCGGCGTTAACATCTCAGATGTCTCCTCTTCACGAGCAGCGCGTCCGCTCGCTAGCATCCACCAGCTGGGTTCGCCAAGCTGAAGCGCTGTGCAAGCAAGGGTCTCGGTCAGCACGCCACCGTCATCGAAGAGCCCAGTCGTGCACCCGCTGCCTTCGGTCCAGCACACATTCTCGATATAGTCGATGTGGCAAATAGGTGCGCCGGACAAGACGCCCATGCACTGAGGCGAATATCCTCCGCCGCCCTGACCTTCAATGAACATGCATTGCCAACAACCGCCCTCCCCCGGCAGGGTTTGCGCTCCCGCAGTCTCAGTACGAGCGACCGCGGCGAGCACCAGTACAACCATCATCAGCGTGAACCGTTTCATCGGACGCTCCGTGTGCTTGGGTGGTGGCCCGCGCGTTGTGCGCGAGCCTGACAGCAAGCTGGGCGACACCCAACTCGCCACTCTTGCGGTTTCGGATGGTGAGCGTGCAGGTGGTGCTATCGAATGCGATCGGCATCACATCCGCGGCACCGAGGTCGAGAATCGCCGTCGGTGTACCAGAGCCATTGTGTTCCGTCAGCCGGACACGACTGCCGATGATCTTCACGCTCAGGACACCGCCGCGCGCGAGGAGAACAGGACGGCCAGACGTGATCAACGAATCCGCCGCGCGCACGTGCGAGCCCGCGGTTCCGCGTGCCGTGATCGTGAAGTAGTCGGTCGGAACGGTGAGATCGCTGTCGTCGACTGGAATGCGACGCAGCACTCTTCCGTCTGAGGAGAGCTCAGTCAGTCCGCCAGCATGCTTGGGTGCGTAGAGCACCGACGACCATGAGGCACGCACCAGCGAACCTGTGCCCCACAGCCGCTGAATGTCCGCTGGTACCCCCCCGGGCAACGCGATGAATGACCCCTGCCACGCCAATTCCCTGGAGAACACATGGACAGACTTCCCTGTCGCTCGCGGATCGTCCGAGATACCGCTCACTACGACCCGATCGCCGTCCAGTATTGCGATATCCGAGACCGTGGCGAACGCCAAGCCGAGCATGCCGCGACGGAGGAATGTGCCGTCTGCGGCATACCACAGGAGCGTTTTCGAGCCAAGGTCCAACACCACGACGTTTTCTGCCTTGTCGAGCACGACGCGATACGGAAACATCAGTTCACCGGGGCCAAGCCCGCGGACGTTGCGCTGCCACAGCAGCTTGCCGTTCGGCAAGAAGGCCGCGAGTCGAGGCCAGCGCCCATCCGCCACGTAGATGGTGCCTGCCGCTGACACCGCGACGCCATAGGGCGTCCGCGTTTCCAGCATAACGAGGTGGCCGGATGGACGGTCGCGAAGCGTGGACAGCACGGATCGCACCTGTCTTGCGCCGCCCCAAAGCTGCCCGCTTGAGAGGACGAGAATAGCCGCAATTGCCAACTTGTATTGCACGATCGCTCCGAGCCGTTACCGCCATTGTGCGTACTATCGGCACGCCGGTTCGCGTGCTCCGCAGACCGAGTATTCGGCGGCACTGCCCCTTGTCGCAAGTCACTGGACCATGTCACCCGAGCGATGTCATCAACGATGATGACACGGTCCTAACATCATCTCGCCTACGCGTCGTTCTGCCCGCCGCCGGTGTTGTTGCGGTGTCGGACGTGCGCGGAAAACGCGCAGACGATGGCTTGGGAAATGCTGCCGACGCCGAGTCGTCGATACAGCCGGTTCTTGTAGGTGCTGACGGTGCTGACAGAAAGACCAAGTGCGGCTGCGATTATCGCGCTGCCTTCGTCGGTGAGCGCCGCCCGCAGCACGTCTGCTTCACGGGGTGCCAGCCGCAGCTCCGCGACGATGGTTATCCATTCGTCATCGGTGAAGTGCACAAAGACGTTTCCCCCGATCCGCGAATCGCGCGATTCCCTCATAAGATTCGATTTCTCAATGGGACTGAAATCACCGCGGTGCGGCGTCGCACTTCCGCAGATGCGCAGGCTCGCAGGCTCGCAGGCTCCCCAGACTCCCCAGGCCCGCAGGCAAACCATCGATTCTCAATGAGGGAATGTCAAGTACCAACTGCGCACAGGCTGGGGCGCGGCCACACTATCGACGCGAGAAGTTTTTCCATTCCTCCGCGCTGTTCGTCGCGACGTCGGAGTGCCGGCGGGACAGAGGGTCGCCCGGCGGCTTTCTGCGAGCGCCCACACGGGCCGCGCCGAAGCGCCAAGACGCCAGTGCGCGAGCAGTGAGCAAGCCGGGCGATCCTCTGTCCCGTCGGCACGCGCACCAAGCACAAGGGGCGCAGACAAGCCGCCCCTAGGCAACCTCGGCGACAACCTCGACGTCGTCAGGCGATGCCACGTCCCACTCGTTGCTGCACTTGAGACACTTGCGATATGTGCCGCGGGTTTTGTTGCTCTTGGCTTCCGCGCCCACATACCCGCACTCCGGGCAGGTCTCCAGCACCGGCTTGTCCCACACCACGAAGTCGCAGTTCGGGTAGTTCTCGCATCCATAGAACGCCTTGCCGCGCTTCTTGCTGCGACGCTCGGCGATTTCACCGCCGTCTTTCGGACACTTGACGCCTGTGGGCATCGAGCGTGTCCCGCGGCACTTGGGGAACTTGCTGCATCCGAGGAAATCGCCCGAACGGCCGTGGCGAACCACCATGGGTGCCCCACACTCCTGGCACATGAAGTTGGTGAGCTCCGCCGGCTTCTTCTCGCCCTTGATGGGGCGCGTGTACTTGCAAACCTTGGGGTGATTCTCGCACGCCACGAAAGGCCCGAAGAACCCGCCCTTGGCCACCAGCTTGCCGCCGTCCAACGGGCAGCGCTCCGTTTCCAGCGCGGACAGATCGTACGCCTCGCCGATGAGGGCGTCGAGGTCGTCGTCGTTGAGCGTGCGCTGGAACGGTGTCCAGAAATCGTTGAGCGCGCGCACCCAACCAATCTCGCCCTCGGCAATCTTGTCGAGTTCCTCTTCCATCAACGCGGTGAAGCCGACGTTGAACACGTCGGGGAATTTCTTCACCATGACCTTTTCGACGGTCTCGCCAAGTGACGTGGGGAAGAACCGTCGCTGCGTGAGTTCCACATATCGCCGATCGGCGAGCACCGAAATGATGGACGCGTAGGTGGACGGACGCCCGATGCCCAGGCGCTCGAGTTCCTTGACCAACGAGGCTTCGGAGAAGCGCGGCGGCGGCTCGGTGAAGTGCTGGGTGGGCGTGATCGCCTTCACCGGCACCGTTTCGTTGAGCTCGAGGAACGGCAGTGCCTGTTCGTCTTCAAGCGCCTTGCTATCCCCTTCCTCTCTCGCCTCGCGGTAGAGCTTGAGGAAGCCGTCGAACTTCACGACGGAGCCGGTGGCGCGGAACAGGTATTGGTGACCGCCCGCGGGAATGTCGAAGTCGACCGTGGTGGTATCGAACACGGCCGGCGACATTTGCGACGCCATGAACCGCTTCCAGATCAACTCGTACAACTTGAACTGGTCGGCCGTGAGCTTCTTGGCCAGACGCTCGTCGGGTTTGCGCGTGGGGTCGGTGGGTCGCACGCCTTCATGCGCATCCTGCGCATTGGCCTTGCCACTGGGATAGAGCTGCGGCGCCTGCGCCAGGTACGCTTCGCCGTGCTCCTTTCGCAGCCAATCGCGCGCGGCGCCCGCGGCGGTTTCGGACACCCGCGACGAGTCGGTACGCATGTAGGTGATGAGACCCGTGGCGCCCTCCGCATCGCCCACATCGATGCCTTCGTACAAGTCCTGCGCGAGTCGCATGGTCCGCTTGGAGCCGAAGCCCAGCTTCTTTGCGGCTTCCTGCTGCAAGGTTGACGTCGTGAACGGGGCCGCCGGATTCTTGCGGCGCTCGCGACGCTTGACCTCCGTCACGACGAAATTCTTGCGTCCCTTGAGGTCGGCGAGAACCCGGTCGGCATCGGCCCCCGACGGCAATTCGGGCTTCTTGCCATCGACGTGATGCAACTTGGCGACGAACGCCTGCGCGCCCTTGTGCAGGTCGGCGGCGATCGTCCAATACTCGACGGGTGTGAACGCGCGAATCTCGCGTTCGCGTTCGACGATGATGCGGAGCGCCACGGTTTGCACGCGGCCCGCCGAGAGACCCTTCTTGACGGTCTTCCAGAGTACGGGGCTGGCCTTATAGCCCACGAGTCGATCAAGCACGCGACGCGCCTGCTGCGCCTCCACTTTCTTCGTGTCGATATCCATGGGGTTGGCCATGGATTCCTTGACCTTGTCCTTCGTGATTTCGTGGAACATCACGCGGCGAATGGGTGCCGTGACGGCATGCCGCTTGGGTTGCGTGAAATACTGTTCCACGTGCCACCCGATGGCCTCTCCCTCGCGATCAGGGTCGGTGGCGATGAAGATTTCGCTGGCGCCCTTGGCGATTCGCTTGAGGTCGTTGAGAATGTCTTCCTTGCCCTCGATGGTGACATAGTCGGGGGGCAAAGCCATGTTCGATATCGATACCAAGCTTTTTGGCGGGCAGATCGCGCACGTGACCCACCGTGGCGCGCACCGTATACCCTCGGCCCAGATACTTGCCGATGGTCTTGGCCTTGGCCGGCGACTCGACGATGACCAGCGACGTCCCGGACGAGGAAACCAACGCATCCTCTTCATTGGACTCGACGACGCGCAGTGCGGCGCGCGACTTGGCCCGCGCACTGGTCGCCTTTCCAGCGAGCTTTTTCGCCGCGACTTTCTTGACCGCTGACTTTTTGGCCGCCGACTTGGTTGCGGTGGTTTTCGCGGCGGGCTTGGGTGCACTACGCGCGACAGCCGCCGGCGGTGCGGCCGTTTTGGCTGCACCCTTGGTTGCACGTTTCACGGCGGCCTTCTTGGCCGGTGCGCGCTTGCTGGTCCCGCTCGAAACCTTCTTGGTTGTCATCAGTTCTCAGTGGACCTGCGTGCGTTCGCTACCGGCGGATGCATCATCAAAACCACCCTCTTCGGCGAGGGCACGGATCTCCGGAAGGCCGATCCGTCCATCCACATGTGTCAGCGCCCGCTCGACCAACTGCTCGAAATCGTGAAGGTTGACAGCGCCGGATCCCCCGAGCATCACCAGGTATCCCCACGCCTCAGCAGTAAACCGGCCGCGTTCATGCGGCCCCTGCACTCGCAGAGGTGCCTCACGCGCCAGAACCGAGCCGTCCCAGGCTGGCTCGAATGCAGTATCGCTATAAAGAAGGGAAAGAATCTCACCGATTTGCCGACGGCTGTACCCCTGCGACGACAGATAGGCCTCAACCTCGACCACATCGCTATCGGCCGCGAATTTTTCGCGGAGATCCTCCACCACCGGCACCCAACGATCGTCCATTTCCTAACCTAGTCCTGTGGTCAAGTTGCGGGCAAGCGCCACAATCCGTTCCACAACCTGTTGTGAATCAACAACTTCCACATCTATCACCAAATCGGCCTGGGCATACAGATCAGCTCGGTTGGCCCATAATTCGTCCATCGTGACCCGTGGATCAGCCGTCTTCAGCAAGGGACGGACGATCCTGGATCTGGTCAATCGTTCAAGTGCCGCGGCGGGCGATATCAGAAGATGAATGATACGCGACGAAGGGCGGACGAGCGTCAGGACGCCGGGATTCGTCACCCATCCGCCGCCCGGCGACCAGACCATCGGGGGCGCAGCGAGCAATTCACGAGTGAGCCCCACTTCGCGGTCCCTGAACGCACGTTCTCCTTGCTCAGCAAAGAGCTGTTCGACCGTCTTGCCCGTCCGGCGCTCGATTTCCCGGTCGAAATCCATGAATGACCTGCCCAGCGTCTTGGCGACCATTCGACCGACCGACGATTTCCCTGCCCCCGGCAGTCCCACGAAAATGAGATGACCGGTGGGCGTCGGCCCGACCGGTTTGTCTGACAACGCCCCCGGTTGATCACTCACCGGCCGATCATCCCAGTCGTTCGTCGAGACGGGCCAGGTAGCTGTCCAGATTCCGGCGTACCTCTGCCAACGAATCGCCACCAAACTTCTCCAGCATCGCGTCCGCCAACACAAACGCGGCCATCGACTCGGCGATCACACCCATGGCGGGCACTGCCGTGACGTCACTCCGCTCGGCAACCGCAGACGCGGCCTGACCCGTGGCCACATCCACCGTGTTCAGCGGGCGCATCAGGGTCGCAATCGGCTTCATGGCCACGCGGACGACCAGATCCTCACCGGTGGTCATCCCGCCTTCCGTCCCGCCGGCGCGATTGGTGTGACGCCTTACGTGACCCGCCCGCGTCCGACCGGGCGCTGCCTCCATTTCATCGTGCACCTCGGCACCGGTGCGACGTGCGGTTTCGAAACCGAGTCCGATCTCCACGCCCTTGACCGCGGGGATTGAAAGCATCGCTTGTCCAAGACGACCGTCGAGCCGACGGTCCCATGACACGTGGGAGCCAAGTCCAACCGGCAATCCCGTGGCCACCACTTCACAAATCCCGCCGAGTGTATTGCCGTCCTTTTTGGCGGCATCGATGCGCTCGATCATTGACTGTTCCGCGTTACGATCGAGCGTTCGCAACGGTGACAGGTCGGCGGTGCCATTGAGGTCGTCCGGCAGCACGGAGGGGCGCGCCGCATCGATGCCGCCCAGGTGCACGAGATGCGACCCGACGCGCACCCCCAGCTCCCGCAGGAGGACGCGACAGATGGCGCCTGCCGCGACCCGCGCGGTGGTTTCCCGTGCCGAGGCGCGCTCGAGAATGTCACGCGCGTCGCTGCGATCGTACTTGAGCAGTCCCGTCAAGTCGGCGTGCCCTGGACGCACGCGGGTGACGTGACGCTTGCGCGGACCGCTGGCATCTTCAGCGCGTGGTGCAGGGTCCATGATCTCCGCCCAATTCTGCCAGTCGCGATTGCGAATCAGCATGGCGATCGGCGAACCCAGCGTCTCGCCGGCACGCACTCCGGCCAGCCATTCAATGCGATCGGTTTCGATCTGCATGCGTCGTCCGCGGCCATACCCCTGCTGACGACGCGCGAGTTCCGCATCCACGTCAGCCGCGAGGAGCGGCACGCCGGCGGGCATGCCTTCGAGTGTGGACACCAGCGCGGGGCCGTGCGATTCACCGGCCGTCGTGAAACGAAGCATTTCGGAACGTATTCACCTCCACGCAAAAACGCACGCCGCCTCCCCGAAGGGAGACGGCGTGCGGTGCTGGCCTGCCACGGTCCGGGGTTGCCCGTCGGACCGTATGCCCGTGTTACGAGGTGCGTATCACTGACAGGTTGTGGTGAAGTTGTCCGGCAGCGCCACCAACGTCACTCCGCGAACCGTTGCCCCGACCAGGACGATTTGCCCGTTGGGGCGGATCGACGCGCGCACCGGACCGATGATCGGGTCGCGGATGGGCACTGACGCCACCTTCTGATAGCAATAGGTGTCGAAGATATCGATCACCGCTTCACTGGAGGCGACGAACGCCAGCCGCGTACGGAGCGGTGTGGAATTCATGCCCCGATTGAGCGGATGGAAATCCAGACCACCACCGCTGGACCGCGACTGCAGGATGCCCTGCAAGCGCAATGTGCGATCGAAGATATATGTCGAGTCGCCCTTCACCGCCGACAACTCGCCATCGAAGTTGATCCCCACGCCCTGAACACGCGCGAATGAATTCGCGATGAAGTCGGTGACGTCGAGCGGCCGCGACAATCCACGGTCGATCACCGGCAACGGCGTGCTCTGGTCGAGTCCCATCGTGGCATCGTACGTCATGGCACGGCTGCCCAGCACCGGTCCACCCTCGCCCACGACGGCGCGACGGAAGTTGCCCGAGTTCCGCACGTACGTGGTATCGCGGAAGGCCAACTGGTCGAGTCGCACGACGACCGAGTAGTTGAAATTCCCGTTCGGCGTGACGATGGTTTGCTTGGCCGGCAACAGCAGTGAATCATTGCCGAAACCAGCGGCCGCGTAGCGCTCGATTTCCAGTGTATCGGAGCGTCCCGCCGACTGACCCATCGCCTGTTCGAAGAAGAAGTGCGATGTGCGCTGGGTGACGTTTTCCCACCGCATCGTGCCCTGACTGGCAAACGGCGTCGACTGTCCGGGCGTCGGCGTGGTGGAGTACACCACAATCACGTCCTGACACGGCGATCCGGCCACCGTCCCACCGGTGCATGTGGTAGCCAGGAACTGCGGTCGATCGCTGAAGTCGTACACCGTGCGCTGCGTGATCGGTTGATCGGTGGTGTTCGACTTCACGGTGGTGATGCTGTACGCCACGATGTTCGGCAACGCATAGCGGAACACTTCCCGTCCGGTGTTTCCGGTGTTCAGATCGACATAGCTGATGTTCGTCCCACCGGAATTGGCCACCAGGAGCGTGTCGCCCATGAGCCCATCCCGATTGCGCGGCCAGGCGCTGATGCCCCAGGGACGCGACCCGACGTTGATGGACTGACGGAACGACGAGTCGGCCAGATTGAAGACTTCAAGCTGATTGCGCTCGATGTTGGTGAGATAGAGCCGATCGTTGCGCGGGAAATACAGCGCATCGGCCACCTTGCCGCCGTTGGGCAGCGGGTTGGTGTAGCCCGCCACGACCGCCACCGTATCGAAACGCAGGGCGCCTGACGAATAGCGCGTGACGTCGCGTCGTCCGTTCGCATTGCGCGCGAAGCCGGTGATGGTGACGCTGGTGGGGAACGTGGTGACCGGCAGGCGCGTGCGGAACGTGCGCACGAGCGTGGAGAAGCCGCCGGTGGAGCTGACGGAGTCGGCCGTGATCAGTTGACCGGCAAACGACCGCACCTCGTATCCGAGCGTGGAGATGCCCACCGGATCGGTGGCTTCCACGAAGATGGTATCGTTGATTTCCATGCGCGTCGTGACGCCGGCGCGCACCACGGGGATCGTGTTCGCATTCGTCGCGTTCTGGACGGCATACGACACCGGCGTGCCCAGCACGCGCTGGCTGAGCGAGTCGACGATGAACGGCGTGACGGTGATGACCGATCCGCGGACCGTATCGGGAATCGTGAGCGTATCCAGCAGCGCGATGGAATCGCGGAGCGGGGCGCCATAGAGCACCGAATCCCGTGTCACGTAGGCACCGGCAATCTGATACCCCAACGTGCGCACCTTGTAGCGTGCCCGTGCCGACAGCGAGAGCACGAGGGCCTTGCCGGACACCACTGGCGAGCCGGCGGCCGGACTGGTGATGACGGCGTGCGGCGGCTCGAGATTGCCGACGGTCATTACCAGGCGCGCCGTGTCAGACATGTTCGTGGCGCCATCGATGGCGATGGCCTGGATGTTCACCGTGGCGCCAAGCGGCGCGCTGGCCGGCACCTTGACGGTGAGCGCGAGGGTGGCGGTTTGAATCGAACTGGTGAAGGTGGTGTCGTACGCGGCCGACACGCCGCCGCTCATCGTGACGCGGATGGTTTTCAGCCCGATGTTGTCGGTAGCGTTCACCGACATGACGAGCGTGGTGTCGGACTGGCTGTTGCCCTTGGCGACTGTGACACGCGGCTTCACCGCGTCCCGGAAGGGCGGATCGATTACTTCATCGCCATTGCACGCGCCAAGGGCGACAACCGCGCCCAGGGCGACGAGCACGCGACGCATCGTCGCGGTCGGCCGGGTCCGCGCCGTGGCGCGGATCGGA
This sequence comes from Gemmatimonadaceae bacterium, assembly GCA_016720905.1. Lineage (NCBI taxonomy): Bacteria > Pseudomonadati > Gemmatimonadota > Gemmatimonadia > Gemmatimonadales > Gemmatimonadaceae > Gemmatimonadaceae bacterium. The sequence continues at coordinate 337,027 of JADKJT010000003.1, read as the reverse complement.
GTGAATGGATTCATGAGTCGGAGATCCTCGGCGGTCAGCGGCCCGGAGGCGGCACTGCGCCGTCTTCCAGGATATGTGGCGTGACAAGGATCAGCAGATCGCGCTTCGTCTCGTTCTTGGAGTTCTGCGAGAAAAGGCGACCGATGAAGGGGAGATTCATCAGGACCGGAATGCCGCTGCGAAAGCGTGTAGTCTCCGTGACCGTGAGACCGCCGATGACGGCCGCCTCTCCATCCGCGACGAGCACCTTGGAGTCAGCCCGCTGGCGATTGAAGATCACGCCGACGTCGGTGTTCGAGATCTCGGCGCTGGAGTTCTCCGCCTGGATGTCGAGCAGCACCATCTTGTTGTTGGTGATCTGCGGTGACACGGTGAGCTTGATGCCCGCCTCTTCCTTGGACACAGTGGCCCGCGGGAAGAAGGCCGCCGCATTGGGCGAACCCTGCGCGCCGCCGCCGCCACCACCGCCGCCACCTTGCGCGCCGCCACCCGAACTCGCGTCGATCACACGGATCGGAATTTCCTGGCCGACGAAGATCTGCGCGGTGCGGTTGTTGAGGATCGTGACGCTCGGCTCGGACTGCACATCAGCCAGCGACGACGTCTGCAGTGCGTTGATGAACGCGGTCAGCTGATAGCGGCCGAGGGCCGTGCTGTAGATGAGGTTCAGGGCGTTCGGCTTGATGGCGTTGTTCGCGTTGGCGATACCCGAAATCGCATTCCCACCCAGAGCGATACGGGCCGGTCCCTGGAACGGCGTGCCGCCGCCCGTGGCATCCGGTACGCCGTCACCGTCGGTGTCGATGCCCGTCAGCGTGCTGGGATCGGTGCGCGGCACAAGCTGCTGGAAGAATTGCTTGGTGCCGGTGCCCAGATCGTACGCCAGTCCGATATCCTGGATGCCGGTGCGGTTGACGAAGATGATCTTCGCCTTGATCGCGACTTGTTGCGTCCGGATGTCGAGTTCCTGCAGCCGTGAGACAATCTCCGGCAGACGCGACGGCACTTCGGTGATGATCAGCTTGTTGGTGGCGCTGTCCGACGCCACGTTGCCGCGCACGACACAGCCCTGCCCGCTGAGCTGATTGCCGCCCTGACCGCCGCCCGACGAGCCCTGATTCATGGGCATGCCGAGTTCGCGTCCCGTGGCCATCGTGGACAGACCCGTGCAGTCACGCGCCAACAACGACTGCACCGTCTTCTCGAGCACGGCCGCTTTCGCGTAGTTGACGTTGATGATCCGCGTTTCCATCGGTTCCAGCGCCTGATTGGACGCCAGATTGCGATAGCTGTCCACGGTGATGATGCCGCTGGCGTCTTCGGTGGCGGCCAGACCCTGCGCCTGCAGGATGGCCTGCAGCGCGACGTCCCATGGCTTGTCGTTGATGTCGGCCGTGACCATCCCCGAGACTTCCTTGCCCACCACGATTGTGCGCGTGGAGAACGCGGCGAACGCCGCAATCACATCGCGGATATCGATGCCGTCATAGCTGACGGTGATACGCGCCTTCTGCTGTTGTTGCGACTGTTGCGTTCCCGTGCGGCCCGCGGCGCCGGCCCGACCGACCATTGGCGCGTCGGCGATGGCCTTGAGCTCCTTGCGGGCGACTTCCGCCTTGACCGCCTCGGCCCGCGACTTTTCGGCGCGCGTCACATCGAGTGTCACGGCCTCCCCACGCGCCTGCTCGGCGAGCGACGGAACGGACACCTTCGGACGACTCGAATCGCTGGTGACGACCGGTAAGGCGAACGTCGGTGCCGGCGCATCGAGGCGACCGGCCGCCACGTGCGTGGTGGACTCGCCGCCGACTGCCCTGGTTTCCCACTGGGCGATGGCGACGGCGGGACCGGTCACGCTCACCCGGAGCTTGCCGCCCGAGCGATCGACCGAGTACTGCCGTGTGGCATCGAGATCGATGACCATGCGCACCGTATCGCTGCGATACTGCGACAAGCGCACGTTCCGGATCGGTCCGCGGGCCTGTCCATCGTAGGCGGCGCCTCGTACGGTCAGGCTGGCCCCACCCAGATCGACGACGAGCCGTGCGGGTCCGTCCAGGGTGAAGTGTCGAACAGTCACGCTCGAGTCGAGTGTGATCGCGATCTCCGCGCCGCCCGTGCCAGGTCCGACACTGATGCGCGAGACGCGGCCATTGGCCGGTGCCGGGTCATCGTGCGAGATGGCCGGGGCGGCCGAGTATGCGGTTGAGCCTGCGGGCACTGCCTCGCGGACGGTGGATGCGCCAAAGGTGGCACTTCCCAGCGCCGCGTGTGCGAGAGCCGCGGTCATCACCGCGACGGTCGTCGGTCCCATCATGGGTTCCTCACTTTCGTCGTGTCACTGCTCAGCGGCAGCGTTTCGATGCGATTAAATCCGAATTCCTCAACCGTGAACTGCACCGCCTTCTGCTTGATCGAACTCACGTGCAACCGGCCCAGCTGCTGGCCGACCCGCACGCGATACTGCTGCTTCGAGAACGAGTCGCGCAGAATGGCGACGGAGTTGTCCCCGGTGGCATCGAACACGACGACCGTCAGCCGCAAATCACTGAGCAGTGGACGGACATCGCTGGTGCTCATGAGCGACTTGTACGGATCACGCCGTCCGCCGCCGTTGTAGTCGAACACTTCGCGCTGAATCGTGACTTCTGTGGGCATCGCGGTCTTCTTCGGCGACACGGCGGGGCTGACCGTGCCAGCCGATTCCCGGGTCACCGTCTGTGCCGCCGCCTGGGCCTGCAACCGCCCGCCTGTCGCGGTCAGTACCATCGCCATCGAGGCGACGGACAGCGTTCGCACCATGGTGCGGATCATGACGACCTCTCCTTCGCCGTTGCCGGTTTCGCCGGCGCCGTGCGTTCAACGTAGGTTTGCAGCGTGATCGTGGACGCCAACGAATTCTTGTCCGAGGTCTTGATCATCTGCGGGCGACCCGGTCCGCCGGTGACGATCGAGAAGTTCACCGGCGCGACAATGCGCGCGAGTGATCCGACGTTGGCGAGGAACGCGCCGAACTGGTGGTAGCCGCCGATGATGGTGACGGTGTAGCGATAGGTGTCGTACTTGTCACCCGGTATCACCGCTTCGGGCGTCACCCCGCCGACGTCAAGGCCCGCGCGCCGCGCGGCCGTGCTGACCTCTTCAAGCAACGCCGGCACTTCGTTGCCGGTCGGCACCAGACGCCGCATCACGGTCAGCGCCGACCGATTCTCGGCCGTCTGCACGCGCAGTTCGTCGATGCTGCCGCCGGCAAACTCGCGCGCCGCCTTCTGGTTGGCGTCCTCGAGTTGGGCAAAGCGCTGCGCGTCCGCGGCGATCTGTTCATCGCGCGCGGCGTAGGGATACACATAGTACGCAACGGCCAGCGCGGCCGCCGCGAAGCCGATCATCAGCTTGATTTGATCGCGCTGGGAAGTTGGAAGCAGAGCCATATGATCCTCTGGTCAGCGAACCGGGACGACGAGCGGAGAGGTCCGGACGACCCCCGGGGGCGGCACTTCATACGACGCCGAGAGTTCGAACTGCGTGACGTCCTTTTCGTCCACGATCACGATCTCGGATTTCGTCAAGGCGACCTTCTGGATGAACGGCGAGCTCTCCATCTGGCGCATGAACATCGTGAGCGCCTGGATGTCGACGGTTTGTCCCACGACGCGGAACGTGAGGTCGGGATGAATGTTCACCGTGTCGACGACCGGCTTCACCTTCTTGTCCTTGGCCGCCGCGGCGGCCGCGCGTGACGGGACGGCCATCGCGGCCCTCGCGCTCGCACTGGCCGTGTCCGCGCCTGGCGGCAACGGCATCTTGCTGGTCTGCTCAAGAATCGTGAGCCAGGTATACGCCGGCAGTGAACGACTCACTTCATCGAGGATGTGCGCCCAGTTGTAGCGGTTGTCGTCGATGGTGCGGATGATCTGCAGCTGGCGATGCACCGAATCCCGCTCCGCCGACAGTTTGCGTCGCGCTTCCAGCACCTTGGCGTAACGCGTGGAGTCGCGGACGGCGCGCTCGATCTTGCCACCGACTTCGCTGGCGCGCGCGTTCTGTGACGTGAACAGAATCCCGACGGCCGCGACGGCCACCACCACGGTGGAGGCCGCACCCACCAACCATGGATCACGCACGCGGGCGCCGATATCGCCGAACATGCTGGCGACGTCGAATTTGGAGGCGCCCCGAGTCGGCTTCTTGCCGCCGGGGAGGAGGTTGACTTCAATCATCATGGCGCGATCCTCAAGCCGCTGCGCGGAGAGCGAGTCCCACCGGCAGCATCAGCAGCGGTGCGACTTCATCGGTGGACAGGAACTCCAGGGCGCCTTCGCGCACGATCACGCGGGCCAACGGATTGGCCAGTTGAACCGGAATGCGCAGCCGCTCCGACAACCACGGCAGCAGTCCCGGGACCCGGGCCCCGCCGCCGCATGCAAACACGGCGCGGATCTGCCCGAAGCTCCGTGACGAGGTTGCGAGGAACGTGGCAGCGCGCTCCATGCCCACGGCAATTTCTTCGCCCCGCATGGCCACCACACTGTCGAGCGCCATCGTGCGGTCGTAGCCGCGGAGCATGACTTCGGCCTCGTCCCCATTGACGCCGTGCTCGCGCTGCAGGTCTTCGCGGAAGCGACGCGTTCCCACGGTGAGGTCGCGCGTCAAGATCGGCACGCCTTCGTCGAGGATGTTCAGGTTCGTGGCTTCGTTGCCGATGTTGAGCAGCGCCACGGTCCCCTTCATCGCGTCGGGATGACTGGCCTCGAACGCGTTGTGCAAGGCGAACGAGTCGACATCGATGATCGAGGGTGCGGCGCCGGCATCGGTCAGCAGCGTGCGCTTGGCCTCCACGAGTTCACGCTTCGCGGCCACCAGCAGCACGCTCATCTCGAGCCCATCGGCATCCGGATCGAGAATCTGGAAGTCCAGCTCCACCGATTCCATGTCAAACGGGACGTGCTGTTCGGCTTCCCAGCGCATCAATTCGCGCGCCTGCGCTTCCTTCACGCGCTCGATCGCGATTTTCTTCACGATGACATCGCGGCCACCCACTGCCGAAACGATGTGCTTGGTCTTCACGCCGGTCGCTTCGAGCGTCTGGCGAATGGCGTCCGCAACGATCGCGTGGTCCATCACCTCGCCCTCGACGATCGCCGTGTCGTTGAGTGGGGTGATGACCACCTTCGTCAGTTCCGGAGTCCCGCTCGTATGGTCCATGACCACTGCTTTCACGAGACCGGAACCGACATCGAGACCGACGGTCAGTTTCTTTCGACCGAGGAACGCCATGATAGGATGGGGTTGTACTGTGGTGGTCGCGATGTGGCCTGACGCGCATGCGAAACGCGATGGCTCGGACACTTTGACCTGTCCAATTCGGACGATTCTCCCAACTAACGACCGGACCCTCACGAGGTAACGCTGTTCAGAGGGGGGTGGATGGGTACGACTGCCGACTTTGTGATAGTGTCGGCCCGTGCCGTGTTTTTCATGAGTTCCACCGGTTCGATCGCGCGCTCGGCGTGGGTGTCGGCGTTTTGTCAGGGGCTGTTCCAGACGCCGAAGGGCCGCCGACTGGGCTGCGCCACGGCCACCAAAGCGCGACCGACCAGGCAGGGCGCGTACGCGACGCGCAGCGTCGCGCCAACGCGAGAACCGATGGCGGCGCGATCGCGCACCACGAGTGCTCCGCGCACATCCAGCGCGCCGCTTGACACATCGACCGCGCCGCGCACCAGGAGCATGCCCTCTACCCGGAGTGTCCCGCGAACGATGAGATCACCGTCCACCGCGAGCAGGCCGACATAGTCGGACACGCCGTCGATTGTCACGCCAGGCGTCACCTGTATCACACTGGCGCGCCACGGCGAACTTCCCGGGACGGACCCAGGTGCCGCCATCGCGAAAGTGCGAGTGCGTCCGGCAATCGCGGCGAATCCGCTATCGAACTGTGCACGCGCAATCGCCATTGACGGAGGCGTGAGGCTGAATGTGAGGCCAAACAGCGTCCCAGGCGTCCGCCAACTGAATCCCTCGGCCGCGATGGCCGCGATGCTGGCGCTGTCGCGCAGTGACCCGCAGTCATCGCGCGCAGGATCATAGGGTGCGAACTGGTCACGCCCGTCAACCGTGCCTGCGTTGATTTCGAGATCGCCGAGCACGGTGAGCGCCGCAAGTACGGGGACCGACGGCGGTTCGAGGCGAATCGCCCGGACGACGGTCCGCTGAATCCGCGTGCCGTCGCCGAGCATGCCGGCGACGGCGGCTGACGCCACTGCGGCACTTGCCCGGTCGCGATGCGTGGTGCTGCGTATCACCGCGGTCAGTGTGCCGGTGCGCACCAGCGCAGTATGCGTCCACCATCCATAGGGGGCGGGGTCGATGCGCTCCTGTGGTACACCGATCGGCGTGGCCGCCATCGAGTCCGGATTCCACGTGGCCATGGCCTGTATGGTCGCTGCGTCCGCGGCGTACAGACCTGTCTGCGTGTCCCAGAGGGTGCGCGCCCCGCGCGCCGATCGCCACGCGGCCTGTTGCAGTGCGACGCTCATGACCAGCAACAGCAGCATGCCCACCATGACGAGCGGCAGGACCACGCCGCGACGAGTGAGGCGCCGGTTCCCGGTGCTGCCGCTCATGCCGCACCGCCCCGTTCAGCGCGCAACGCGACATCGATGCGCACGGAATCCACCCGCAGGGCACGCGGCGTGGCGCGGCCGGATCGTCGTGGTGCGCGCATCTCGATACTGACTCGCGCCGCCGCGTTCGCTGACGCGCTATCCACGGCCTGACCGTTGGCATCGTGCACGCGGATCACCAGTCCCCGGTCGCGAGCCGACCTGAGTGGTCCGGCGACCGGCTGCACAACGTCCCATCCTCCTGGGCCGCGGGTGCGACGACCGAGATACCATTCGCCATCGCCGCCGCGATACAGCGAATAGCGGGTTCGTCGTGTGACGCGGATCGGCGCCCCAGCCACGGCGTCGCCCGGGAGCGTATCGACCAGCGCAATCCGAACGGCTTCTCCGATGCCAGCCGACCGCAGTGGTGAGTGCGCGCAGTCGCGGCTGGAGGTGACGACGCGAATCGCGCTGGCCTGCGCGCGCGGCGTGCTGGTCGATTGCGATGGTGCCAGCCACAACTCGACTTCATCGCCGGCCTGCGGCGGTTGGTTCCAAATGACGGCCAGCGGACCCGGCGCATACGATGAGGAATCCGGGCCGACGATCAGCACCTGCGTGCGACCGGTCGACGCGCAGGCGATGCCGAGTCCGACCATTCCGTCGAACTCCACCGCCGTGTCACTCCATGCCACGAGGTCGCTCGGTCGCAGCGGCCGCAGTTCGGCGGCCAGCACACTGGCGCCGTGCCGGAGTTCCCGGGTGGCACCCATCACTGCGTCTGCCTGTACAATCTGCCGGTGCAGCCCCAAGAGCAACTGGACCGCAACAACGCCGAGCAGCGCCATCAGCGGCAATGCCACGACGACCTCCAGCAATCCCGTTCCCGCACGGGCGCGACTCACGGGCAGTTCCACGCGGCGCGCGCTGCCAGACGCATCGGCGCCGCTGACGCGAAGGCGGAGGGTGTGATCGTGATGTCCATATCGCGCTCACGCCAGCCGGCCTGCGCGCGCTCCATCCAGGCCGAGTACAGTTGCGGGTGTGCGACCGCGCCGGCGGTGGCGGCGGCGGTTGTGCACGGAGCGGCCACCGCCGACTCTGTGTCGTGGGTGACAAGGGCCCAGGACGCGGTGGTCAGTTGCGCCGCTTGTGTCGACCGGGCGGCGGCGCGCGCGAGGCCAACGGCGATCACTGCGCTCACGTTGAGCAACAGCATGGCCATCAGGCATTCAACGAGGAGGCGCCCGCGTCGGGCCCGCGAAATGGAGGAAGGAGATATCGACACGACGGCACAGTAGCACGTGCCGGCGAACCTCCTTCACCGTCCTATTTCGTCGCGGGCGATTCCATTGCGCCACCAACCGTCGGCGAACTCGTGGGCGTCGTGGCCTGAATCGCCGCGAGTCCACTCGAATGCAGCGGCAGCAGAATCACGAACGCTGCGCCCCCCTCGCGCGCCCGTTGGACCCAGATGGTACCACCAAGATTTTCGATGGTGCTGGAGACGATGGCGAGTCCGAGGCCGGTCCCCTTGCCCGGCTGCTTGGTACTGAAGAACGGCTCGAAGATCCGTTCCTCGTCTTCCGGCGCGACGCCCGTGCCCGAGTCGGCGATCACGGCCTGCAGAAATCGGACGGGTGATTCCGGACGCGCCAGCCAGGCCAACGCGCGTCGACTCGGACGATGCGTCCAGCGTTCCTGGGAACTATCGGTGCGTCGTTTTTCCGATGCCTCGCCAAACGCGGTCACGTCATTGATCTGCGTCCGAATGGCGACGAGTCCCTGCTGGTCCATCGCATCGACGGCGTTCAGCAGCAGGTTCACAAACACCTGTTCCAGATCATGCCGCTCCGCATACACGACGCCGGTGGGGGCCTCCAGGTCGACGGTGACCCGATGACGACGTGTCACGCCCTGATCGCCCAGCAGGCGCAACACATCGGTGATGACATCGTCGACCACGATCGGTTTCGGGGTCAGTCGGCGCGGCCTCGAGTAGTCGAGCAGTCCGCGCATGATGCGATCAATGCGCGTGATCTCGCGTTCCAGCGCATCCAGTGGTTCCGTGGTGCCGGGCACATTTTCGGTGCGCATGCGCAGCAGGTGCGCATAATTGGCAATGGCGGAAATCGGATTGCCGATCTCGTGCGAGACACCCGCCGCAATGCGACCCATGGTGGCGAGCTTTTCCACGCGCAATCGCAGCTGGTGCGAGGCGAGCAATTGCTCCGTCATGCGATTGATGCTGGTGGCCAGCTGATCGAACTCGTACGTGTCCCCGGGCGGCACGCGTCGGGAGGTCTCGCCCTCGGCGATCGCCTCGGCCGCGGCGACACTTTCCGCCAGTGGCGCCTCGACCAGTCGCTCCACCTGGCGGCGCAGGACACTGGTCCACACCAGTGAGACGAGGAACAGCAACGCGAGGACGACCGGCCATCGGATGTCCTCGGCGAGGTACTCCGTCACCCACATCGTGACGATCACCCCCACGAGGGCGAAGACACTGACCGCGACGACGGCGACGGTCAGGCGGTGATGAATACGTGGAAGTTTGGCCGGGAGCACGGCAGAGGATGCTTCATCGCCCGCCGACGTGCAACCGGCAAAACCGGGAACGCACGAAAGGCCGGGCAATTGCCCGGCCTTTCGCCACCACGGTGCCTACTTGACCGGGCGTTGCTCCAATCAGGTTACTGGCAAACCGGCTCGCCTTCCGCCTGGCCGCTCGGCACCGACGTGCCGACACCGATCTGGCAGGTCTTGGTGGATGACGCGTGCGAAGCAGTCGCTGCCCAACCCGTGGCCGAACCGTTGAACGTCAGGCTCACACCGGCCGAGCCTTGGGGGGCCGCGTAACCGGCGTAGGTGTTGTTGTCCGAGAACGACGCTTCAGCGGCCGACACCATGTTCTTCAGGTCGGACTTCATGGCGGTGATGTACGCCTTTTCCTTCGTTTCGGCGAACTTCGGAATCGCGATCGCGGCCAAGATGCCGATGATGACGACGACGATCAGAAGTTCGATCAGGGTAAAGCCTTTGCGGGTCCGGGCCATGTGAGACTCTCCAGTGGGGGGTCCTCCAGTGTCGGACAGGCATCCGACCCTTCGACCGAAGAGATTGGCAAGAGCGAGGCCGCACCGTTGTGTTGCAGCTATCTCTTTTGTTTTGAACATTTTAGACGAAGGCTGGCGTTCTGCCGGATTGCATCAGTCATCGCGTCGCGCCCGATTCCACGCAAATCGCCATACGTCCGACCATTGCCACCGTTCGTTGCGGGAGGGCCGAAACGCATGAGGGGCCGAGCTCTCGCTCGACCCCTCTACGCCCCGGTCCGGACGGACCGGTGATTCCATCAGCCGCTGCTTACTGGCAGACCGGCTCGCCTTCCGCCTGGCCGCTCGGCACCGACGTGCCGACACCGATCTGGCAGGTCTTGGTGGACGACGCGTGGCTCGCCGTCGCTGACCAACCCGTGGCTGAACCGTTGAACGTCAGGCTCACACCGGCCGAGCCCTGGGGGGCCGCATAACCGGCGTAGGTGTTGTTGTCCGAGAACGACGCTTCAGCGGCCGACACCATGTTCTTCAGGTCGGACTTCATGGCGGTGATGTACGCCTTTTCCTTCGTTTCGGCGAACTTCGGAATCGCGATCGCGGCCAAGATGCCGATGATGACGACGACGATCAGAAGTTCGATCAGGGTAAAGCCTTTGCGAGTCCGGGGCATGAAACATTCTCCGTTGGGGGGTCTTTCGCGTCTGGCCCGTGAAGTGGTGCCCAGCGCGACGCAATGGCATATCGCAACCGGCGGGCCAGCAGGTGGATTCACAATGAAATGCGTTGCGACATCATCACTTGCACCGTTTTCACGCTCGGCCTATCCACCTATTGCGCTCTCTCGTTTCGCAAGGACTTTTGCACCGTGCAAGACGCGCTCGCCGCAGACCTTGGATCGCGTGGCCAACCGCGTAACGACGCGACGCGGATTGTGACGGCGGTGGGGCGAAGCAGCCGGATTACTGGCAGACCGGTTCCGTCGCCGCGCCCGCCGCCGGTCCCCGTTCAATACGGCACACGATGCCAGGAACCGCAGCGTGGGATGCGGTCGCGACCCATCCATCCAACGTGCCAACAAACGTCAGCGTGATCTGGTTGGTGGGAGTGGGCCCATTCCAATTGGCGTACGTGCCGTCCTCGGCGAAGTGCGATTCGGCCGCCGACACCACATTGCGCAAGTCCGACTTCATGGCGGCGAGATACGCCTTCCGCTTGGAGTCGGCAAACCGCGGCAGGGCAATCGCGGCCAGGACGCCGAGGATGACGATCACCACGAGCAACTCGATCATCGTGAACGCCATTCGCCTGCGGCGGCGCATGCGGCGGCGCATGCGGCGGCTCATGCGTCACCGTATCGCGCCAGCTTGCGATACAATGTTGAGGGATCGATGCCGAGCATATCCGCGGCGCGGCTCTTGTTGCCGCCTTCGTTTTGCAGCACCCACTCGATGTAGGCGCGCTCAATGGCCTCGAGCGTGGGCGTCGTTGGTGTTCGCTCGCTTACCAGTGGTTCGGCGCGCCGGGCGGTGATGCGCTCGGGCAGGGCCTCCGGATAGATCACGTCGTCCGACGACAGGATCACCGCGCGCTCCAGGGCATTCTCCAGTTCCCGCACGTTGCCGGGCCACTGGTAGGCGTTCAGGATATCGAGTGCGGCCTCGCTGAGCGTTTTGACCGGCTCCTTGCGCTGCATGGCACTCCGGGCCAGAAATGACTCCGCGAGCACCGCGATGTCGTCGGCGCGGTGGCGCAAGGGCGGCAGATGCACGGCAATGACGTTCAACCGATAGTACAGGTCGGCGCGGAAATGGCCGCGCTTGATTTCTTCTTCGAGATCACGGTTCGTCGCGGCAATCACCCGCGTGTCCACCGATTGCGCCTCGGTCGCGCCCACCGGGATCACTTCGCGTTGCTGCAAGACACGCAGCAACTTCACCTGGGTGGACGGCGTCGTTTCGCCGATTTCATCGAGGAAGAACGAGCCACTCCCGGCGGCCGCGAACAGGCCGGCCTTGTCCTTGATCGCTCCCGTGAACGACCCCTTTACATGTCCGAACAACTCGCTCTCCAGCAACGATTCCGGCAACGCGCCGCAGTTGATGGACAGGAACGAGTGGTCGGCCCGCGTGGAGAGGTCATGGATATATCGCGCGATGACCTCCTTACCGGTGCCCGACTCGCCGGTGATCAGCACCGTGGAATCCGTCGGCGCAACCGTCTCGGCAAGCCGCAGGACGTCCATCCACGATTTGCTGCGACCGATAGGCCGCAGCGACGTGGTGCGCTCATGTCGCCGGATTTCCTGCTTCAACTCATGATTTTCGACACGCAGCAGGCGATGTTCAGCGGCACGTCGCAGGATGGCCAGCAGCTCGTCGTTGCGAAACGGCTTCTGGATATAGTAGAACGCCCCTTCGTTCACCGCCTGCATCGCCGATTGCAACGTCGCCTGGGCGGTCATCAGGATGACCGGCATGTTCGCGTCGGCTTGGCGCGCGGCGCTCAGGACCTGCACTCCGCTGACATCAGGCATGCGCACATCGGTGAGCACGATATCGGGACGCAATTCGGTGAGGCGTTCGATGCCTTGCTTGCCGCCCAGGGCCGTGAATGGGACGAAGCCTTCATTCTTCAGCAGAATCCGCAGCGAATCGAGGATGCTCGATTCATCATCCACGACGAGGACGCGGGGAGCGGCGGCGCCAGTATGCGCAGAAGCAATCACAGTGCCAATCCAGTAAGGGAAGCTCCGACCACGGGAGTCGTCGGCAGCAGAATGGTGAAGCGGGTTCCGCGGGCCAATGCATCGACGAGCACGAGTCCGCGATGCGCCTCGACGGCGCGATGGACGACCGGCAGGCCAAGCCCGGTCCCGCCGGGCTTGCCAGAGACGAACGGCTCGAACAGGCGTTCGCGGACCTCTTCCGGGATCCCGTCGCCATTGTCCGACACGCTGATTGCCAACTGACGCGATGGGGCGTTGCCAGCGGTCGGCGCAGGATGGTGCTCGCCCACGCGAACGTCCACCTGACCGGACGGGCCCACCGCCTGTATGGCATTCAACACCAGATTGAACACCGCGCGATGCAGCAAGTCCTCATCGCCTTCGACGGTCGGTAGGCCCGAATCGATCACCACGGCGACCTCGACCCCGTCGGCGCGGTCCGGATGCGACGCCGCGAGCGTCGATGCCGCTGTCACCAGCGCGCCGACATCCAGCGTCACGACGCGCGAGACACGTGCCCGCGCGAAGTCGAGGAAGTCCCCGAGCAATCGACTCAGGCGATCCGCCTCGCGGACCACCAGGCCGTGCAACACGCGCTCGTCATCGTCGGCCGGCAGCGCTTCCAGATCACGTCGACGCGCGAGTTGCTCGGTGGCGCTGCGAATGGACGCCAACGGGTTGCGAATTTCGTGGGCCAGCGAGGCGCTGAGCTCGGCCACTGCCTCGAGTCGTTCGGCGCGAACGTGCAGGGCCTGAATGCGCTTGCTGTCGGAGATGTCCTGGAAGATCGCCGTGGCACTGTGTCGTTCGCCCCCGTCGGTGGCGTCGGATACGGTGGTGGTCACGCCGATTTCCACTTCGCCATCATCGCGCCGAATGCGTCCCTCCGCCCGGGTGGTGCGAATGCCGCTCTGCGATGATTGTTCGAGGGCCTGGGCCAGTTGCGGGGACACCGCGCGCAACGTATCGAGCACGGGGCGACCCGTGAACGAGCGCAGATTCACGCCCAACAGTTCAGTGGCCGCAGGATTCGCATACAGCAATCGACCCGCGGTATCCACCGTCAGGATGCCGGACCGGATCGTGCGCAGGATATCGGCCGCTTCGAGTTGCACCTTGACCAGTTGCGCGGCGAGTTCATCGCGACCCACTCCCGCCTGTCGCAGACGGAGCGACACCAGACCCGACCCGATGGCCACGACCATGAAGACGCCGATCTGCACCGCAATGCCGACGGGAGCGACACCCGGACGCAACCACAGCACGTCGGCGGCATACAGCACGCAGGCGCCGGCAGCCACCGCCAGACCGCCCCGGAACGGCAGGAGCAGCGCCCCGCTGGCGATGACGAGGATATAGAGGGCCGCGAACTGCGAATTCCAGCCGCCGGTGATATGCACGATCGCCGTCACCAGACCCAGATCGACGGCACATTGAATGCCATAGAAGATCGGCCCGTACGGGCGCTGCTCGATCTCCCCGTACATGGCCGACGCCACGGTGGTGAGTGTGGCGACGGCAAAGATCAGCGTAGCGATCAGCGTATCGTTGGGCTCGGCCCGATTCCAGACAAAGACCGCCGCCACGAGTATCGCGCACGACAACACGACGCGGCCAAGCCAGACCCAGCGCAACATGCGGCGCGGGTCAAGCGTCTGTTGAATCGCGAACTGAGGAAGGGCGGGTGTGTATCGCACCGACGACAGACTGCCAGCCGCCGCACAGGCGCGACGGACCGGACCGGAAGGAAGAAGTGAGGGACCGCAGACCGGCGATTCGCAGGATGCAAGAGACGTGGACCCGCCTCGAGTCTTGCAGATTGCATGAGTCCGGGTGGTGCACTACCCTGACGAATCACCCGCCAGTCCGTTTCCTTTCGGAATGATCGACGCCGTGTTGCCCAGCCAAAGTCCTGAGAGTCTGTCCTTTTCCAGCGGAGCCATCCGGCTGGCGTTGGTGCTCCTGCTGGTGCTGCTCAATGCGTTTTTTGTGGCCGCCGAATTCGCGCTGGTTGCCGTTCGGCGCAGCCGCATAGACCACATGGCGGCCGAGGGCGACCGCTCCGCGCAAGTGGTTCAGCGGGCCCTGAACCAGTTGGACCGATATATCTCCGGTACGCAACTGGGCATTACCCTGGCGTCGCTCGCGCTGGGCTGGATTGGCGAGCCGGCCATTGCGGTGCTGGTCGACCGGGCCCTGCATCTGGTAGGGATCGAGCCGGCCCCGGATGCCCTGCACACCGGCGCGGGCATCGCCGTGGCGTTCCTTGTCATCACGTTCCTGCATATCGTGCTGGGCGAATTGACGCCCAAGTCAATCGCCCTGGCCATCCCGGAAAAGGTCTCACGGGTGGTGGTGCGACCGCTGATGCTGTTCTCACGCATCATGTCGCCCTTCATTGGGTTCCTCAACGGCACGGCGAATCGACTGCTCAAGCTGCTGGGGGTGGCACCGGCTTCGGAAGGCGGGCATGTGCACTCGCCGGAGGAGCTTCGCCTGCTGGTGATGCAGGCCCGCGCGCACGGCACGCTGGAAGAGTCGGATTCGGCCATGCTGGCCGGCGTTTTTGACTTTCACAACAAGAAAGCCTTCGACATCATGCGACCGCGCACGGAGATGGTCGGTATCGCTGACGACGTGGAGCGTGAGGAACTGGTGCAGATACTCCGTCAGGAACGCTACTCGCGCTATCCGGTGTACCGGGATACCGTCGACGATATTATCGGCGTCTTTCTGGCAAAGGACTTCTGGCTGCATGAGGACCCGCAGCATTTCGAACTTCGCGAGCACTTGCGCGAGCCCCTGTTCGTACCGGCCACGCGCGCGGCGGAACGCGTGCTCGAAGACCTGCGTCGCACCCGCGCGCAGATGGCGGTGGTGCTCGATGAGTATGGTGGCACGGCCGGCATCGTGACGATGGAAGATCTGATTGAGGAAGTGGTCGGTGATATTGCCGACGAGTACGATCCGCTGTCGCGTGATGCGCTGCTGTTTGACGGCGTGCTGGAACTGGCGGGCTCGATGTCGCTGGTGGACGTCCGTTCCAATCACAAGCTGCCCATCGCGGAAGGCGACTGGACCACGCTGGGCGGGTACGCCTTTGCCCGGCTGGGTCGACTGCCACACGTGGGCGACCGGGTGACCTATGATGGCGGGGAATTGGAAATCGTCGCCATGGACGGACGGCGGGTCGCGGCGCTCCGCGTGCATCGTCGCGCCGACCCGATCGGGCGCTAGCGTGACCCGGCCAGAAGACGACGCCCCGCTCGACACCCCCGAGCTCTCTGCCGGCATCGATGTGGCGCCCGGCGTACGGATCGCGGTCGGTGAGTTGCAGCTGCGGGCCATCACCGGATCGGGTCCCGGCGGACAACATGTGAATCGCAGCGCGACGCGCATTGAATTGCGCTGGAACGTCCGCACGTCGCGTGCCCTGAGTGACGCACAGCGGGCGCGCGTGATGGCCAAGCTGGCGTCGCGCCTTGATTCGGACGGGCTGTTGCGAATTGTCGCCGGTGAATACCGAAGCCAGCAACAGAATCGACGAGCCGCGCTCGAACGCCTGACGACCATCGTGGCGCGTGCGCTGGTGGTGCCACCGTCCCGCAAGGCCACCAGGCCCACCCGCGCGTCGGTGGAGCGCCGACTGGACGACAAACGCCGGCGCGCCGACACCAAACAGGACCGTCGAGGCCGACATGACGACTGAAACACCGCCGGTAGTTGGCCCGGTGACGTTTGTCCCGAAACTTTTCTCCACCCTGCGCGGATACTCGCGCGAACAGCTGCTCAAGGATGTCACGGCCGGCGTCATCGTCGGCATCGTGGCCCTGCCGCTGGCCATTGCGTTCGCGATCGCCAGCGGCGTGACGCCCGACCGCGGACTGATCACCGCCATTGTCGCCGGATTCCTCATCTCGGTCCTCGGCGGTTCGCGTGTCCAGATTGGCGGACCCACCGGCGCCTTCGTGGTGATCGTGTCGGGGATCGTCGCCAAGCACGGAGTTGATGGCCTGCTGGTGGCCACGTTCCTCGCCGGCGTGTTGCTCATTGCCATGGGCGTCATGAAACTCGGCGGCGTCATCAAGTTCGTGCCGCAACCGGTCGTGGTGGGGTTCACCAGCGGCATTGCGATTCTCATCTTCTCCGGGCAAGTGAGAGACGCGCTGGGACTCACGATGGCGACCGTGCCGCCGGATTTCTTTGAACGATGGCAGGCGTATGCGGTGCACATTGGCACGACGGCCTGGCCCGCCGTGGGCATCACGGCGCTGACCCTCGTCATCCTGCTGTTCTGGCCGCGCGTGTCACTGAAAGTGCCCGGCCCATTCGTGGCGTTGATCGTGACGACCGCGCTGGTACAATTGGCGGGAATCCCCGTCGAGACGATCGGTTCACGCTTCGGGCACGTGGGGGGCGGACTTCCCGCGCCTCATGTCCCGCACGTCACCGCCGCGATGGTGCGCGATCTCGCCGGCCCGGCGTTCACCATCGCCCTGCTGGCCGCCATCGAGTCGTTGCTGTCGGCGGTGGTGGCCGATGGCATGATCGGTGGGAAACACCGATCGAACATGGAGCTGGTGGCACAAGGCGTCGCGAACATGGTTTCCCCGATGTTTGGCGGCATTCCGGCCACGGGCGCCATCGCGCGCACCGCCACCAACATCAAGAGTGGCGGTCGCACGCCGATTGCCGGCATCACCCACGCCATCGTGCTGCTGCTGATTGCCTTGTTTGTCGGGAAGTGGGCGGCGCTCATCCCGATGGCCACGCTGGCCGGCATCCTGACCCTGGTCGCGTATCACATGTCGGAATGGCGGAATTTCCGGGCACAGCTGCGCGCGCCGCGCTCCGATGTCATCGTGTTGGTCACCACGTTTGCGCTCACCGTCGTGGTCGATCTCACGGTGGCACTGCAGGTCGGCATGATCCTCGCGGCGTTTCTCTTCATGAAGCGCATGGCGGAGGTGACCAATGTGCAAGCCGTCACGCGGGAGCTGTTTGATCTGCCGGAGGGTGTCGATGCCATGGACATCGGACTGCGGTCCGTGCCGCGCGGCGTCGAGGTCTTCGAGATTGACGGACCGTTCTTTTTCGGCGCGGCCGAACGATTCAAGGAAGCGCTGGGCGAAATGGGTCGCAAACCGCGTGTGCTGATACTGCGCCTGCGCAATGTGCCCGCCATTGACGCCACGGGGATTTCCCTGTTGCGCGACCTGCATCGTCGCGCGGTGCGCGACGGCACCGTGCTGATGCTGTCAGGGCTTCATTCGCAGCCGCTGTTCGCACTCGAACGCGACGGCTTGCTCGCGGAGATCGGCGAATCGGGCGTGTTCGCGGGCGTGGACGACGCGCTGGCCGCGGCGCGCGATATTGTGGGAGCGCCAGCCGTACCGGCACCGGGTGACGTCCACCGTGTGGTGGCCAACCCGACGCCGGCCGGCGGCACACCGATCAGAAGACCACCACGTTCGCACCCAGATAATAGGTGACGAAGTCGGCGCGACCACGGAGCGGAATCGGGTCGCGGTTGTTCTTGAAGGCCTCTTCCACGCGCGCTTCGTTGAGATAGCTGACATCATCGTGGCGCAACAGACGCGCGCCCAGATCGAGGCGCACCGGCCGATCGCCTTCGTGGAGTCGGATGGTCAATCCCGCCGCGCCCCCGTAGGCCACCACAAAGTCGCTTGCATTGGTGGTGCTGGCAAACGGCTCATTGCTGTTATTGCGCGAACCCTCCACCGAACTTTCGGTCCAGAACACCGAGAATCCGCCCAGCGCCGCGATGTACGGCGAGATGGGACCCGCCGTACCACCGATCTGCGGTCCACCGACCAGCGAGAAGATGCTGCTGTTCGTGCGCAGATCGAGCTTCACCAGACCACCGGTGTTGGCGAAATCAATGCGGCGCGTGTTTGAGCCGTACGTGATGAAGCCGGCGTCGGCGCGGATGTTGGCGAGACCGCTTGGCGCGAGGCGCCAGATGCCCGCGGCGTTGAGACCGAACCCGTTGCCGGTGTTCGTGCCGAAGTCCCCCTTGGGCTCACTCACCTGGAGATAGCCGGCGCCTGAAAAGATGCCTCGCGGGGGAGCCGCGGACCGGCGCTGCGCCTGCGCACGGGCGGGAAGCTGCGCGGCGATACCCAGCAGCAACACGCACGATGCGCGTCGAAACACTCTGGAATTTCTCATGGAATAGACGGGGAAGCGTGGAAAGTGACCGGATGCACCTTCCTACGCCGCAGCGAAAAAAAAGTGTCGCTACCGGATCAGACTCGCGTCACCAACGGCCACCACCAGTGCGGCGCGCGCGGCGGCCAGTTTCCCCTCGACGGTGGCCAGCTTGGCCGACTCATCCAGCACCAACCTTTCCCGCAGATTGACCACCAGCAAGGTGCTCTCCCCGCTGCTGAAACGCGTCTGTTCGGCGTCCCGCAATTGTGAGGCAGACCGCACGTTGGCCCGTTGCGCCGTCAACACGCGTTCGAGCAGCACCACATCATTGAGCGCCAGGCGCACGTCGTACGCCAGTTCCCGGCGCAGCAGGTCGCGATCAAGGCGGACGAACTCCTCCTTCTGACGGCTGCGCGCGGCTTTGCCGCGCTCCTTGAGCAGCAGCAGTGACGACTCCACGTCCAGACCCGCCTTGAAGTTGTCCCGCCAGCGATCGCTCGCGCCCAGCAGTCCTATCGGATCACGATCGCCGATGGCCGCCACCGTAGCCTCGGCAAACGGAATCTGCGCCTGCTGGGCGAACAGACGCTCCGCCTGCGCGGCGCGCAGTTTGCCTTCAACCTTTCGCAATTCCGGATGCCGGCTGGCGACGGCGGCGATCCAGATGGCCAGGCGCGTCGTGTCCGTGGTGGTCTGATCGAGCCCTGCCAATACAGGCTGCGCGTCGGGCGGCAGCTCCTCCGGTTGACCGCGCGAATCCCAAAGGAACACGGCCGCCATCACGCGCGCCGCGAGCCGTTCGTTCTCAGCCTCCAGCCGCGCGACGGCGCGTCGTTGCACTTCAAGCGATGCTTCCAGCGTGTCAATCGGCGCATTCTCGCCGTTGCGCACCCGCTGTTCGACCGCCTGCAGACGAAACGTCGCCAGAGTCACGCCCTCCGCCGCAATCTCGAATCGGCGCTCGGCCGCATACCACGCACCATACGCCTTGGCGGCGTCAAGCAGCAACTTGTTGATCATGCCCTGGCGTTCCGCGTCACCGATCTCGCGCTGCGCCCGCGCAATCGTGAATGCGGTTCGCCGCTCGTCGGTGATCAGGCGCTGTCCCACGGGCACCGAGAGTCCCAGTGAGAACAGGCCGGACCGTGGCGTGGTGCGATCGTCACTCACGCGAAAGCCTGACGCGCGTTCAAATCCCAGCTTGAGATCGGCCCCTATCGGCGTCGGGACTTTCACACCGGCATCGAGATACGAGAAATACTGTTCGCCTTTGTACGCTTTCTGGGCGAATGAGAGCGACAGCTTTGGATCGAACGCGCCCCAGGCCTCCTGCATGGCCGTGCGCGCCTGAGCGGCGACCAACCGGGCCTGCTGGGCAATCGGGTGATTCGCCTCGACCTGCGCGGCATACCGCGAAAACGGCATCACTGCTTGCGCACGAAGGCTGCCACCCATGACCGTCAAGCCGAGGATCATGGTCGCCCGACAGGCCTTTCGTGTAAACGCCATCACTTCTTCCCGCCTCCGCCGCCACCGGACGACGCGCCATCGGCGTTCGCGATATCGAGACTGGGTGGGAATCCGTTCAACTGCCGCCAAATCTCGAACCACACGCGCACCGTGTTGAGCGCGGCCCATGCGTGCACACCTGAACCGATACGGAGCTGCGTCGGCCACGCTTCGTCAGCGCCGTCTGGCACCACCAGCGTACGGAATCGCCCATCAGCGCCTGCCACCTGATCAATGACCACAATCTCGCCACCAAATGTCCCCACGGACACGCTGGGCCATCCGGAGAACTGCAGCGCCGGCCACCCATCGAAGATCAGGCGGACCTTGCCACCCACGCGCAGCAGCGGCACGTCCATCGGCCGCACATGCAGTTCCACCGCACGCTTCGCGGCCGTCGGTTGTACCGTGACAATGGGATCACCCGGCTTGACCATTTCGCCCACACCCTGCTTGATCGCCTTGACGACGTAGCCATCCTGTGGCGCAGTGATGCGATAGTAGCCGTGGCGCACGTTCAAGGACGCGACCTTGTTCCGCAGCTTGCTCACCTCCCCCACACCTTCCTGGATATCGGCCAGCGTCGACAGCCGCTCACCGCGCGCCTTTTCGATCTTCTCGCGGTATTCCGCCTCGATGCCCTCGAGATCGACTTCGGCGTTCGCCAGTTCGTTGCGCTTCTCGACCATTTTTGCCGAGGCCGATTGCGACTTGAGTCGCGATGCCTGCAGGTCGTTGAGCGACGTCAGCCCGAGCGGCGACGCGAACAGCGCGTCGCGGCGACGATACTGGTCGCGCGCCAGCGAATCGTCCAGCACCGCCTGCTCCAGCGCCGCCGTGTATTGCGCGACCTTGTTGCGCGCCTGCTGCCGCTTCACCGTCAGCGAACGCTCGAGCGCCTCGATCTGACGCGAATAGGCATCAGCCTTGCCCGCTTTGTCGCGATTTCCCTGAACCTTGGCGTCCAGTTGCTCGGTGGTCCGCTCAACCAATCGAGGATCCATGTATTCGTCCTTGATTTCGCTGATCTCGACGATCGTGGTCCCCGCCCGCACGAACGTGCCCTCGGGCACCAACCAGCGTTCGATTCGTCCGTCAATGCGTGACGGCAGCGTCTGCGGACGATCCTGCGGAGACAGCGCCGACACCTTGCCATCGCCCTGCACGGTCTGCTGCCAGGGCAGGAAGAGTACCAGCAGCAGCGCAATGCCGATGCCGCCCAGCCACATCCAGACGATGCGATACGACGTTTGCTCCTGCAGCAGCCGGGCAGTCGTCAGCGGCAGCTGGTCGGGCGGGATCCGCTCCGGTACGCCTGCCATGGTCAGCGATCCTCCGATGCCGACGACGCGCCTAGCGCGCCCTCGTCAAGCACGAGCACACGGTCCATGGCCGCCAGCAGCGCGGGATCATGTGACACCACGACCACGGTCCACGAGCGCGAGCGATCGACGAGCAGCGCGATGAGTCGCCTCCGGTCGGCGCCCTGCAGGTTCTGAAACAGATCATCCACCACGAGCAGCCGAGGTGTCCCGGCGATCGCCTGCGCGAAGTGCAGCTTGATGGCGGTGTTCTGCGTGAGCCGACGCCCGCCGTGGGTGATCTGTGTGTCCAGACCATGCGGCATGTCCTCGATGTCCCGTGTCAGTCCGACCTCCTCGATCGCCCGACGGACCGCCGCGTCATCGATGCCGGCGCGACCCACCGCAACGTTCTCGCGCACGGTCCCGTCGAACAGGTCATTGGTGGACATGTACTGGCCGACCTGCGCGCGCAATACAGCGCTGTCCAACGCCCGCAGCGGTTGTCCATCGAACAACACGGTCCCTTCGTAGTCATCCAGCAGCCCCGCCATCAGCTTGAGCAGCGTGGTGCGCCCCGAGCCTTCAAAACCGGAGATGCCCACGCGCTCACCCGGGCGAACCGTGGCCGTGGCGTTGCGCAACACCGGCCGCTGGTCGGGCGCATAGCGATAGGACACGGCGCGCAGCGTGATCGACATCCCGTTCCCAGCCGTCGGCAGCGCGCTTCCACCGCTCGCATCGAGCGGGAGGTCGGACACGAACCCCGCCTTCTCCGCTGACGTGAGGATATCGTAGATGGTGCTCATGCTGAGGATCAGCTTCTCCACGCCCACGAGGACGGTCACGATAATCAGTTCGGACGCGACGAACTGCCCCAGGGAGATCTGCCGGTCGATCACCAGCCGACTGCCGAGAATCAGGAATCCGCCCACCACCACCGTGCGAAACACGACGATGGCAATCGTCTGCTGCATCAGGACCTTGAAGTGCTTGCCGCGATACGCGAGATAGCCCGTCAGGATTTCGTCCATGCGCTGGACGCCGATGGGTGAGTGACCGGCAAACTTGAACGCATGGAACGCGCGGGCCTGCTCTTCCAGCCAATGCACGGCCCGATACTTGTACTTCGATTCCATCAGGCTGGTTTCGAGGCCGCGCGGACCCGAAACCCAGAGAATGCCGCCCAGCACCGCAAGGAGCATCAGGCCGAAGAACGTGAAGTACGGGTGGTAGAACGTCAGCAGTACGAGGCCGGCCAATACCGTCAGCAGCGCGGTCGACGTATCCAGCAGGAACTTGGAGAGGCTCTTCTGAATGTTGACGGCTTCGAACAACCGATTCATGGTTTCCGGCAGGTCCACCTGCATGGCCGTCTCGTATCGAATGCGCGGAATGCGGAACGTGTATTCCAGTGCCAGCCGGGCAAACACGCGCTGTTGGATGCGTTCCACGACCGCCAGTTGCATGACCTGCAATGCGCCGCTGGCCAGCGTGCCCACCACCACGTAGCCGATCAGAATCACGACCGGCTGCAGGATGAGTCCGCCCTGTACCAGCTGGACAATTGCCCCCACGGACAGCGGAAGCGTGAGGGCGAACAGACCGGATAGGGCCGCGAACACGAACAGCATCGCGATGTCGCGCTTGTCACGCGCCAGCAACAGCGCCACGCGGGAGAAGACATTGCGGTCCGGCACCGGACGCGCACCCAGTGACGGCGAATGAGAATCGCTGATTGCGTCGATCGGTCCGGGCACCGGGTCCGCCGGCGCAATGAGGGCCAATGGAGAAAGCGCCAGGGGCGATCCGCCAACGATGCGCACGATGGAATCAAGGAGCGCGCCGAGGTTGCCCTTGATCGGCTGTTGAGCGCCCGTCGCCGAGATACGCAGGACGCGGGCATCGCCGCGTTGCGCCATACCAATCAACACCGCCTCGTCGCCGTCACCCAGCAACACCAGCGGTGCCGTGCTCTGCCGCAGGGCCTCGCGTAGCCCTGCCCGATCGAGCGTGCGCGATAGATAGGAAATCCCGATCGCGCCGCCGATGGACTGCAGACGCTCGGCCAATCCACCAATATCCTGA
The DNA here is from genome assembly GCA_016720905.1 of Gemmatimonadaceae bacterium. NCBI lineage: Bacteria > Pseudomonadati > Gemmatimonadota > Gemmatimonadia > Gemmatimonadales > Gemmatimonadaceae > Gemmatimonadaceae bacterium. The sequence continues at coordinate 313,563 of JADKJT010000003.1, read as the reverse complement.
CGGCGACCAATGATCGCCCGCGTGTCCGGCGATAACTCCCGCTGCAGTGCCTCGGCGACAAGCAGCGTGATCTCAGTATCCTGACGAACGAGCATATGAAGCGGAATCGGTCTCCGAATAGGCGAAAACGTGAAACCCCTGAATTTACGATCAAATCCGTCGGATTTGAAGTCTCCGGCCCCCTGCGCGGTATATTGCGCTTCCCTCGCGAACCCACGGAAGCCGATGGACCAGCCTGACGAATGGGAACCCGTCGATGACGAGTTTCTCGAAGAAGATGTGCCCGATGACTCAAGGGCACGATTGGATGGCGAGTTCCCGCTGGGCGACGGGGTCGCCGATCTGGCCAGCGTCGTCTCCTGCCCGTATTGCGGTGAGTCGGTGGAGATTACGCTTGATCCAGGGTCTGGCGGGCAACAGGACTACGTGGAAGACTGCGCGGTGTGCTGTCGACCTTGGAATGTGTCCGTGACCTATCATGACGACGGGACGGCCGATGTCTTCGTGGAAGCGAGTGACGATCCGTGACGCACGCTGACATGCCCATGACCGCCGATGAGATCGCCCCGCTTCTGGCGACGGCGCTGTCACGTTCGTCGCACGAAGGGGCGCGGATTGTTGCCCTGCACTGGTTGCACAGTCTGACGGCGGCGCGGGCGCAGTGGCAGTTGGCGACGATGGAAGCCGAGGCGATGGGCGACGGAACGACGCCGCACCAAGGGTCGATCGACGCCCTGCACCAGGCACGCGTCGCGCTCCGCCGGCTGCGCGCCACACTGCACGAACACCGCGACACGCCGGAACTCCGCGAGGGTGGGCGTATTCGTCGGTCGTTGCGGCGCCTCGGCGCGGCGACTGGCGCCCCGCGCGATCACGATGTGCAGCGGGACTGGCTGGTTACCGAGCGGGATCACCTGCCCGTAGACGCCCGGGACGAGGCCGACGCCTTGCTGCACACGATTGCGGCCGGTTCGCGGAAAGACCGTGCCGCGGTGTCACGGGCCTTTGCGCGCGACTTCGACCCGATCGTTGCGCGACTGGCCGGTCGCTTGAGCCGATACTGCCTGCCGCACTCCGTCGGTCGGGAAGGAATCTCCATCCCGTTCGCTCGCCTGCTCGCCGACCGCATCGACCGCGGGTCGGCGCATCTGCGCCACGACATCGGCATGGTGTGTGACGTGGGTTCGCAGAAGATTCTGCACCGGATACGCATTCGTCTCAAACGGCAGCGGGCGATGCTCGCCCCGTTTGCACGAACGCACCCGGCCATCGGGGCCTGGTATGACAAGGCCACCGAAGGGCAGGATCTGCTGGGTGCGATGCGCGATGCAAGTGTGCTGGCCTTGCGCGCGCACGACGAACACCACGAGGCATTGGTTCGCGCGCTGCACGACACCACCATCGCGCACTTTGAGCGTTTCAGTGAATACTGGTGCGGCGACGCGGACGTCATCGCACGACTGAAGGATGCGGCCGCGCTCGCCCTGCGGTCCATGCCGGTGACACGCGGGAAACGATTTGGCGACCTGCCCGACGGCCACGGCCTGCCCATGGAAATCGAGCGCAAGTTCCTGCTCCACGGACTCCCCCCGCACGCGGCCATGGCGCCATCGCATTTGATCGAACAGGGATGGCTGCCCGGCACCATGCTGCGCGAACGATTGCGGCGATCGGTGTCGCCGAACGGTGACGAACGTCTGACGCGCACGATCAAGCTCGGCCAACCGGGTGAGCGCATCGAGGTTGAGGAGCCGACCGAGCCGGACTTGTTTGCCGCACTGTGGCCACTCACCGCCAATGCCAGAATTCGCAAGCGTCGCCACGTTGTTCGCGAGGGATCGCTGACGTGGGAAGTGGATGTCTTTCTCGATCGCGACCTGGTCCTGGCGGAGGTCGAGTTGGATGACGTGGGACAGCCCATCGAGATTCCGCAGTGGCTGTCTTCGTTCATCGTGCGGGAGGTGACGCACGAGACCGCGTACCTGAACTCCGTCATGGCGCAGCGCGATGGTGCGTCGCCCGATCGCGGATCGCGCTGAGCCACGCAGGTGAGTAACGACGCCGTCCTCACGTCGCTGTTGCCGATCCGCGATCGACGGGAGCGCGTGGTGGGGTATTCCGTCTCAGCGTGTCCGGCGTACGAGCGCGCCACGCCGGGAGACGCCGAGGCGGACGCGCGGCGGACCTTGGAATCGGTGGCCACCCTCAGACGGTTGGCCGGGCGCAGTCTGGTCGTTCCGCTCACGCCGTCGCTGTTGCGCGACGGCAGTGTGACGCGCTTTGCGTCGACCGATGCCGTGTGGTTGCTGGCCACCGACGCGCTTGACGACCCAACGAACCGCCGCGCGGTGGATCGACTGCAAGCAGCCGGACTGCACTTTGCCCTGCAAGGATTCCCCGACGGCGCGCCGTTGCCCCCGACGCTCATCGGTTCGATGCTGGTGCTCGATGCCATGCGGACGTCGGCGCCGCTGCTGGAAAGCCGGGTGCGCGTGCTGATCGAAGCGGGCCTGCGCCCTTTGGTGCGAAATGTCGACGATCGGGCGACGCGACATCGCGTCCTGGCCACGGGCGTGTCGATGATTTCGGGTCGACTGTTGCCGCGCGGTGCGTCGGCGCCCGTCGACCGGACCGCCGAGGAGTGTGCGTTGCGCGCGCTGCGCACATTGGCCGGATACGCCGATGGGCGCCCCGCCGACGCGGCGTTTGACAAGTACGTGCATGAAGATCAGCATCTGGGTGCCTCCCTGCTCCGTTCGCTGGGATCCGCCTCCATGGGCAATCGCGGCCCCCGCTCGGTCGCGCACGCGATCAACGTGCTCGGTCGTGACACCATCATGGAACGACTGCTGGTTGTCACGGCACGCTTGTTGGCTGACGCGGCTCACGATCCGGAGATCGCGCTCGTTGCGCTGCGTCGCGCGCGTATGCTGGAGCGGCTGGGCGCCGCCGTCGACGGCGCGCCGCATCCGCGCGCGCGCGCGATGGCCGGACTGTTGTCGGTGGCCGAGTTTGCATTCGGGGCGCCGGCCATTCAGCTCGCGGAGCGTCTGGAATTGCCGGCGGTGCTCGCGGACACGCTCGTAGATCGCGCGCTGCCGCTTGGCAAGTTGGTCGACGTCGTGGATGCGATCGAGTATGGCTGGTGGGATGATCTGCGATCGCGGTGTGCCGGTCTGGGTATTGCCCCGCTGGTGGTGAGTGAAGGATGGCTGGCCGCATGGCGCACGGCGCGGGATGAGATGGGAGACAGTGCATAACCGAGTACGGCCGAAACCGAGTTCCTCTCACGTTTTCCTCTACGCATTCCATGTTGCCGCGCGCCTACCTGCTTGACCGATTCCGCACCGATGCCAGCGTGCTTCGCCAGCGCGCCGAGACGCTGCGCGGCAGTCCGCCCCAACCCGGCCCGGACGCCGACACCTCGGCACGTATGGCTGCTGCCTGCGATGATGTCATCGGCATGATTGACGCCATTCCGGTCACCGATGACGCGCTGGCCATGATCACCACGCTGACGGCGTTGATCCCGTTGCTGGAGCAACGCGCGGCTGCCGTGGCCGGCACGCCTGCCGTGCGCGCCGTGTACGCGGGCGCCGCGACCCGCATTCGCGAAGTGGCCGCGGCGGAAACCGGTCGACCGACGGGCGACCCGGTGGATCACGATGACGAGATGGACGAGGACGACGACGCATGAGTCGGCGCGGTCGTCCCCCGGCACCGGAACCCGTCGAAGCGGACGACGCACCGCCGGGCAAGGCGCGACTGGACAAATGGCTGTGGGCGGCGCGGTTCTTCAAGACGCGCGCCTTGGCCGCCGAAGCGATTGATGGCGGCAAGATCGAAGTGAACGGCGAGCACACCAAACGATCCAAACTGGTGCAGGCCGACGATCGCATTCGGTTGCGCGACGGGCCGTACGAGTGGCAGCTGATTGTGCGCGATATTGCACAGCGCCGCGGACCGGCGTCGGTGGCGCAGCAATTGTACGAAGAGTTGCCGGACAGTCGTGCGCGGCGCGAGGCGGTGTACACGCAACTGAAATCGATGCCGACGGCATTTGCGTTCGGCGACAGCCGTCCCGGCAAGCGGGATCGCCGCGACCTGCGCAAGCTCAAAGGCGATCGCTGACTCGCAGCGCGGCGCGGGTGAGGCTGACCACCACGTCGGCCGTGTCGCGTGGTTCCAGTGCATACACCGAAGCCGCCAATCCGCGAGCCAGCGCGGCTGCCCGAACGGCGTCGGCATCGTCGGGGGCATCGACCAGGAACACCGCAACCACGGCGGGATCGGCCAGACACTTGGCGGCTTCGGCCGCGCGCGACGACACCCGCACGCGCACCGACAGACCGTCGGCGGAACGCAGCGCCGTTGCCAGCGACGCGCGGCGTGCCATCGTTCCGCCGTGTACCAACACGGCGCCGTTCACAACGCTGTTCACGACGCTGTTCACGGCGACGTGCCGAACTCCGACAGGAGCGTGGTCAGCAACGGCACGTCCAACTGGTGCGCGCCATCAAACGATCGCACGCGGTACGGGACCTCCAGCGCGATGATCATCTCGGCCATCGCCGCCCGCGCCGCTTCCGTGGCGAACGGATCGTGGAGCCCGGCCACCAGTGTCGTTTGGGCGTCCTTCATCCGCGCGGTAAACGCCTGGCGATCGAGATCCTGCGCGAAACCTCCCGCCCAGGCGACGAACTCCCGCGGCGCCACGTGTCCAGCGGTCACCCAGCGCATGGCGGTGGCCACCCCCTGTGAAAACCCGAGCACCGCGATCTGCGGCGCCGAACCCTGTCCGGCCGTTGACTCCGCGACGATCTCGTCGTGTACCGTATCCAGCCATCGATGCGCATCCGCGATTTCCGACTCGCGCGATTCACGCGTCAGCCAGGTGGCGCCAATGCGTTGCATATGCCCGCCGTCGGCACGCGGCATCTCGAGATAGAAGCGCGACAGTGCTTCCGGGGCGACAATGCACGTGTCCTCGGGGATCGCCTGCTCGAAGGCGCGGATGAATCGCGTGGCCAGCATCCCGTAGCCGTGCAACGCAAACCAGATGCGTCTGGCGTGGGCCGGCTCGGCGCCCAACAGGGCGTATCGGGCCGTCCGTAGCGTGGATCGCTGACGAATGCGCGGCACGGCGCCGGTCGCCGGTGTATTGATGGTCACGGCAGATACGCGATGGCGGAAATTTCCACGAGGATGCCGCGCAGCTCTGCGCCCACCACGGCGCGCGTGGGATACGGTGGGGTGAACACGGTCTTGTAGACCTCGTTGAACCGGCCCCAATCATCCTCGTCGGCCAGATAGACCGTCACACTGACCACGTGCTGGAGGGTGGCACCGCCGAGTCCAAGAATGCGCTCCACATTGGCCAGCGTCAGGCGTGCCTGCTCTTCAACGGTGGTTCCGACAATCTGTCCGGTGGCCGGATCACGGGGCGTTTGCCCGGAAACGAACAAAAGATTGCCGGCTCGCACCCCCGGAGAGTAAGCTCCCGCAGGTGGTGGCAGCTCCGGCAGGTGAATGGGTGTCCAATCACGCGCAGTGGGAGACATGGCAACAAACTCTCGAAGGGGATGTGTGGGGGAGGCGGCATGACGACGTTTCTGGAGCAGATGGAAACGCCGGTGCCGGTTGTTGACCTCGACCGGTTGGCCTTGAATCTGGACCGGATGGCGGCATACGCCACCCTCCATGGTCTGCAATTGCGCCCGCACGTGAAGACCCACAAGTCGCCGCGGATTGCCGCCGAGCAGCTCCGGCACGGCGCGGTGGGACTCACCTGCGCCACACTGCGTGAGGCCGAGGTCATGTGCGAGGTGTGCGACGATCTGCTGGTCGCCTATCCGCCCGTGGGCGCGGCGCGCCTCGAACGGCTGGCACGATTGCCGCAAAACGTTCGGGTGGGCGTGGCGGCGGATGATGCGGCGGCCCTCACCGCGCTCTCCGTCGCGGCAAAACTCGGTCGGCGGCAATTCGATGTGTACGTGGAGGTTGACGTCGGCATGCATCGTGTCGGTGTGGCGACGCCCGACAAGGCGATTGCCCTCGCGCGCGCAATCAGCGACGCCTCGCAGCTGACGTTCGCCGGGCTGTTGTTCTACCCTGGCCACATTCGACAGGATGTGGGCGATCAGGCGGCGCCGTTGGCGCAGCTGACGACCACACTGGCGCGGTACACCGAGGCGCTGCGCGACGCGAGCCTCCCGGCGCGCGTGGTGAGTGGCGGCTCGACACCGGCCGCCTGGCGCATGCACGAAGTCCCGGGAGTGACCGAGGTGCGCCCCGGCACGTATGTGTACAACGATCGCACCACCGCCACGATTGGTGCCTGTGACTGGGACGATTGCGCACTCACGGTGCTCGCCACGGTGGTCAGTACGGCAGTCAAGGGTCAGGCGGTGATCGACGCCGGATCGAAGACGCTGGGTCGTGAGCCCCTTCGTGCCGACGGCGACGGGTTTGGGGCGTTGCTCGACCATCCCGAGGTGGTGGTGGCGCGCATGTCGGAAGAACACGGCATTCTTGACCTGTCCAAGTCCGACTGGCGCCCGCGCCTGGGGGAACAGGTGCGCATCGTTCCCAACCACGTGTGCATTGTCGTGCATCTGTTCGACGAGATCATCGGCGTCCGCGGTCACGCGGTCGAGACGCGATGGCCGGTGGCCGCGCGTGGCCGCGGGCCGGCCATGGAATTCGACGACCTGGGGCCGTCGCGTCCGCGGGCGGTCTGACGCGCGACGCGATGGCGACCGCGGACCGGCGCATCCTGTTGGTGGACGCCGATGCGTTCTTCGTGGCGGTGGCGCGCCAGGAAGACCCGGAAGGCGCCGGCCGCGCGCCCCTGCTCATCGTGGGTGGACGCCCCGGATCACGCGGTGTCGTCTGCAGCGCGTCGTACGAGTGCCGCGCATACGGCGTGCGCTCGGCGATGCCGATTGCGCGGGCCCTGCAGCTGTGCCCCAACGCGATGTGCGTGCCGGTACCCCGCGGAGCCTGCAGCAGACGCAGTCGGGAAATCCAACAGGCGCTGGCGCGATTTGCGCCGGTGGTGCAAGCGTCGAGCATCGACGAGTGGTACTGCGACATGGCGGGCACGGAAGCCTTGTATGGCCATGAGTCGTTGACGGCCACCGCGCATCGCCTTCGCGACGCCGTGTTCGACGCGACCGGGTTGTCCGTGTCCATTGGCGGCGGGGCCACGCGACTGGTGGCCAAGATGGCGGTGGAAGTGGGCAAGCCGAAACCCGGTACCGGCGCCACCGGCGTGCACTGCGTGACGCCGGGCGATGAGTCGCACTTTCTCGCGCGTTTCCGCCTCGGCGATCTCCCCATGGTTGGCCCGCGGTTTGCCGAGACGCTGGAGCGATTGGGACTGGTGACGGTCGCCGAGGCACAGGCCTGGACGCGCGAGGCGTTGGTTGCCCGTCTCGGTGAACGTGCCGGGCACTGGCTGTTTCGGCGCGTCCGTGGTCTGGATGATAGTGTGGTGACGCCTCGCGACACCCAGAAGCAGGTGAGCCGGGAAGAAACGTTTGCACAGGATCTGCACGACGAGACGCTGATTGATCGCGAGTTGTTGCGATTGGCCGTTCGCGTGTCGGCCGATCTCCGCAAACAGTCGCTGCAGGCGCGCACGGTGACGGTCAAACTGCGTGACACGGATTTTCGCACACGGTCGGCCCAGCGGACCCTCCGGTTGCCGATCGAGTCCGAACGGTCGGTGATGCAGGCCGCCCATGCGTTATTGCGTCAACTGCGCACTCGCCGCCGGGTGGGTGTGCGACTGCTGGGCATTGGCCTGTCACATTTCGACGACGGTCCACCGGAGGCGGCCCAATTGGGGCTCTTTGAGGCGTCGTCGCCGCCCTCCGACGAACCGGCGGAAAGCGCCCGTGATCGTGCGCTCACCCGAGCGCTGGATCGCATACGTCACCGCTACGGCGCCGGCTCGATCGTGCCGGCCCAGTTGATTGACGGCGGACGGGACCTTGGCCCCCGCGTCGAGGAATAGCTTCGAGCTGCGCCCCGCTACCGGGGGTCGGGGTGAGCGCTTACTTTCCGACCGATTCGGTTCTCCAGTTATTCCAGACGGGGTTTTCCATGAGTGCTGCGTACAATCCGAACAAGTTGGGCTGGGGTGCCGCGGCCCTCACCTGCGTGATGACCGCCACGCTGGCGTTTACCGCCTACACGATCCACAAGAATACGTACCTGCACCCGCGCGACCCGATGGCCGCGCAGGTCTTTCGCGATCGTGATGCGGCGGGTGCCGAGCATGCACCCGCCAGCGGTGAAGCGAAGCCGACCGACGCGAAGCCCGCGCACTAGGCGTTATACCGCCAGGGGTGCGCTTGGCCGAAGGGTTGCCATCGCTCCCACGGGTCTGGTGCTGCGGTTGAGCTGACGGATTTCTTCCCACTCCAGCACCAGCTTTCCGTTTGCGCGCTCCGCCTGCCGCTCCCAACTCATGATGGATTCCAGCGCCGCGTGGTCCACAAATGACGCGCGCTCGATATGAATGTGCAGTTCGGCCGACCGCGGAATGGCCTCCAGCGCCGTGGCGAGTGCCGGCAGGCGCAGAAACGTGGCCGCGCCCTCGATATGCACATGATATGTCTCGTCCACCTGCGTGGTCGTAAGCGTGAGATGCGTGAACGTGTACAACAGCTTCGCCACTGAGGCGACCACGCCGACCATGACGCCCGTGAGCAGATCGGTGAAGACAATAGCCAGCAGCGTGAGCGCATAGATCGCGAATTCGGCGCGCCCCTGGGCCCACAGCTTCTTCATCTGCGGAATGTTGAGCAGCTTGAACCCGGTGTATACCAGAATGGCAGCCAGCGCGGCCACCGGGATCGTCGCCAGCACGAACGGCGCGGCGGTGACCAACAGCAGAATCCACGCGCCGTGCAGGATCGCGCTGGTGCGAGTGCGACCGCCCGCCTCCACATTGGCCGCCGAACGCACGATCACACCGGTCATGGGCAACGCACCCACCGAACCGCAGATGGCGTTGCCAATGCCTTGCGCCACCAGTTCGCGATCGTAGTTGGTGCGCGGTCCATCGTGCTTTTGGTCGATGGCCGTGGCGCACAGCAACGTCTCGGCACTGGCGATGAACGCCAATGCGGCAGCGGCCTTGAGGATGTTCAGATCGCGGAGCGCGCCAAGCGTTTCGGCCGTTGGAAAGGTGAGCGTGGCCAACAGATTGTCCGGCACCGACACGAACTTGATGCCCAGCGCGAACGCTTGCGCCACACCCACCGCCACCATCACGGCCACCAGATGCGCGGGCACCAACTTGAGTCGCGACGGTGAGAATCGCAGCCAGGCCAGCAACGCCATGATGGTGACGAGTCCCACGGCGGCCGCCTGATGGTGCACAGACCCATCAACCGGAAAGACGCCCTTCATGATCGCCGCCGGAATGGACATCAGATTCATGATGCCGCTGCCCTTGGGACCATCGTCCAGCATCACGTGAAACTGCGAGGCAAAAATCAAGACGCCGATGCCGCCCAGCATGCCGTGGATGACCGCCGGCGAGACCGCACGGAACAGCTGGCCAATCTTGAACAGACCCGCTGTGAGCTGCAGCAACCCGGCCAGCAGCACGATGATTCCCAGCGTGGCCACGCCGAACTGCTGCACCAGCTGATAGACAATCACGGCCAGGCCTGCGGCCGGGCCACTGACCTGAAGCGGTGACCCGGCAATGGTGCCGACCACCAGCCCGCCCACCATGCCCGTCACGAGGCCAGCGGCGGGCGGCAGGCCCGAGGCGATGGCAATACCCATGCACAGCGGGAGCGCCACGAGGAAGACCACCACCGACGCCAGCGCGTCCTTGGGGAACGCCTCGCGCCAGTGCGGCCACGTTGTGGTGGACATGATCAGATTTCCGCCATAACGGCACGATTGCCGCGCTGCGACTCGGCCACCGTCACCTGATCCATGCGCACGAACTGCCCCTGCGTCGGATCGAACCCGAACACTTCGCCGGTTTCGATCTTGTACACCCAGCCATGCAACTTGACTTTCCCGCGGGCCAGTCGCGCCGCCACCGACGGGTGCGTTTTGAGGTTCTCGAGTTGCGCCAGCACGTTCTCCTGCACGCAGGCCGATACCAGCTTCTCACCTGTCAGCCCCACGTAATTCTCCTTCATCACGCGCTTGGTGCTCTCGGCATGCCCCAACCAACTGCGCACGGCTGGAATGTCCGCAGTCAGCGACTCGTCCAGCAGTCCCTTCATGGCCCCACAATGCGAGTGACCGCACACAATGATGTCTTGCACGCCAAGTCCCGCCACGGCGAATTCGACCGTGGCCGCTTCACCGCCCTGCGAGGCGCCGTAGGGCGGAATGATGTTGCCGGCATTGCGCAGGATGAACAACTCCCCCGGCTCGGTTTGCGTGATCAGGTTGGGATTGATGCGCGAATCGGAGCAGGTGATGAACAGGGCATCGGGCGACTGACCGCCCGCGAGACGCTCGAACAATTCACGCTGGGTACTGAAGAGCGTGGTTTGAAAGTGATGGAGACCGTCGATGAGTTTTTGCATGGGTCGTGGTGTGGGGCCGAGAGCGTTAGTGTTTCGACCAGGCGAGTCGCGCCCGTCGTAGATCGCGTTTCGTATCGCGAGATCCTTCCGGATCTGCCTCCAACAGGGTGAGTCCGTCCAGCAGCCATTGCGAGAGCGCCGGGTTGGCCAGTCGATAGTGCACATGCCGACCATCGCGCCGTTCCAGCACAATGCGGCGCGCTCGAAGCTTGCTGAGATGCTGCGACGTGCCCGACGACGAGATCTCGAGCAACGCCGCGATCGAGGCCACGTCGAGCTCGCCAGACCCCAGTTCCTCGACAATGCGCAACCGATGCGGATGGTCCAGCACCGAGAGCATGTCGGCCAATTGCTGGCTGGCGTTCGATCGGAAAGGCATGGGCCGTGAATGAGAGGACGGAGCGCGCCACGTGGCGACGCGTCGGCTGGCGTGGCAATCAACATGTGCATATGTTTGCACATATGAATACTTGCACGTTTTGTCGCCGCCCGCAAGCCCCCATCCACTCCAGCCGCGCCTCGTCGTGAGAATTCCATCCTCCCCGCCGCTGCTCGCCCTGCTCCTGACCGGGCTGGCGCCGACGCTCACCGCCCAGACGACCCCGTGGATCTCACGGCACCAGAACGCCCAGTGGCTGGGTGCCTTTGTGGACCAGCCGCTGCGCGGCCGGTGGTCGCTCTGGTTTGATGGGCAGTGGCGGCGACTGGACTCCGGACAGCAGCCGCAGCAATTGCTCATCCGGCCCGGGGTGCAACTCACGGTGGCACCCGGTGTGCGACTGGCGGCCGGGTATGGCTATGTGGCCACGGCTCCCTATGGAGCGCTCCCCATCGCGAACCCCACCCGCGAACACCGCAGCTGGCAACAGCTGTCGCTCACGCACAAGGCAAGCGCGCTGACGATCAGTCACCGGTATCGGCTGGAACAACGGTGGGTGACGGCCGTGCTTCCTGATGCGCCGGTCGGCGAGCACACCGCGCCAACCACCTACGCCAATCGGGTACGATATCTGGGGCGCCTGCAAGGGCCGCTGGCCGGCCCTTCGCCTTCGCCGTCGTCCCCTCCAGACGTTTGTCTGGGATGAACTGCTGATGCCCATCGGCGGCGGCGGCGCCACAGTGCAGGTCACGCAAAACCGCGCGGCCATCGGCATTGGCCTGCCGCTCGACGCGCGACAGCGCATCGAAATTGGTTACATGAATCTCTGGAATGCATTCGCGGCGCGGCGCGCGAACGAAGTGAACCACACCCTCACGCTCTCGTGGTTGCTGATCGCTCCTCCTACGGCACCGGAACCGTGAACCAGAACTCACTCCCCTGCCCGACATTGCTCACCACCCCGATTTCGCCGCCGTGCGCCTCCACAATCCCCTTGGAGATGAACAGTCCGAGTCCCGAGCCCGCGCGCAACAATCGCGGTGCCTGCCAGTAACGCTCGAACAATCGCGGCACATCGTCCGGAGCCACGCCAGGGCCCGTGTCGCGCACCGCAATGCGCACCGCCGATTCGCCGCGCTCGAGCGATAACGTCACGTCGCCGCCGCGCGGCGTGAAGCGCACCGCATTCCCGAGCAGGTTGGAGAGCACCTGCAACAGGCGCCCGCGATCGGCCGGCAGTGGGTCGATGCCCGGCGCGACCTGCACCGCGAACGTGATCCCGGCATCACGCATCGCCGGCTCGAACATGTCTGCGGCATCGTCGACCACCTCTTCAATGGACACGGGGCGCTGCTCCACCCGCAGTCGGCCCGTCGAGATGCGCGAGACATCCTGCAAGTCCTGGATCAGGTCGTTCGCCTGACGCGCCGCGGACCGGATGCTCTCCACGTCATCGCGGTTCATCAGGGCGCCCCCCTCGTGGTCCCCGCTCAACACGGCACCGGTCAGGAGAACAATGGCGTTGACGGGATTCCGCAAATCGTGCGACACCACGGCCAGCATATCGTCACGCTCGCGGACCGCCTGGCGCGCTTCATGGTAGAGTCGTGCGTTCTCCAGCGCCAGCGCGGCCAGTCCGGCATACTGGTCCGCCAACTGGGCGTCTTCGGGCAGATGCATGGCGCCAGACTTCGCGCGCACCACATGCAATACGCCGATGGCCCGTCCACCCGCTCGGAGCGGTACCATCAGCACCGCCGAAGCCCCCAGTGTCTCCACTCGCTCGCGATCCAGCGGATCGGGGAAATTCGCCTCTATCCATGCCTTCGTGTCCGAAATGCGTTGGGCCTCCACCTCATGCGCGGCGCGCCCGCCGCTCGTCGTCGGTGGGTTGTCACTGGATTCAACGGCCGCGCGCGACACCAGCGCGGCAGTCAACGCGGTGTGTGCGGCATCGGCATGGGCCGAGGCCACCCGCCGAATGCGACCGTCGGCCGTCACCAGCTCCAGGAGGGACCAGTCTCCCACCAACGGCAGCGGGAGTTCCGCCACGGTTGCCATGGTCGAATCGATGTCGAGTGAGGCAGCCAGGACCCACCCGGCCGCCGCCATCAATCGCTGGCGCTCTTCCACACGACGGCGTTCGCTGACATCGCGCAGCGTCACCATGAACGTTTGCACCCCGTCGATGGTCACACGGGCAATCGACGCTTCGGCGGGAAATCCCTCGCCAGTGCGCCGCAGACCCGAGATCTCCGCGCGTTGCGCCATGCGACGCGACGCAACCGCCCCCTCGGCGAACCGTCGCACATGATGGTCATGCACGGCGCGAATGCCCGCTGGCAGCAGGCGATCCAGCGGTTGACCCAGCATCTCCGCCTCGGTCCACCCGAATGTGTCCTCGGCGCCACGATTGAAGCGGATAATCTTGTACTGATTGTCCAGCGCGATGATCGCATCGGAGGAGATATCGACGATCGCGGCCAGCGCGGCGTCGGAATGCGTAGGCGTGTGCACGGGGAGTTCCGTCGGTTGGAGACAGTCGAGAATAGCCCGACGACCGTGACGCTAGCCAGTGTGACCGTGCAAATCCGTCACGACGGCATGTGCGCGGTGTGCTTTCGGCGATATTCTTAAGAGATGCGATCATTCGCCTTGCCCAGAATGCCACTGGCCGCGCTCCTGTTCCTCACGGTGGGAGCCATGCTCTCGTTCGCGCCAGACGGCGCGATCTGGCGTGAGCGAGTGTGGTACGCCGGCCTGATACTCACCGGCGTGCCCGTGTCGTGGAAGACGTTGCGGGGAATGCTGCGCGGCGAATTTGCGGCGGACGTGGTGGCGATGCTGGCCATTGCCGGTGCCATTGGATTGCAGCAGCCACTGGCAGGGTTGGTGGTGGTCCTCATGCAAACCGGCGGCGAAGCGCTCGAGACCTATGCCGTCGCCCGCGCCAGCAGCGCGGTGGAGGCGCTGGAGGCCGATGCCCCGCGCATTGCCCATCGCGTCGCTAACGCGGTGGTCACCGAGATCGCGGCCACGGCCATCGTTCCCGGCGATATGCTGCTGGTGCGTCCGGGCGAGCTGGTGCCGTGTGACGCCGAGGTCACGTCCGGTGCGTCACATGTGGACACCTCGCGTTTGACCGGCGAGCCCATTCCCGTCAAGGCGCTGGCGGGCACGAAGCTGCTGTCGGGCAGTGTGAATCAGGAGGGCGCGCTGACCATCCTGGCCATTCGCACCTCGCAGGACAGTCAGTATGCGCGCATCGTGGAACTCGTGCGCAGCGCGCAGGCCAGCAAGAGCCCGCTGCAGCGCATGGCCGACAAGATCGCGGTCTGGTTCACCCCGCTCACGCTCGCGGTCTGTGCACTGGCCTGGTTCCTCTCCGGCGACGTGACACGGGTGCTGGCCGTGCTCGTGGTGGCCACACCGTGTCCGCTGATTCTCGCGGTACCGGTGGCGATCATTGGCGGGATCAATCGCGCCGCGCGTCGGGCCATCATCGTGCGCAACGGCGGCGCCCTGGAGGCGCTGGCCCATGTGCAGACCGCGGTGTTCGATAAAACCGGCACGTTGACGATCGGCAAACCGCGCGTGCATCAAATTGTGACTGACGATGGCCTCACATCGGAGGCCTTGCTCGCCCTGGCGGCGGCCGTCGAGCAAGGCTCGGGTCACCTGCTGGCACGCGTGGTGGTGGCCGAGGCTGACGCGCGCAACATGTCCGTGGTGCTGGCGGACAATCTCCAGGAAACGCCCGGCAGCGGCGTGATGGGTCACGTGGCCGGTGTGACCGTGGCCGTGGGATCTCCTGCGTATTTACGCACGACCCTACCGGCGTTGGCGCCACGGCTGGACGCCATGGAGGTCGATGCCGACGGCTTGCGCGCGTATGTCGGTTCGTCGAATGGCGCGCTGGGTCGCATCGAATTTTCCGATGAGCTGCGTGACGACCTGCATCTCCTGTTCGACGAGCTGGCGCTCCTGGGCCTTCGGGACTCGCAGCTGCTCTCCGGGGATCGTTCCGAGAATGTGGCGAAGATCGCCGCGCAGCTGGGCATCACCAACTTCGCGGGCGACCTCTCGGCAGAAGACAAGGTGCGACGCGTGCAGGCGCTGGAAGCCAGCGGTCGGCGTGTGCTGATGGTGGGCGATGGCACCAACGACGCCCCGGCGCTGAGCGCGGCGAGTGTGGGTGTCGCGCTGGCGGGTCATGGCGGCGGCGTGGTGGCCGAAGCGGCAGATGTGGTGTTGCTGATCGACGATCCGGCGCGCGTCGCGGAAGCGGTTCGCATTGGACGCCGGGCGTTGTACATCGCGCGCCAGAGCATCGGCGTGGGTCTGGGGCTCAGCATGGTGGGGATGGTGCTGGCCGCGTTCGGCTATCTCACGCCGATTGCCGGTGCGCTGGCGCAGGAAGCGATTGACGTGGCGGTGATCCTGAACGCGCTGCGGGCAAGCTTCGATCAGTCCTGAAACGCCGAACGCCCCAGCCAATCGGCTGGGGCGTTCGGTCATTCGCAATCATCATGGGGGCGTATTTTCCAACCTCTCATTCGTCATTGCGTTCGGTCATGCCACCTTGGTGGACGCGCTTTCGGCCACAGCGACCCGATCGCGACCATTCTGCTTCGCCTTGTACAGCGCCTTGTCGGCGCGCGCCTTCCACTCCTCCGCGTCTTCCAGCGGCTCCAGCTGCGCCACGCCCACTGAGGCGCCGATACTGAACTCCATGGCCGGATGCGGCGCGGGCAACTGCGACAGCGTGTCACCCAACCGACGCGCCAGCGTCTGTGCCATCTTCCAATCGGTGTTGTGCAGGATGGCGGCAAACTCGTCGCCGCCGTAACGGCACAACACGTCGGACTGGCGCAGGAACACCTTGGTCAACGCGCGGCCCAGCGTCGCAATCGCGGTGTCACCGGCCTGATGCCCGTACATGTCGTTGACAAGCTTGAGCTTGTCCATGTCGATCATCAGCAACACCACTGGCTGCTTGGACAGCGAGAACATCTGCACCGCGCGCGCAATCATCGTATCGAACAACTTGCGATTGCCGATACCGGTGAGCGCATCCGTCGTGCTCTCGCGGCGCGCTTCTTCCAGTTGCTTGCCCAGCTTGTCCAGCTTGGTGGCCAGGTTCGTGTACTGGTCCGCCTGTTGTTCGCGGCGCGACTGCAGCGCCCCTTCAATCGCCAATACGGCGCCCAGCACATCCTGCTTGATGGATCCGGGCTGCAAACGCTTCAGCGCGTTGCGGGCCTTGTCCATCTGGTCGTTCGTGGTCACGTCCGTCTTCTGATCCACCTTCACCGCATTGTGCACCGTCTCGACGCACGCCCACAGCGCGTCACGCAGCTCGTTGATGGAGCCCGCCACGTGGCGGTGCTCCTCGCGACGCTGCTCGGTCACCGTGCGAATGATGCCGCCCCAGTCGCGGTCGGCGACACCAACTGAGCCCGTCTGATCCGCCTCGTCGAGTCCGTAGCCCAGCGTCGCGTGACGCTGCCACTTGGCGATTTCGCGGGCGCTTTCCTCACCCGGACGGTCCGGCAAATCAATGGGATAGCGCGCCAGCGCGGTCAGCACACCACCAAGGGCGTCGATGACCATGCCGATACTGTCGTCGCTCGATGAGGACGAGCGTTGAGGCGCGGCGCTGGCAGCGGCACCGCCCTGGATCACATTGAGCTGCGGGGAGCCATTGACGCCGTTCGAGCTGCTTCGCTCGGACGCGGGACGTGGCTCGGGTGTGGATTTCTTGAAGAACATGGTAAGGGGTAGAGGTGTGTATTCGTCTATCGGCAGGTGGTCCCACCGAGTTGAGTGCCGGACACCCCACTGTTACAATCCCGGCACCCCCGTCACACCCTGACCCGCTTGGCCCGTCAATGCACGGTCAAACGCTCCGTCAGAACTGCTCGACGTCCAGCGCCATGATGGGCGCGCACCCCGACTGGATCGCGGCCAGCAGCGTCGCGGCCTCGGGAAGCAACCGCGCCATATAGAACCGGGCGGTCTTGATCTTGGCCTCCATGAAGCGCGCGTCGCCGGAACCGGCAGCGAGCTTGGCCTTGGCGACCGTGGCCATCCGCATCCACTGCCATCCCACCGCCACGTAGCCCATGAGGTGCAGGTATTCAGTCGCGGCCGCACCCGCTTCGTCGGGGTTGGCAAAGCCCCGTTCAGCCAGCATCATCGTGGCCTTCTGCAGCTGATACAACGACGCGCCCAGCGGCTTCGCGAATTCTTCCATCGACGGGTCGGCCGACGACGCGTCGATGTCCGCCTTCACGATTTCAAAAAAGCGTCGCACCAGTCGCCCACCCTCCATGGGCAGCTTGCGACCCACGAGATCCAATGCCTGCACCGCATTGGTGCCTTCGTAGATCTGCCCGATCCGCGCATCGCGCACATACTGCTCGATCCCGTACTCCTTGATGTATCCGTGACCACCCAGCGTCTGCAACGCGATGTTGGTGTTGTCGAAGCCCTTGTCGGTGAGGAACGCCTTGATGACCGGCGTCATCAGCGCCACGATGTCGGCCGCTTCCTGCTTGACGGCGGCATCCGGATGACGATGCTCGAGATCGATACGGATACCGATCCAGTAGGCGAGCGAGCGCATTCCCTCGTTGAACGCCTTCACGCGCAGCAATCCCTTGCGCACGTCGGGATGCACGATGATGGGGTCGGCCGGACCAGACGGATTCTGCGGACCGGTCAGCGCCCGACCCTGCAATCGCTCCTTGGCGTACGCCAAGGCGTTCTGGTACGCCACCTCGGCGAGTCCCAGCCCCTGCAATCCCACCGCCAGGCGTGCGCCGTTCATCATCACGAACATCGCCTTCATGCCCTTGTGGGGTTCGCCCACCATCCATCCTGTCGCGTTGTCGAAGTTCAACACACAGGTGGCCGACGCCTTGATGCCCATCTTGTGCTCGATGGCGCCGCACGTCACACCGTTGGGCGTGCCGGGTGTTCCTTCGTCCGTCGGGAGATACTTGGGCACAAGGAACATCGAGATGCCTTTCGTCCCGCCCGGCGCATCCGGCAGCTTCGCCAGCACCAAGTGGAGGATGTTCTCGGTCAGATCGTGCTCGCCGGCCGAAATGAAGATCTTCGAGCCCGTGATCTGATACGCCCCATCGCCGGCCGGGACGGCTTTGGTGGTGAGGATGCCCAAGTCGGTGCCGGAGTGCGCCTCGGTGAGGCACATAGTGCCACTCCAGGTGCCATCCACCAACTTGTGCAGAAACCGCTGCTTGATCTCCTCCGACCCGTGACTCATCATGGCGCTGTACGCGCCGTGCGAGAGTCCAGGATACATGCTGAACGACAAGTTGGAGGAGCACAGCATTTCCTCCATCACGAAGCCCACCGTCTCGGGGAGCCCCTGACCGCCGAACGCGGGGTCGGCCACCACGCTCGTCCACCCGGATGACGCGTACTGCCTGTACGCCTCCTTGAATCCGGATGGTGTCCGCACCGCGCCGTTCTCCAGCGTCACTCCTTCCGCGTCCCCCGACTGATTGAGCGGAAACAACACCTGTTCGCAGATGGCGGCCCCTTCGGTCAAGACCGCGTCGATCAGGTCGGGGGTGGCCTCTTCGAAACCGGGGAGTGCCGACAGCTGCGCCACGTTGTGCACGTCGTGCAGCAGAAAACGGATATCGTCGAGCGGAGCCTTGTACGCGGGCATGGACAACGTCCTCGGAGGCGAGGGACAAGGGAATGGGGTCCCGGAAAGTTGGCGGGTCCGCAGGCGTCGGGCAAGCGCCGATTGTGACGGTAGCGTCATGTTTGGCCTGCCCGTCAGCCGGGACGCGGTCTTCCTGCTAGACTCCTTCGTATTCCGCAGTACACGCACGGATACCCGGAGCCCCGCATGAAGGCGTTTTTCACGGCCATTGCCGCCAACCTCGTCACCATCGCGCTGTGCGTGGTGGGTGGGTTCATTCTTCTCATTGGCATTGCCGCGGCGGCTGGTGGCAGCAAGCCGGTCACCGTCAGACACGGATCGGTGCTCATCATCGATCTCGACCAGACGTTGGTGGATGCACCGACCGGCACGGAACATCGATCGGTGCTCGACGACGCGCTCATGGCGGGCGGGAAGAACACGGTGCCGCTGCGCGCCGCCATCCTGTCACTGCGCGCCGCGGCCGGCGACGACGACATCAGCGCGGTCCTGATCCGCGGCTCGATCAATCCCAGCGGGTACGGCTCGGGATATGCGGCGCTGCGCGAGCTGCGCGCGGCCATCGGCGACTTCCGCAAATCGAAGAAACCGGTGCATGCCTACCTCGTCAACCCGGACACGCGCGACTACTACCTGGCGTCAGCGGCGTCGGTGATCACACTCGATCCGTTCGGCGCGTTGCTGCTCCCTGGCATGGCGTCCGAGCAGGTGTTCTTCGCGGGATTGCTCGAGAAGTACGGCATCGGGGTGCAGGTGAGTCGGGTTGGTCGATTCAAGGCCGCCGTTGAGCCCTACACCCGCACCAGCATGAGCCCCGAAAGCCGGCTGCAAACGCGCGCCTATCTCGGCGAAATGTGGAGCGAGGTGAAGCGTGGTATTGCCGACAGTCGCGGTGTGGACACCACGACGTTGCAGACGTTGGTCGATACGCAAGGCATCATTCAGCCGGCCGATGCGAAGTCGGCCCAGTTGGTGGACCGCGTGGCCTATTTCGATGAGGTGCTGGCCGACCTCGAGGTACTGGCCGGTGTGCGAAACAAGACAGTGGCCGGCTCGCCCCGATCGGACAGCGTGGCGGTGACGCCGGCCACGGCTGATGGCAGCAAGCCCGACGTCGCCACGCTCCTCAACCTGCCGACGCTGCCGCAGGTTGCGCTCGAGGACTACGCCCCGATTGCGTCCGCGCGGGCGCGGACGTTTGGCGCGAAGCAGAGCGTCGCCGTTGTCTATGCCGAGGGTGACATCGTCGATGGTCAAAGTTCGCCCGGCAGCATCGGCGGTGACGGGATGGCCCGCGAACTTCGGCGGTTGCGCGCCGACGCCTCGGTGCAGGCCGTCGTGCTGCGCGTCAACAGCCCCGGCGGCAGTGCCATTGCGTCGGAGAAAATCCAGCGCGAACTGGCGTTGATTCGTCGGACGAAACCGATCGTCGTGTCGATGGGCACCATGGCCACCAACGGCGGCTACTGGATTTCCACCGCGGCCACGCGAGTGTTTGCGCAGCCCAACACGATCACCGGTTCCATTGGCGTCTTTGCCCTGGTGCCCAACCTCAAGGGCATCGCCGCCAAGAACGGCATCACGTTCGACACGGTGAAGACCGGTCGCTATGCGGACATCTTTACGCTGACGCGTCCGCGTACCGAGGCCGAGTTGGCCATTTTGCAGCGCGGCACCGACGCCGTGTACGCGGCGTTCATCGATCGCGTGGCCACGGCCCGCAAGATATCGCCCGATTCGGTGCGTTCGATTGCGGAAGGCCGTGTGTGGTCGGGCACCGACGCCATGCGCATCGGTCTGGTGGATTCCATCGGCGGCCTGGATGTCGCGATCAAGAGTGCTGCCGGGTTGGCGAATATCACCGGCGATTACGACATCAAGGAGTTTCCGCGCACCAAGACCACCGCCGAGTTGCTGACGGAGATGTTCGAGCGTAATCCGCAGCCTGTGGCGGCCGTCGGCAACGCCCTGTTTTCCGGGCGTGGACCGGCCCAACGGATGGGCCGGGAGGTACTCGAGCAGATGAGTGCCCTCTTGCGCTTCGACGATCCGCGCGGCGTGTATGCGCGCATGCCGTATGTACTGATCGTTCGCTAGCGTCGGCCGCCGTTATCGACCGGTCACGCGCATGGAAACGAACACCCGTCGCCTAAGTCCGGGTTCGAAATACCGGCTGCGGGTGGCGTTGATCACTACGCTGGTGGTGAAGGTGCGATCAAACACATTGTCGACCCCAATCGTCGGTTCGAGTCCGAGGCGATTGAAGTGCGCGGGGCCCGCGTAGCCACCGCGCAGTGACCACACCGAATAGCCGGCTGACGTGATGGCCGCCGCATCGTCGGCGGTCATCGCGGACGACATGGTGGATTCCACGGTGCCGAACCACCCGCGGGCCCGCGCGGTCGTCCACAGCTGGGCCATCTGGCCGGGGATTCCCGGGATGGGCTTTCCGGCATAGTTCGCGGTACCCACCGCGTACCGATCGAAACGAAAGTGCGAACGCGTGTAGGACGCACCAAGATCGACGCGCGGCCATGCGGCTATCAGGCTCGACTCGAACCCTACCCGCGACGTGCGCCCGGCGTTGCGAAACGCCCGTCGCCCCGCCTGGTTGGGCACGTCAAATGGCACCAGTTCATCCTGCACGATGGCCCGAAATGCAGCGACATCAACGCGCAGTCGGCCGCCGACCAATCCCTGCATGCCGGCCTCGATGGTCCGTGTCCGCTGCGGGGCCAGCCGCGTGTTCAATCCGGCCGCGCCATTGTCCTGATTGGTGAGTTCGGTGATGGTTGGTGTTTCAAACGCTGCCGTCCAATTGCTGAACAGCGACATCGTGGGTCGCGCGCGCCAGACCACGCCCAGCATCGGCGTCGTGGCCGACAGCGTGTGTTCGCCGGAGTCGTCGAGATTGGTGCCGGTGATGAACCGATCGGTGACGTGAAACGACACCGCGTCGCGCCGCGCCGCGGCACTCACGAATACCCGCCCGGGCGCTTCGACTTCGGCCCGCGCATAGCCGCCCAGCCCACGCACCTCCTCGCGCTGGTCCAGACGCACGGCACCGCGTTCGAACCCAATGCGGGGACATTTGGTGGTCGGGTTGCCGGTGACGACATCGGCGCAGTTTTCGTAGTTCAGTCGCGAATCATCCTGCCGTTGCGCATCGGCGCCGGCGGTGAGCCGCAGCGGCCAGGGTGTGCGCGCCACGCGCACCGTCGCGCGCAGCGACGCGCCGGCGACGGCGCGATCGACGGCGACAATCGCAAAGGGCAGCGGGTTGTCGAGCACGCGCGTCCCGGCAAACACCGATGCGTTCATGGATCGCTGGGCATTGCCGTGCGTGAGAATCACCGCCAGTTGCTGTTGCGTGACCGCCTTGCGCGAATGCTTGGTGATGTTCAGCGAGTCGGGCAGCGATGGATCGCGTGCCAGTTCCGCCGCGGTCAGCGCACCGCTGTTCTCGGCGCGCGGCGCATCGTACCGAGTGCCCTGCACTTCGATGGTCGAATGCCCCACCGTGGCAAAGGCACGCGCGAACGCGTTGGTGGCGTCCAGTCGCGACCATTGGCGTGGTCCGTCACCCCTGGTGCGCGTCAGGGTCATCAATCCACCGACATCACGAACGCCGTGGGCGTCGGCGGATTCCGCACGACGCTGGGCACTGGACACCGTGGCCGTGGTGCGTGACAAGCCGCCTCCGTTCCACCATCGGACGTCGACGCCCAACGGCGCAGCCATCGGTTCCTTGGAACGAAAATCCACCACACCGCCCGCCGCATTGCCATACAGCGCGGCCGCCGTGCCGCGAACCACCTCAAGGCTCCCCACGCTTTCCAGTTCCAGCCAGTCCACCGGGGTCTGCCCGTCGGGCAACGACAACGGAATGCCGTCGCGCATCACGCGGACACCACGCACACCGAATGCGGATCGCGCGCCAAAACCACGCACGGCCAGTCGCGGATCCTGTGACGGATTGGCGCGGTCCTGGACAACCACCCCTGGAACGCCCAACAAGAGATCGGACATCGACACGCGACGCTGGCCGGGGCGCTGGGCATCCGGCACCACGCGCGTGGTGGCGAACGGCAGTTCAAAGGGCGCGCGCGCCGCGTCACGCGACACGGTGACGGTGACGGCGCGAAGCAGTGTGCGCGCCGACGAATCAGCGGGCGGGGGAGATTGCGCGAAAGCCGATACCGCTGGAACGAGCGCCAGCCCGGCGATGCGCCGCAGATGAATGGGGAATGTCGACACGCGTGGACTCTGTCGCCGTGCGCATCGAATGTCGAGTCTTTCCGGGCGATTTACCGGGATCGTGCCCGGCTAGGGGGCATCCCGACACACCGGGGTCCGCTCGAAGCGATCCTCGTCCATCAATTCGCCGGTGCGGTCGCAGATGACGCCGGCCTGCTGGTCGCGAATGGAGATGAACCAATGCGAGGCATCGGCATTGGAGCTGTTCACGGTCTGGCGCGGTCCCAGCGTGGCCCCGCGTTGACGAAGCTCCGGCCAGGTGGCAAAGCGCCCGGTCAGACTCCGGAATTCCGACTGGCGACGATGGACCACCGCGAACGTCTGCCCCATCTGGGTCTTGGCCTGCGCCTTTCGCGACGAGTCGGCGACGCTGAGCGACGCCAGCCACAGCGCCCCCACGACAAAGACGCCGATCAGGCCGCTCACAATGCGGCGATCACGCGCCGCACGCGCATCCCCGGCAGAGGGGCGATTGGTGGATTTCGCAGAGGTGATGGGCATCCTGAGTCAGAGACGATTGAACAGGCGTCGAGGCACCGGCATATTGGGATCATGTTCTTTCGACAGTTCTACGACCAGCCGCTGGCGCAGGCCAGTTATCTCATTGGCTGCCAGGCTACCGGTGAGGCGGTCGTCGTCGACCCTTTGCGCGACGTGGCGGCCTATCTGCAGGTCGCATCCGCCGAAGGTCTTCGTATTTCGCATGTGACGGAGACCCACATTCACGCGGATTTCGTGTCCGGGGCGCGCGAATTGGTGGCCGCGAGCGGCGCCCGTCTGTTTCTCTCGGCCGAAGGCGGGACCGACTGGCAGTATCGGTTTGCCGCACGCGACGGCGCCACGCTGTTGCGTGACGGCGATACGATCATGGTGGGGAACATTCGGCTGGATGTGTTGCACACGCCTGGGCACACCCCCGAGCACCTGTCGTTTGTGGTGACCGATACGCCACGCGCGGCCGGCGCCATGGGGATTCTCACCGGCGACTTTGTGTTCGTGGGTGACGTGGGACGTCCGGACCTGCTGGAGCGGGCGGCCGGCATTGCGAACACGATGGAAGCCGGCGCGCACACCCTGTTTCATTCGCTCGAGCGGTTCCGCGCACTTCCCGATCATCTGCAGGTGTGGCCGGCGCACGGCGCGGGTTCGGCGTGCGGAAAGGCGTTGGGGGCCGTGCCGTCCAGCACCGTCGGGTACGAAAAGCGGTCCAACTGGGGCGTTGCCGAAACCGACGAAGCGCAATTCGTGGTCAACGTACTGGATGGACAGCCAGAGCCACCGGGCTACTTCGCGGAGATGAAGCGGATCAATCGCGAGGGTCCCCCCGTGCTGGGCGGCATGACGACGCCAGCACGCCTGGCGGCGACTGACATCGTTACTCTGGCGACACAGACCTGGGTGCTGGACCTGCGTCCGGCCGCGGCATTCGCCGCCGCCCACATTCCGTCGTCATTGTCACTGCCCTATTCACGGTCATTCTCCACGTATACGGGCACTCTCGTGCCATACGACGTCGACATCGTGTTGCTGGCCCCGTCGGCAGCTGGCGAAGGCGTGTCTCCAGTGGCGGTGAGCGCCGCGCACGACCTCGCCCTGATCGGGCTCGACCGCGTGGTCGGGTGGGTCGACGCCGACGAAGCCGTGGCCGCGTGGACGAACGCGGGACACCAGGCAGGGACCGTGACGCAGATGAACGTTCGATCGCTTGAAGCATGGTCGGACGAAGCGATCACCGTGCTTGACGTGCGTGGCGAAAGCGAGTGGCGGGAAGGACACTTGCCCCACGCGCTGCATGTGCCACTGGGGCAACTGGCTTCGCAACGGCACGCGCTTCCTTCCACCACGCTGGTACTGCAATGCCAGTCGGGAGCGCGGTCGGCCATTGCCGCCAGTCTGCTCAAGCGGCTCGGGCGTGACGATGTCGTGAATCTCGAAGGTGGCTATCTGGCCTGGCGCGAATCGCGCCGGCCGACCACCACCTGACGTCAGTCGGCCGCGCTCGACAGCAGGCGCTGGCCCAGGACGTCGCTCACCACACGACGCTCGCGCGCGTTACCGACCCGCAGGACATCAACCATGGCCAGCAGTTCGTGCAGCCGCACATCGCGAGCCGCCACGGCGGGCAGGTTGGGGAACAACGGCACCAGCGATTCGCCGCGGATCGTCCCCCGGTCACTGGCCCATACCAGGTTGCGAGGACGTTCACCGTCAGCAAACAAGGGGGCAACGTCCTCGTGCGTCCACGCCGTCGCCAATCCTGTGCGTTCGGGACCGTGCACGGCAGGAAATGCGAACCGTACGCCACTTACCAGGAATTCCAGGAACGACGGACGCGTCACGGTACGACTGGAGGCCTTGCACAGCCCGGAGAGCTGCAGACGTGCCACCGATCGGTGCACCGCGCTGGTGCTGGTGACCAGCGCTTCGGCCAGCGGCTCGTACCGCTCCTCGGGGACGAGAAGCAGACGCAGTGCCACGGCGATGTCAAATGGGCGAAGAGTCGGCTGCGACGGCACAGGCGTCGAGGAGTTGAAGTGGCGAGCCACCGGGCGGGCGGTTCGCCTTAGCGGATGGGAATGATTGCTGGCAGCAGATGAGATCGCTGCCAGCTTCTGGAAATTCTAATGCGTGTTGTCCCTGACGGCGACCCGATCCACGGGTCAGGGCCGGATGGGCGGCGTTCCCCACGTATTGTTCGCGCGATCGATGTCGAGCAGCCGCTGCTCCGGGTCAAGCTCGATGCGGATGAGCGTCTTGTTGGGAAACGCATACTGGCGTGCGTAGTGGCGACTGTCGGTGCTCCACACTTCGGCGGGGTAGATGAACTCCTCGCTCGTTCCATCGGCAAAGCTGAAGCGCGCACGCACGGGCAAGACGCCACGCTCGCGATTGCCGAACAGCACCGCGACCCGCGTGGTGTCCCCGTCTTTCTTCACGATGACCGAGTCGATGCTCTGGTCAAATCGTGAGTTCTCGACAAACCATTCGCGCCAGAACCAGTCCAGCCGTCGTCCACCCACATCTTCCATGGTGCGGAAGAAGTCGCCAGGTGTGGGATGCTTGTACGCCCAGCGACGAATGTAGGTACGAAAGGCATCATCGAACGCCTGCGGGCCCATGATTTCCTGTCGCAGCAGCTGCAGCCCGACACTGGGCTTCACATACGACGCCTCGCCCAGCAGACGCGGATTGATGCGGTCAGGATTCATGTTCACCGGCTTGTCCGCGCCGCCGACCATGAACTGCTCCACCATGCGCCGCTCCTCGGCCGCACGCGCCATCTGGTCCCCCTTCTCCGGATAGCGCCGTCCCTCGGAGAAGGTGTTGATGAAGGTATTGAAGCCTTCATCCTGCCACATGTACACGCGTTCGTTACTGCCGACGATCATCGGGAACCACATGTGTCCGATCTCGTGCGTCACCACGTTGTACAAGTCGTACACATCGGCACTCTTGTTCTCCATGGCGATCATGGGGTATTCCATGCCGCTGATCGGTCCTTCCACCGCCGAGATGTGCGGCCAGGGATACGGGAACCACCGCTCGGAATACTCCATGATGGACATGCGCGACTGGTCGGCCGCATCGTGCCAGTTGACGGCGGCACTGGGGCGATAGTACGCGTAGGCCATGATGCCCTTCCAACTGGACGCATCCCACTGGAACTCCGGCGACGCGGCCCACACGGCGTCGCGCACATTCTTTGCCGCGAACTTCCAGGTGAGCATGCCGGTGGCTTTCGGTCGCGCCGATCCGTTCTTGAGTTCTTCGGCCGTGACCAGACGTACGGTGGTGTCGGACTTGGCCGCCACCGCGTGACGGCTGATTTGCGTGGGCGTAAGCACGTCGCGCGGATTCTGCAGCGCGCCGGTGGCGGCCACGATGTATCCCGCCGGCACGGTCACCGACAGCGTGTAATCGCCATAGTCGACGTAGAACTCGCCCTGCCCCAGATACGGCTCGATGTTCCAGCCACGCACATCGTCGTACACGGCGGCGCGCGGGAACCACTGGGCGATTTCGTACAACGAGCCTTCACGACCCATGCGATCGGCGCCGTGCTCAGGCACCGGGAACGTCCAGGTTGCCTCAATCGTCGCGGTGCGCCCGGGGGCCAACGGCGTCGCCAGATCGACTTTCATCATCGTCTCGTTGGGCCGACGCGCCAGCGCCACGCGCTTCGCGGCCGCGCCGGACACCGCCGGCATCACCTGATCCATCTTGGTGAATGCGTATCCCCCCTCGAAGCCCCGTGCGCCGAAACGCGAGTCCTGCGGAAAGATGTACGAGTTCAGTGACTTGTCGCGAAAGGCATTCTGTTCCACCTGCAGCCAAATGAAATGCAGCGTGTCCGGCGAGGCATTGGTGTAGCGCAGGGTCATCTCGCCGCGCAGCGTGTGCGTGGCCGTGTCCAGCGTGGCGGAAAGCGCGTAGTCGGCGCGATTCTGCCAATAGCGTGAGCCGGGCGCGCCACTGCCGGCGCGCTGCTCGTTGGCCGTGGGCAGGACCAGCGGCGCGAACACCGACGTGTCGCCCACGGACAGCGGACGAGGTCGCGGCGGCGCGGCCTGCGCGTGCACGGTTGTCGCGCCGAGGAGCGCGGTGGCGATCAGCACGGCGAAGGCCGGCGCCGGAACGGCGCACCGAGGGGAGCGAGAGGAGTATGACATCATGAAAATGTAGCGACTCGGCTGGCGCACGACCCGAGGGTCGAACACTTTTCGCCGATGACATCCAGCACCTCACCGTTTGACGCCGTGCCGGTCTTTCCAAAAGGGTTCCGCTGCGCCAGCCGCAACGTGGGCCTCAAGCCGTCGGCGCGCGACCTGACCCTGTTTGCCAGCGACGTGGACGCCACGGCCGCGGCCGTCTTCACGCGCAACCATTTCCCGGGCGCGCCAGTCATCCTCGGTCGCGAAACCATTCGTGGCGGCCGGCTGCGCGCGATCATCGCCAACAGCAAGGTGAGCAATGTGGCCACCGGGCGGCTTGGCGTGGAGCATGCGCGCCGGATGGCTGCCGCGGCTGCCGCCGAGCTGGGGACCACGGCCGACCGTGTGCTGGTCAGCTCCACCGGCGTGATTGGCGTCCCGTTGCCGATTGAAAAGATTGAAGCCGGTGTGGTGGGTATGGCGGGCGACCTGCAGGGCGACCCGATGATCGGCGCCGAAGGCATCATGACCACTGACACGCATCCCAAGGCGCTCTCGGCGCGCGTCGGCAATGCCACCATCACCTGGGTGGCAAAAGGGTCGGGGATGATCGAGCCCAACATGGCCACGATGCTGTCGTACATTTTCACCGACGCCGCCTTCGATGCCGCGACACTCGATAAACTGCTGCGCGATGCGGTGGCGCCGTCGTTCAATGCGCTGTCGGTGGACACGGATACCAGCACGTCGGATACGTGCGCCATGCTGGCCAACGGACTGGCCGGCGAGGTTGACGAGGCGGCATTCGCGGTGGTATTGCGCGCCGGCTGCATCCGCATGACGGAGATTCTCGCGCGCGATGGCGAGGGCGCCACGCGACTGATCCGCGTGTCGGTGCGCGGCGCGCTCACCGACGGTGAGGCGCACACTGTTGCCAAGTCCATCGTGAATTCGCCGCTCATCAAAACCATGGTGCATGGCGCCGATCCCAATGTCGGCCGCCTGCTGATGGCCATCGGCAAGTGCTTCGACTGCACCATCAATCCGGCAACCACGTCGGCGTCGATCAACGGCTTTCCGGTGGTTGCCGGCGGAGAACGGTTGCACTTTGACGATGCCGTGGTGCGGGATACGCTGTCGCGCGACGCCGTGGATCTGGACGTCGAGCTTGGCGTGGGCGACGGCAGCGCGCGTGCCTTTGGCTGCGATCTCACGAATGGGTATGTCGAGGAGAACGCCGCGTACTACAGCAGTTGATCGCGGCGTTCCGGGGCAGTCCTGCACGTCACGGGCTTGGCGCTGACTTCATCAGTGGTCATCGCGGTCTTCACCGCGCGAGGTGCTGGCAGTGCGTGCCCCCGTGCTATCGGTGTACGCCGACGCCGCACCATACCGGTACACGAGCTGTCCGCCGGAATGCCCAACCCGCCAGCCGGCCACCAGCAAGGCGACGGTTGCCACGGATGCCGCCGCTCGCGCGGCCGTGCCGATCTGGTCTTTGCGCAACCCCACCAGCGCGATCACCAGGGCGCCCACCGAGAGCGCGAGGAACGTCTCCGCGGCTTCCTCATGCGACTCGACCGGTGCCTCGGCCACCACGTTCTCGACTTTCTCTCCGGCCTGATCACCCGTGGCCAACGAGGCCCACGCACTCAGGGCCAGCATGGCGTGCAGCGCGGCAGCCACGCCCCACACCTTGATCGGCGCGGCGCCACGACGAATGGACCAGAGGGCCACGATGGCAGTCATCGGCAGGAGTATCACCAGCGCCATCGGAAGATGGACAATGGCGGGGTGCAACGGATTGGGAATGATGGATGTCCACATGCGAGACTCCGGCGTCGGTTGTGCGGTGCGCCCTGGGGCGGCTGGCGGAATGCCCTCCGATTGGCGACGCGATCACGTTCACCAGGGCCCGACCGCATTGATATCCGGCAAGTGTCCCGCTTGTGATGGCGCGATGACGCTCCGACATTTGCCGGAGGTCGAATCACGACACACTTCCTGCTCCCATGGCTGAAACACCTCGCCCGCTTTCGCTGCTCCTGATAATCGTTCTCAGCCTTGTCGTGGTGGGCGGCGCTCTCGATGTGTGGTCTGATGGACCCGATCGATGGTGGACGCTGCACGTGGCGCTGGAGCTCACGCTGATCGCCTTGAGTACCGGATGTCTGGTGTACTTCTGGCGCGCGTGGCGCGCGTCAGCGCTGGAGACGATGATGATCCGCTCGGCGCTCACGCAATCCGAGCGTACCCTGGCTGAGCGTCAGCGTGAGCGTGATCAGTGGCGGGCGAGCGCCGAGCAATCGCTGGCCGGACTGGGTCGCGCGATCGACGCGCAGTTCACCGCCTGGTCGCTCACGCCGACGGAGCGCGAAGTGGCGCTCCAATTGCTGCGCGGTGTTGGCCACAAACAGATTGCCGGACACAGCGGGCGCAGTGAACGCACCGTGCGTCAGCACGCCGTGGCGGTGTACGGCAAGGCTGGCGTGAGCGGCCGCGCCGAGCTGGCGGCGTTCTTCCTGCAGGACTTGACGCTTCCAACGATGACGGTCGAAGGTCGTTCACCGTCGTAGCCTTCGGGTCAGGCCGTCAGCAGGGTGGCGGTCACCATTTCCACAAACGCGCGCAATTCGATGGGCTTTTCAATGATCATGGTGACTTTCGCCCGGTCGCGCATTTCGGACGACGCGCCTGCGGCAAACCCGGTGACCATGATGGCCGGCACATCCACACCGGCCTCGCGGGCGCGCACCAGCAGGTCGATGCCGTTCAGCTCCGGCATCGCGAAATCCGTGACGATGCAGTCGCACTCGACCGTGCGATGTGTCAGCGCCGCGAGTGCTTCGCCGGCCGACGTGAAGAGCGTGACGTGATAGTGGGCGCGCTGCAGCGCCATCTGCAACAGTCGTCCAACCGCCGGTTCGTCATCCACCACCACCACGTGTCGGACCTGGGCGGGCATCGGATCGCCCGCAGGCCGGGCACTCTCAGCGCGCAGGTCGAGCTGAGGCAACAGCACCGTGACCGTAGTGCCCACGTGTTCCGCACTTTCCAGTGTCACGATGCCGCCGGCAGCGGTGACGATGCCGTGCACGACACTGAGTCCCAGTCCCGTGCCCTCGCCCACCGCCTTGGTGGTAAAGAAGGGCTCAAAGACCCGCGCCACGGCGTCCGGTGCGATTCCGCTGCCGTTATCGGAGATGCGCAAGCGCACGTAGTGCCCCGGCAGCAGGCCATGCGACGGCGCCATCTGTTCATCGAGGAGTATCGACGCGAGGTGCAGCATCACCTCGCCGCCGCGCTCTCGTACGGCATCCACGCTGTTGGTACACAGATTGAGCAACACCCGCTGCAACTGCCCGGCGTCTCCCAGCACAACCCGCGCCGCAGTCTCATCTTCCAGTTGCAGGCGGACGTTCGACGGCAATGTTGGCTGCATGAGTCGCGCCGTGGCCTCGGCCAGTTGCCGCAGGTCCACCGCACTGCGACGCGGCTCCTCAGGTCGACTGAAGGCCAGGATCTCCCGTACGATCTCGCGCGCCCGACGCGCCGCGTCGATGACCTGTCCCAGGTGCGCCGCCGCCGTTGAGTCGGCGGGCACTTCCTCGGCGGCCAGTTGGGCGTAGCCCATCATCGCCGCCACCAGATTGTTGAAGTCATGCGCGATGCCACCCGCCAGCGTTCCCAATGCGTTCATCTTCGAGTCGTGCTGCAACTTGGTTTGCAGCGCACGGTGCTCCGTGACATCGGACAACGTGCCGGCCAGCAGCTGTGGAACGCCTGCCTCGTTCCGTACGGCGCGCCCTCGCAACCGGAACCACCGCACGCCACGCACCGGCGTTCGCAGCGGCATTTCCAGATCCAGCGGCGCACCCTGACCCAGGTGTCGACGCACGGCATCCTTCAGCAACTCCAAGTCGTTCTCAGGCACCACCGTGGACACCCAATCGGTACTGACCGACGACTCATTGTGCGGACGACCGAGCAATTCCAGCAGCCGGGGCGACACCTCGGTGACGCGCGTGTGCATATCGTAGTGCCAGATCCCGTCGCTGGTGCCCTGCACGGCCAGCGCGTAGCGCTCTTCACTGCGACGGACACGCTCGGACAGGACCGACTGCTCGGTGATATCCTGGGCGGTTCCGACGAGACGAACGATCGTGCCGTGCTCGTCGCGGAGCGCGCCACCGTGGCTGCGAATCCGACGGTGTTGTCCATCGCGCAGCACGACGGCGTGTTCCAACGTGTACGTGGTTCCGTCGGCCAGAGCCCGTTCAATCGCGGTCAGAAGCGTCGGCCGATCCGCTTCTACAATGCGCCCAAGGTATTCGTCAAACGCGGGTCCCTGTCGCCCGCCTGCCTCGATGTCAAAGATGCGGAACAGCTCATCGGTCCAGACGATTTCGTTGGTGGCCGGCGCCCACGACCAACTGCCGATGCCCGCGATACGTTGCGCCTGCGCCAGTCGCCATTCCGACTCGCGCAGGGCGTCCATCTGTCGGCGGGCATCGGTAACATCATGCAGCACGCCAATC
This sequence comes from Gemmatimonadaceae bacterium, assembly GCA_016720905.1. Taxonomy (NCBI): domain Bacteria; kingdom Pseudomonadati; phylum Gemmatimonadota; class Gemmatimonadia; order Gemmatimonadales; family Gemmatimonadaceae; species Gemmatimonadaceae bacterium. The sequence goes on along the minus strand of JADKJT010000003.1, from coordinate 281,464 downwards.
AGTCGCACGGCGCGCCCATGCTCGTTGCGGAACACCCGGGCGCGTGTTTCGATCAGCCGCCATTCCGTGGAACCCACGGGCCGGGCGCGCGCGTTCCAGGCCACGCGACCGTTCACCTCGGGCAGATTCCACGGCCTGAGCGCACCCTCCCGATCGTCGGGGTGCATCTGGGCAATGGTGGTCCGCACATCAATCGGCCCGTCAGGCAGGCCCAGCGCCGTTCGAAACCGCAACGAGCCGTACAGAATTCCAGTCGTCAGGTCGCAGTCAAAGACACCAGCGTCCGCCGCATCCAAGGCCAAGTCGGCGCGCTCCTCGCTGAGACGCAACGCTTCGCGCAAAGCCGCATCGGAGGCTGACGCGACGTCCATCAGCTCAATGTCCTTTGGTCTCGCGACGGCCCAGTACAGCGAAATCCTTGCCCCCTTCCCCGTCTGCGATGAGCGTGTCCATGCGCTGCGCCAGTGCCCGGAGCAGTGGCACCGGCTGCGCACTGGCCGTTTCCAGCATCAGACGGACGTCCTTGCGCGCGACATCGAGCGCGAAATTCGTGTCGAACTGATTGTCGCGCATCATGGCCCCCCGAAACGCCATCGCGCCCGCCGGATTCGTTTTGGCCAGCATGTCCATCGCCCCGCTGCGAGGCACACCGGCACTGTCCACCAGATGCATGATATCGGCGACCGTGCCTATCAGGCTCAGCACCATCGCGTTCCCCACCAACTTGTAGACGGCGGCGAGATCGGCCCGTTCGCCCACATGCCACAACTCACCAGTCATCGCGGACAGCCCGTCGTGGACACGCGCGACACGCTCGTTGGATCCCGCCACCAGCATCATTCCTTTGGCCGAGCGGGCTGCGGGCGGACCCATCATCACCGGGGCATGCAGATACGCCACGCCGACCGCGTCAAGCGCGGCGACGCGTGCCGCCGTTCGTGCCGGCAGCGTGGTGGTGTGATCGATGATCACGGCGTTCGGTGAGAGTCCCGGTCGCAGCTCGGCAATCGTGGCATCCACGGCATCGTCATCAAGCAGCACGAGATGCACCCGATCGGCGCCGCGCACGGCATCGCTCGGTGTGTCGGCAATGCGCGCGCCGAGCGCGGCCAGTGGTTCCGCCTTGCCGCGCGTGCGGTTCCACACGGTGACCGAGGATCCACCGCGCGAGAGCAAGCCCTCTGCGAAGGCGCTGCCGAGGAGGCCGGTACCGAGAACTGTTACGGAGGACATGGTAGACTGAGTAGAAAGTAGGGCGTACTGAGTACTTGGTACTTGGTACTTAGTACTTAGTACTTAGTCCTGAGTACTGGTTCCCGTCGGTGCTTCGTGGCCTGTTCAAAATCAAACGCCAGCGCGATCAGGCGTCCCTCGCTCCATGGCCGTCCGAAGAACGTCATGCCTGCCGGTAACCGCTGTTCGCGGGTGTAGCCCATCGGCACCGTGATCGCCGGGAATCCCGTGCTCGGCGAGAACAGCTGGCTGTTGTCGCCGTGGGGCGTATTCAGGTCGCCAATCAGTCGCGGCGGGTTGCTCCACGTCGGGTAGACCAGCGCGTCCAGTTTCAACGAGTCCATCAGTTGCACCACGGCCACGCGGAGTGCGGCGCGTACGCGTTCGCGACTCTGACAACCGGCGCTTTGCTCGGGTGACTCGGTGACCAGCGACGCGTCACGCAGGCGCTGTTCCACCGTGGGATGGAACTTGCGACTGCGCAGGATCTCGTCGATGGTCTTCACCGGTGCATTCGGACCACGCGCGGCGAAGTAGCGCTCCAAATCGGCGCGGAAGCGATTGCACCCGCCCTGCTGTCGTCGCTGAATGGCGTCGAGCGAATCCACACGGGCCGTATCGATGATCGTCGCACCGGCGGTGCGCAGCGCGCCAACCGCGCGCTCGAACACGGCCTTTACCTCAGGGTCCAACGTGGTGCGTTCGTACGCCTGCCGGAGAATGCCAATACGCGCACCGGCCAACGACCCGCGACGGAGGAACACGCGGTAGTCCGGCTCACGCTTCGCGTCGGCAGGCGCGGTGACGGTGTCCGCTGGGTCGCTGCCCACCACGACGTTGAACACCGCCACGGCGTCAGCGACCGTGCGCGCCATGGGGCCGGCGATGTCGGCCACGGCATTGAGCGGCACCACCCCGGCGCGCGACGTGAGTCCCATCGTGGAGCGGATGCCCACCAGCGCCTGATGCGCCGACGGCCCGCGAATGGAGTTGCCCGTGTCCGAACCCAAGCCTACTTCACCGAAGTTGGCGGCGACGGCCGCCGCGGTTCCGCCGCTGGAGCCGGCGGTGACACGATCGAGCGCATACGGATTGCGCGTGTAGCCCGGCAGAATAGAGCTCACCGTTTCGTACGGTGTGAACGCCCACTCGGCCAGATTCGACTTGGCCAGCACGATCGCGCCGGCGTCACGGATCTTGCGCACCATCGTGGCGTCCTGCGGCGGACGCCACCCTTCGAGGGCCAGTGATCCAGCAGTCGTTTGCAGATCGGTGGTTTCGAAATTGTCCTTGACGATCATGGGGATGCAATGCAGCGGCCCCACGGGTCCGGACTTCGCATAGCGCGTGTCGAGCGAATCGGCGACAGTGAGCGCCGACGGATTGATGGTCACCAACGCGTTGATGGCCGGACCGCGCTTGTCATACGCGGCGATGCGGTCGAGGTACCGCTGCACCAGGGCGTGGCAGGTCAGCGTACGGGCGCGGAACGCGGCGTGCACACTGGCGATGGTGGTTTCTTCAAGGCGGAACGCGGCGCGGGCGCGGGTGGGTTGCGCGGTCGCCGGCGCGACGGCCACGGACACCGCGGCCATCCACACGAACGCGACGAGTCGAGGCGATAGGCTGGGCATGCCCGAATCTAGTCCAGTGTTTCCGAAGTGTCTTGACATATCGCTGAGGGGGGAGCGGTGAGGGTCTGGAGGGGTGAGCAACAGAAGCGTAGAGCGTGAGAGGGGTGAGCCGGTGAGGGCAGATTCAGGTTCTGCCCTCGGCGGCTCACCCCTCGAGCGCTCAGCGCTTCTGTTGCTCACCCCTCCGGCCCCTCAGCGCTCCAACCTCGCCAGCAGCATGGAACATCACGCCATGGCGAATTGCGAATCCGGAATTTCACAACCCGTTGGAAGCACCCTCGACAACAGCGTGCAGGGTGAAAGGATGACGCGCTCCGACTGGCGCGTCACCACGCGCCCCTGCGTCAGGGCACGCCGCTCCACACGTTGTCCTTGGCATCCCGGTCCGGGAACCGTCCGTTCGGATCAAGCGTGAGTTTCTCGATTTTGCGGCCACCGAATACCAGATCGGCGGTGAATGTGCGCTTCCCCGAGAACCACACGTCCACCGGCCAGGTCATGACGGCCGTCACGCTGTCGGTCATCACCGCGTTCTTCATCGGCCGTATTGCCGGCCCCTTGGCGGCAAACTTCACCTCCAGCACCACCGGCGACGGCATCTGTCCGTCTTGCGCCACGGTGACCGTCGTGCGCATGCCCGCGGTCTTCACACTGGCAATGCGCCCATCCACGCTTTCCGTGGTGAACAGCCAGGAGTTCCAGAACCATCCCAGATCGCGACCCAGCGCCTTGCTCATGAAAAACATGTAGTCCCACGGCGAAGGATGCTTGAACAGCCACGCATTGGCCCATTCGCGATGCGCGCGCTGCACGGCGGTGTCACCGACAATGCCACCCAGCATCGACAACATCAGCGGTGTCTTCTGGTACGTGGTGAAGCCGTAAAAGCCCGGACCGGCGTAGTTGGCGTTCCACATCATCGGTGGCTCGGCTTCGTTGCCACTGGTGCGACCGTACGATTGCCCTGCGCCATTGAATGACGGCGCGCGCTTGGCGTTGTCGGCGTCGGACAACACGTTCATGTATTGATTGAATCCCTCGTCCATCCAGCCGTACCACGTTTCGTTGTTGCTCACCACCATCGGCCACCACTGGTGCCCCGTTTCGTGGTCGGCAGCGCCCTGGTTGGAGTTGATCACCATCGGGTATTCCATACCGGCGCTGGGACCGTCCTGCAGCGTGAGCTGCGGGAACTGATACGGGAACCACAATGCCGAATAGAACTCCAGCGCGTGGCGTGACAACTCGCCGGCACGCGCAAAGCTGGCAGCGCGTCCGGGCAGGAAATACATGTGAACAGGCACAACACCCTTGCCGGGAATGGTGGCGCGCGTGGTTTGCCACACGAACTTCTTCGCCGTAGCCCAGGCAAAGTCGTTCACGGTGTCGGCGTGAAACTTCCATGTCAGGCGACCGTTCGCACCACCCGCGGCGGTGGCCTGCCCGGGTCCTACTTCGTCGGGACCCACAATGGTGGTATTGGCGTTGCTGCCGAGTGCCTGCGACAGACGTTGCCGCGCCTGCGGTGTGAGCACCTCGTTGGGATTTTGCAGCACACCGGTGCCACTGACAATCCAGCCGGCCGGCACATCGATGCTCACGTCAAACGTGCCGAAGTTGTTGTAGAATTCCGACGGGCCGAGATACAGTTCGCTGTCCCACCCGCGCAGGTCGTCATACACCGAGACGCGTGGGTACCACTGTGTAGGCTGGAACAACGTGTCGGCCCACCGCTGCACCATGCGATGATTGGCCCCTGGTCCGCCGGGGATCTTGTGCGACCAATCGATGTCCAGTACCGCCGTCGCATTGGGCGCAATCGGTGCCGGCAGTCGAATGCGCGCCACCGTGGACTGCGGGTTCTGCAACACGGGCTCGGTTGGCGGCGGGGCGTTGGCGGCTCCACGTCCACCACCGGCCGCCGGAGGTGCGTTCAGATTGGCGGCCTTGCCATCCACTGCCAATCGTCTGATCACCATTCCATCCGTGACTTCCGCCGGCACCCACGGTGCGGCGTGCGGGGCATTGCCCAGAAAATGATTCGGGTCGAGTCGCAATCCAATCACCGACAGCGCGTCGGGGCTGTTGTTGTGAATCGTGATGTGCGCCGTACCGGTCAGACGCTGCGTGGACGGCTCAAGCGACACGGTGATGCGATAGTCGGTTCGCAACTGCCAGTACGCGCGCCCCGGGCGTCCCGTGGAATCGCGCGTGCCGGCGGCGTACGCACGCCGAATGGCATTGGTGATCGGGATGTCGCGACGAATGGCGCGATCCGGCGCGACAGCCGCGGCCGGTGCCACCTGCGCGAGCAACAGGCCAATCGGCGTGGACAGGCCGATCAACGCGCCCAACAGCAGCTGACGTGGCGCGCGCGACGCAAGACAAGACTTGGACATACGAGGACGTTCCTGAGCGGAAGGGGAAGATCCTCGAAATATGCCTCAGCTGCGGGGTTTCGTCAGCAGGAAATACATGGTTGGCGTGGCAATCAGTGACAGCACCACGGAAATGGTCAGCGCGCCTATGACCGCAATGGCCAGCGGCTGCAGCATGTCGGCCCCCGACCCGATGCCCCACGCCAGTGGCAGCATGCCCAACGCGGCCGCCAGTGACGTCATGAGCACCGGACGCAGCCGACGCCGGCCCGAGCGCACCAGCGCTTCGGCCAGGTCGACACCGTCGGCCCGGAGATGCTTCACAAAATCGAGCATCAGAATGCCGTTCTTGGCCACGATGCCCACACCGATGATGGCACCCAGGAACGACACCACATTGAACGACGTGCCGGTCAGCCACAGCGCCAGGACCGTACCGAACAACGCCAGCACCGCGCCAAAGACAATCGCAACGGGTTCCGCAAACGATCCGAACTCGAACAGCAGCACCGTGAACACCAACCCCACGGCCATCAACAGCACCACCAGCAGGTTCCGGAACGACTCCTGCTGCTGCTGATACAACCCCCCGAATTCCACCACACCGGCCGGGATCGTACTGTCGGCGGCGATGGCCTGACGAATCTCCGCGACGGCGCTGCCCATGTCGCGCCCTTCGGTGCGCGCCGTGACCGCCACATCCTGACGACTGTCCTCGCGACGCAGTTCCAATTGACCGGGCTCCTTCACCACATCAACCACCTGTGACAGCTTGACCAGCATGCCCGTCGATGTGCGGATGGGCAGGTTCATGATCTGCTCGACGGTCGCCAGGCGCGCTGTGTCCATCTTCACGCGGATGTCCACGATGCGATCGCCTTCCAGCACCGAAGATGCGGCGCGACCCAACACGGCGGCATTCACCGTGGCGGCGATATCATCCGATGACAATCCAAACCGGCGCGCATCGACCGCGCGCGCGTGCAGCGCCACCGTCGGTCCCGTGTACACCAATCCGTCAAACACATCCACGACGCCCGCAATCTTCTCGACCCGCGCCGCGATTTCCGGCGCCTTCTTCTTGAGCCACTCCTGATCGGTGGAGAACAACCGCACTTCAATCGGTTTGGGCGCCCACATCAGATCGCCAATCAAATCGCCCAGGACCTTGGGAAATTCCCACTCGGCGCCCGGCAACTCGGTGTTGAAGCGTTGCCGCAGCGCTGAAATCACGTCGTCCGTGGACCGCGCGCGATCGCGCTTCAACTTGACCAGGAAGTCGCCGGTGTTGGGCTCCGCGATCGCCAACGCCAACCGGGCACCGGTGCGTCGCGAGTAGCTGTCCACCTCCGGTATCGTCTGGATGATCGCTTCGGCCGCCAGCAATTGCCGATCGGTCTCCTCGAGACTCGTCCCGGCCGGCGTGACGTAGTCGATCACGAATCCACCCTCATCCATCACCGGCAGGAATTCGCTGTCGAGGCGACCATAGAGGAATACTCCCGCACCCAGAATTGCGGCGCAGATTCCCATCACGGCCCACGGTTGCCGCAACGCCGGACGTAGCGCGCTTTCATACAGCGCAATGGTCGCCTGCAACAGGCGGCCCACCGTCTCCTCGTGCACCGGTTCGTCGCCCGTCGTCCGCTCGCGCAACAGGTTGGCCGACAGCGCCGGAATCAGCGTCACCGCCAACACGAGCGAGGTGAGCAGCGCAACGACCATGGTGAGCGCCAGCGCGCGGAAGAACACGCCGGTCAGTCCGTCCAGCAGTGCCAGTGGCAGGAACACCACCACGGGCGTCAGCGTGGACCCGATGAGCGGGCGAATGATATCGCTGATTCCCGCTTCGACCGCGGCGACGGCGCCAAGGCCGCTCATGATCCGATGATGAATCGACTCCACCACCACGATCGCGTCGTCGATGACCAGCCCGATCGCCGCCGCGATACCGCCCAACGTCATCAGGTTGAACGTCAGGCCCATCAACCGCATGGCCACCAGGGTGGCGAGCACGGTCACCGGGATGACCGTGGTGGCGACCAACGTGGTGCGCCAGTTGCGCAGGAACGCATACAGAATGAGCAAGGACAGCAGGAGACCGAACACGATGGCTTCCCACACACTGGCCACCGAGGCGCGCACGATTTCCGACTGATCGTAGAAAAACGCCAGCTTCGTGTCAGGCGGCAGGTCACGCCGCAGTTCACTCACCTGTGCGCGAAGCGCCGTGGCAATGTCCAGAGTGCTGCCGTCGGGCTGACTGCGCACGTTCAACAGCACCGCCGGATGTCCATCGGCGGTGACCTTGTTGAACACCGGTTCCGGCGCGCGACGCACGACGGCGAAATCGCGCACCTGCACCGGATGCCCGTTGGGTGCCGACACCACGAAGTGCTCGATGTCGCGCAGCGACCGAATGCGTCCATCGACCATCGTCAGGTACAACGTGTGGTCTTCCTCGTGCAATCCCGCCGACGCGACAAGGTTGTTGGCTTCGAGCGCCAGCGCCACGTCACTCAGGCTGAGGCCGGCCGCCGTGAGCCGGATGGGATCAACGATGATGTGATATTCGGGCGTCCGGCCTCCCACGAGATCGACGCGCGCTACGCCGGGAATCTGCAGGAACTTCGGTTTGATGCGGTACCGCGCGGTCTCCCACAACTCGGTGATGTCACGCGTGTCGCTGACCAGGCTTACGCCAATGATCGGGAACGCTGCGAACGTCAGCCGCTGCACCCGCGTGTCCGCAGTGGCCGGGAGTGTGCTGCGAATCTGGGAGAGTCGGCCCAGCACGTACAGCTCGGACTGCACCATATCCACGGTCCACGTGAAGAACACGTTGATTTCGGCCGAGCCGCGACCGGTGGCCGACTTCACGGTCACGGCGCCCGGAATGTCCTTCATCGCTTCTTCGATGGGGCGCGTGATGCGCGCCATCATCTCGTCGGTCGGCATGATGCCGTTGTCGACCAAGATCACCACCCGCGGAAAGTTCGTCATGGGGAACACCGACGACGACAACGTCCAGGCGGCGGCGATCCCGGCAAAGCAGAGCGCCACACACAGGAAGATGATCGAGAGCGACGAGCGCGTCGCGAGCTTGCCGAGCACGCGCTAGCGCCGGATGATGTGCACGCGCGTTTTCTCGGGCAGGCTGTAGGCTTCGATGGTCACCACCAGCATGCCCTCCCGCAGCCCGTCGCCGGTGACTTCTATCAGGTCGCCATCGCGGATGCCCACGGTGACCGGAAGTCGTGAGGCCTGGTCGCCGTCGACCACCATGATCCACTGCCCTTCCCCCGGTCGAGTTACCACGCTGGCCACGGGAACGACCATGGCCTGGGGTTGCTCGTGCGTAACGATACGCAGATCGGTGAACTGGCCCGGCGCCAGTCCGCTGCCCGCGGGCAGTGACGCCTGCAGGCGATTCGTGCCGGTACGCGCATCCACTTCGCGGCTCACGACAGTCACCACGCCACGGCGCGCCGTACTGTCCATGCCGATCAACACCCGCTGGCCCGCCTTGAGCTGCGCGGCCTCGGCCACCGGGACATCGGCGGCAATCACCAGTCGATTCAAATCGACCAGTCGCGCCAGCACGGTGGCCGCATCAACCGACTGTCCAACCCGTGCCGAGAGACCCACCACGGTGCCGGATAATGGCGCCACCACCTCGAGGTAGGCGCGCGCGGTTTGCGCCGACGCCAGCGCGCTTCTGGCCTCATTCAGACGCTGCTCCGCTTCCTGAACCGCACGCGCTGACGTCCCGTCACTGGGCAGCAGCTGCCGTTGCCGCTGGGCCACCTGTTCGGCGAAGGCCATATCGCGCTCGGCCTTTTGCACGGCCACATCCGCCATGCGGCTTTCCAGGCGAAACAGCACGGCACCCTGACGCACCGACTGTCCTTCGCTGATCAGGATGGCCGTCAACACACCCGCCGCCTGCGGCGAGACCGTCGCACCGGCCGCGTTGACGCCGGCACGCATTGGCGCCGCCTCCACATAGCCGTAGGCCGTGACATACTGATGAAGCGTGGCACGTGTGACCGGCGCGGTGTGTACCGCGACGTCGGTCACGATGTCTGCTTCGGTGGGCTCGGCGCGACGCATGTATACGACGGCACTCACCGCCGCGACCACGGCGAACAGGCCCACCACCACACGCTTGCTCATGACGGCTGATCCTTCGCTGGGAGAGTGGTGGCACCACCACGGTTGGGCGTGGCAATTATCCACGGTTCGAGATCAAACGTTGACTGCATGGCATCCTCCAGCGCCCCCACCGTGAGTTGGGCGCGCGACACCACGTCAATACGCGCCAGCGCCGCGCTGACCAGTTCCAACTGCACACCAAGCAGTTGCAGTTTGGACAGTTCACCGGCGCGATACCCCGCCTCGGTGCTCCGCTGCTGGCGCCCTAGCGACGTGGTAATGCTGTCGGCCACGGACACCTGCAATCGCGTGAGTGCGGAGGCTGCGACCGCGCGATCCACCTCGACAATCACGCGGGCCTGCAGCGCGAGGAAGCGCGCCGCCATTTCCTCGCGACGCGCGCGCGCCTCGGCGATGGGGCCCTGATTGCGATTCAACAGCGCCACCGGCAACGACAACGACAGGCTCCACTTCACATCGGTCTGGTCCAACTGATACCCCGGGCCGAGGGTCAGGTCGGGATACTGGTTGCGGATTTCGAGTTTGAGGTTGGCCTGACTCACGTCGTAGTCGGCCAACGCGGCACGCACATCGGCGCGCTGCAGCAGCGCGACGCGCCGCACCTCGCGGTCGGGCACCAACGGCGCGGGCCGCGCGAACTCGTCGAACGTGAATCTCGTGGCGTCGAGCGCGACCGTGCTGACGCCGACAGCGGCCGCCAGCGCACTGCGGGCCTCCACGTGCCGCTGCTGCGCTGACAAGGCGGCGATGCGCGCGTCGGCCAGCGCCAGGCGAGCCTGCGTCACGTCAAACACCGCCACGTCACCGACGGCACGCTGGGCCTCGAGAATGCGCACCACCTCCGCCGCCAGTGACTGCCGCGTGGATTGCAGGGAGTCGATCGCGGTGGCGGCAAACAGCTCGACGTAGGCTTCACGCACGGCGCGGCGCACCTGCCAGGCGGTGGTCAGCACATTGAAGTGCGCCACCTCCGCCTGGGCGCGGGCCCGATCAACTCGTACGCCCCGCTTGCCAGCCATCTCGATTGGCAGGGCAAGAGACACCTGGGGCATCCACGGACTGATCTGCGTGGCTGGCGTGGTGGCGTCGAATCCCTCTCCAGCGCTCAGGGTGGGGTTCGGGCGCCCGCCGGCCGTAATGACGCCGCCCTGCGCTGACTGCCACTGGGCGCGGGCCACGTCGAGGGAGGGCGAGTAGAAAAAGGCCGCGAGGCTGAGCTGCCGCAGGTTCCATGTCGACAACGGCCAGGCTTCGACCGCGCGCCCGGCTTTCAGGAACTCACCAACCGCCGGCGCATCGAGACGTCGCGCTTCGAGGTCATCCAGCGTGCGCGAGGCCGAAAGCGGCACCGACACATAGTGCGCGCAGCCGGCCGAGAGCGACAGCAACGTCAGTACGATGCGAGCGGCACGCGCGAGGCACACACGATTCGTCAGCGGCAATCCGGAAGGCATCCCGAATCATACATCGCCGAACCTGACAGCACGCTGACAGCGACCGCCTACTCTTCGCTGCCGGCCACCTCGATCGGATGCCCGATTCCCCGCAGCTTCACGGCCATGTCCTTCTTTTCGACCGCGCGCACGTAGGCCTCCTCGGGCTCCACCTGGCGTGTCTTGACCAGCGTCAACAGGGCGTCGTTGAGCGTTTCCATTCCCAGCTTGCGCTGCGTCTGGATGATGTTGGGAATCTGCATGGTCTTGCCTTCCCGGATCATCGAACTGACGGCCTTGTTCACCAGCAGGATCTCACGCGCCGCGATGCGGCCACCGCCGATCTTCTTGCACAGGGTCTGTGAGATGACGCCCTTCAGCGATTCCGCCAGCATGATGCGGATCTGTTCCTGGCGGTCCGCCGGGAACTGGTCGACAATGCGGTTGATCGTGGAGGCCGCGGTGGACGTGTGCAGCGTGCCGAACACCAGATGCCCCGTTTCGGCCGTTTCAATGGCAATGGCAATGGTTTCCAGGTCACGGAGTTCGCCCACCAGCACGATGTCCGGATCTTCACGCAATGCGGCGCGCAAGGCGCTCTTGAATGACTGCGTGTGCACGCCCACCTGGCGCTGCGTGATCAGGCACTTCTTGCTCTGGTGCACAAACTCGATCGGATCTTCGATGGTGATGATGTGATCGCACCGGGTGCGATTGATCAGGTCGACGAGCGCGCACAACGTGGTGGACTTGCCGGATCCGGTGGGACCTGTCACCAGCACGAGGCCCTTGGTGAGATTGCACAGCGCCTGCACTTCCGGCGTGATCCCCATCTGCTCCACAGTGACCGTTCCCGTGGCGATGGTCCGAATGACGGCCGCCACGCCGTGCCGGTCGCGCAACACGTTCACCCGAAAGCGCGAGACACCGGCGATTTCGTAGGCGAAGTCGGTGTCCCAGTTTTCGTCGAACTCGCCTTTGTTCTTGTCGGGCATGATGGACCAGAGCATGCCGGAGATTTCCTCGCTCTCCACCGGCGCTTCACCATCGATGCGCAGCAGATCGCCACCGAGCCGGAGAATGGGCGGTTCACCCGTGCGCAGATGCAGGTCGGCCGCGCCGCGTTCCACCTGCAGACGCAGCAGCCGCTCCAGGGCGTCTCGGGCCGGTGATTCACCGTCGAACGAGCCATAGGGTCGGTCGGTGGCGCGACGCTTCAGGTGTCGTTGCGTGGTGGGGGCTTCCGGGTCGCGGGGACCTGCTTTGTCCACCCACTTGCGGATCATCAGCTTGAGCGTGGGCGACTCGTTGTCCTGCGCCACCAGATAGCGCTGCGCATTCCAGGTATACAGCAACCGAATGCCCTGCGCTTCGGCCACCCATTCGCGTTCATCGGGTGCCGCGACCTCCGACACCAGGGCGAGGACCTGCTGTCGGGTGAGGGCCTGTTGCGTCACCGCCTGCAGCCCCGTGGGGGTCTGGCAGCGGATCGGTTCGTCGGCTTCGAGGATGACGTGAGTGGCGGCACCGGCTTCAAGGCGCGGCAGCACACGGTCGAGTTGGGGCACGGCAGTTGAATGAAATGAGCCAGATCAGTGACGGTGGGCGACGCGTGCCAGTAGCGAAACGGCGCCCTTCCTCTCACCGTACTAGACGACGATCGGTGATCTGCGTTACACCGAGGGCCTTCGGCGTGACGCTCGTGCCGGAAAGGCCGCTGACCTGCCGTGCTTCCCGACCCTCGCATACTCCGGACCCTGTGGACTCAGACACGCCGCTGTCACCCGTTGCCGCCGCCGGACGCGTCTTTCCCTGTCGCCAGTGCGGGGCGTCGCTGCGCTTCGCGCCGTCTGTCGGCCAGTTGACCTGCGACAGTTGCGGCACGGTCAACGAACGGCCGGTTGTCGACGACGCGGCGCAATCGGCCACGCATGAAGAGCTGGACTATCTCGGATACCTGCGATTGCAGGCGGGCAACGAACCGGAGATCACGCCGCAGTTGGTGGATTGCCCGCAGTGCGGGGCGCAAACGCAGTTTGAACCGAATGTGGTGGCCGCGGTGTGCGCCTTCTGCGCCACGCCGTTGGTGTCGGCAGCGGCGCATGCGGAGCGCCGCATTCGCCCGCGGGCCGTAGTGCCGTTCGCCCTCGAGCCCAAGGGCGCGCAGGACGTGTTCCGACGCTGGATCGAGGGACGGTGGTTTGCCCCGAACGCGCTCAAGCAGAGCGTGCGCGCCGTCAACGGCGTGCGCGGCGTGTATCTGCCGTGCTGGACGTTCGATGCGCGCACCACCAGTGAGTATCAGGGTCAACGCGGTGTCGACCGCATCGTGCAGGATACGAAACGTGATGCGCAGGGGAACACCGTGGTCGTCCAGCGCACGGTGACCGATTGGTATGCCGCGTCGGGTACCGTGGCGTTGTCGTTTGACGACACGCTGGTGCCCGCCTCACGCAGCATTCCGGCGCACCTGGCCGATGTGCTGACGGATTGGGACGTGTCGGGCATGCAGCCCTTCTCCGACGACTTTGTCGCGGGCTTCACGGTGGAGGCCTATCAGCTGGGGCTGGAACCGGCGTTCGAGGAGGCCAAGAGCATTTTCGGCGCGGCCATTCTCGGCGCCGTCAAGCAGGACATCGGCGGCAATCACCAGCGGGTATCGAACATCGCGACACGCTACGACGACGTGAAATTCAAGCACATCCTGCTGCCCGTGTGGATCTGCTCGTATCAATTCAACGGGAGATCCTGGCGCGTGGTGGTGAATGGACAGACGGGCGCGGTCAAGGGCGATCGGCCGTGGTCGGCGTGGAAGATCGGGTTCGCGGTGGCGGCGGCACTGGCGGTGGCGGCGGTGATCTACCTCCTCAATCAAGGCTGAATCGCGCGCAGCGCGAGGATTGACATATCAATATTTATTGGTGTATTATGTTCGCATGCTGACCGCGCCACCTCCCCGATCAAGCCGCCTGACCGCCCGCCACCGCGCCCGCGCGGTCACGCTCTTCCACGCCCTGTCCGACGAAACACGTCTGGAAATCCTCGACATGCTGCGCGACGGGGAGCGCTGCGTGTGTGACCTGCAAGGCGCGCTGGATGCGGCCCAGTCGCGACTGTCGTTTCATCTGAAGGTCTTGCGGGAGGCCGGTCTGGTCAGCGACCGCAAGGAAGGCCGCTGGTCGTATTATGCCATCGTTCCAAACGCACTGGCAGAAGTGCATGACCTCGTGGTCGCGCAGCGCCCGACAACCATTCCGGGGCGGGCCAGGTTACCGGTGATCGGGCGGTGCTGCGGCTGACCGGCCGACACCCAGGATCAACGGTGTAGTTCGCCTACCCGCCGCACATCCCTCACGCGTTTTATCCATCAACGTTTGTTGATCAAAAGGAGATCGATATGTCCACTGTGCTGCCCATCGCCACCAGCCCTGCCGCCGAATCGGCGAACCTCACCCAAATCGTTCAGGACCGTTACGGTGCCGCCGCCCGCCGCGTGCTGGACAGCGCCACATCCGGCGGCTGTGGCCCCGCCAGTTCGTGCTGTGGAGGCGCCGCGTTCAACGGCAGTGTCGATCCCATCACATCCAACCTGTACGTGAACGGCGAGACCAGTGAACTGCCAACGGCCGCCGTGCTCGCATCGCTCGGGTGCGGGAATCCCACGGCGTTGCTGGAGCTGCACGAGGGGCAGGTCGTGCTCGACCTGGGCTCGGGCGGTGGCATCGACGTCATCTTGTCGGCCCGACGCGTTGGCGCGACCGGCAAGGCGTACGGACTGGACATGACCGACGACATGCTGGCGTTGGCCCGACAGAACGCCGCCGAAGCGAAGGTGCACAATGTCGAGTTTCTCAAGGGGCATATCGAATCCATCCCGCTGCCCGACAACTCCGTCGACGTGATCATTTCCAACTGCGTCATCAACCTGTCGGGCGACAAAGCGCAGGTATTGCGCGAAGCGTTTCGCGTGCTCAAGCCCGGTGGTCGATTCGCGGTGAGCGATGTCGTGGTGCGGGGTGACGTCCCCGCCGATGTGCGGCGCAGCATGGAGTTGTGGGTAGGGTGTGTGGCCGGCGCGCTGGAAGAGTCCGAGTTCACGTCGCTCCTGCAGCAGGCAGGGTTTACCGATATCGACATCGAGCCCACGCGCATCTACCGCAGTGAGGATGCCCGGCAGTTCCTAGCCGAGGCCGGACTCGAGTCGTCGACGCTGGAAGCGATCGAAGGCAAGTTCATGGCCGCGTTTGTGCGGGGCACCAAGCCAACCGCGGCACCCTGCTGTGGTCCGGGCTGCTGTACCTGACGCCAGGACATTCGCGGTGCGTCACGACGGGCTCTCGCTATTCCCGTGATATGTTGGGACATTATGGGGTGGCACGTCGATGGAACGCGCCCTCACCCGTCCCTGCCATGATCATGCGTCGCTCGTTCTTCGCGCTCGCCGCCGTACTTGTCGCTGCCTCACTGGCTGTCGTCACCAGCGCCAGCGCACAGGCACCTGCCATTCCGCGCGAGCAGCGTGAGGCGCGGGACATCCTGCGCGAGTTGGTGAACATCAACTCCACGTCCGGCACCCCTGGCGTCGGGCGCGCTGCGCGCGCCATGGCCCTGCGACTGCGCACGGCAGGGTATCCGGCGGCCGATGTGCAACTGTTGGGTCCGACCCCGCAAATGACCGCGTTGGTGGCGCGGCTGCGCGGTCGCAAAATGGGACTCAAGCCCATTCTGTTGATGGCGCATCTCGATGTCGTGGCCGCCAACCGCGCCGACTGGCCGTTCGATCCATTCACCATGGTGGAGAAGGACGGGTGGTATTACGGACGCGGCGCGGAAGACAACAAAGCGGGCGTGGGCACCATCATCGCGAACTTCGTGCGCTGGAAGCGCGAGGGGTGGGTGCCGGACCGGGACATCATCGCCGTGCTCTCGGCCGACGAGGAAACTGACGGCAATTCCATCGCTTGGTTGCTGAAGAATCACCGGGTGTTGATTGACGCCGAGTACGCGCTGAACACCGACGGCGGCGGCGGTTCGCTGGACAAGGGCAAGGCCGTGTCGAACTCGGTGCAGGCCAGCGAAAAGATGTTCGCCAACTTCCGCATTGAAGTCACCAACCCCGGCGGGCACAGCTCCGTCCCGCGGCGCGACAACGCCATTTATGAACTGAGCGCGCGATTGGCGGCGTTTGGGGCGTTCGAGTATCCGCGCCGATTGAACGAGGTGTCGCGCGCCTACTTCGTGCAGAGCGCGCCCACGCAAGCGCCCGACATCGCGGCGCTCATGCGCGCCGTCGCGGCCGAGCCGATGGATACGGCGGCCGCCACCAAGTTGTCGGCGGCCAATCCGTACTGGAACTCCATCATGCGCACCACGTGCGTGGCCACGCGACTGGAGGCCGGTCACGCCGACAATGCGCTGGCGCAACGGGCCTCGGCATTGGTGAACTGCCGCATTCTTCCCGACGAATCGATTGACTCGGTGCAGGCCACGATGCAACGCGTGGTGGGCCCGGGTGCCAAGGTGATGAAGGCGTGGGACGCGATCGTCAGCCCACCGTCACCGCTCCGCAAGGACGTGATGGATGTGGTCACCACGCTCACGACGGAGCGCTTTCCGGGCGCGGTGGTGGTGCCCGAGATGTCCACCGGTGCCACCGATGGGTTGTTCACCCGTAACGCGGGCATCCCCACCTATGGTATCGGCGCCGTGTTTTTCGAGCAGGCCGAACCCAGTCGCGCGCATGGACAGGAGGAGCGTGTGGGCGTCAAGGCGTATCACGATGCGGTGGCGTTCTGGTACAGCATGGTGAAGCGACTGGGAACCAATACCGTCGTGCCGTGACGTGCCAATGACGGCGTTGCGGCATCGCCGGGTCGGCGCCGCGCCCCTGGTTGCGCTGTTCGGGTTGCTCGTGCTGGCGCGCCCGGCCGATTCACAGAGTTGTGCACCACTGCGGACCGGCTTGGTCCTGTCCGGCGGCGGCGCCAGAGGGTTTGCGCACGTCGGCGTGTTCAAGATCCTCGATTCGCTGCACATCCGGCCGGACTTCATCGTCGGTTCATCCATTGGCGCCATCGCTGGCGCCCTGTATGCCAGTGGCTATAGCGGGAATGAGATCGATTCGATCACGCGGGCACTGCCGCTGCAACGTGTGATCCGCACGTATAGCCCGACGGCCCCCCGTATCATGGAGTTCCCGGCCCCGCTGGCCGTATGGGAAAGTGACGGGCGCGGCCTGATGCTGCAAACCGGCTCGGTGCGCGAGGCGGAGGTGAACGCACTCATGTCCGCCATGATGTTGCGTGGAAATCTCCTCGCCCGTGGTGACTTTGATCGATTGCCGATCCCGTTGCGCGTCGTCAGTACCAGATTGTCCACGCGGGAAACTGTGGTGCTCCGTGGCGGTGACCTGGCACAGGCCCTGCGCGCGTCCTTCGCCATTCCGCTCATCTTCGCGCCCAGCGTGATCGGCGACGACGTGCTGGTCGATGGGGGGGTATCCGACAACATCCCGGTGGCCGCCGCGCGCGCCATGGGCGCGCAACGTCTCATCATCTCCACGTTGCCCAATGCCGTGGCCGCCGACAACCTGCAGGGCGATCCCATCAAGGTGGCACTGCAATTGGCGGATTTCCTCTTTCGCAACGACACGACCACGTTCCGGCCACAGGACGTGATCATCCGCAACCGGACGTCAGAGTTCGGCTCCCTCGACTTCTCCCAGGCCACGCTCGATTCCCTCGTGCGAGGTGGAATGCACGTCGCACGTGAGGCATTCGCCAAATCCGACTGTATCCGTACGGTGCGCGACGCCAGCCCCGCTCCGGACGTCCGCGCATCCGCCGTTCCCCGGGTGATGACCGAGCTGCGCATCAACACGACGCGCCGTATGGAGGCCCAGACGCTCCGACTCGCCCTCGGTCTGTCTCCCGCGCGCCCGTTCCGGGAGGACAGTCTGCGCGTCCGATTGCTTCGACTGGGCGAGAGCGACGACTATCGTGCGTTGTGGTTGGAACCTTCGGGTCGCGATTCCAGCGTGAGTTTCAGCATCGCGCCGGTGTACAGTGCCAAACAGGTCGTCGCCGTTGGTCTGGCATACGACAATGATCTCGGCGGGCGGATGTGGGGTGGCATCGCCTGGCGCGACCTGCTCAACGCGGCCGTTGAAGCGTCCTCGGCGGTCGACTTCGGCAAGTTCCGTCAGGAATGGCGCGCGGGTATGCGACGACAGATTCCCGCCTTCGCGAATGTCGTGCCCCTCATCGCCAATGTTCGTGCGGTGTCGGAGGACATCCTGCTGTATTCCGACAACAGCGAACGCGATGTGATCGGGACCCGCGAGCTGTCGATCGCCATGGGCGTGAGTCGCCGGCTTCGCGGAGGATTCCGGGTGGACGTGGCACCAACCGCACGGTGGTGGCGCGTGGCGCAGGAGACCGCGGTGAACGCCGTGGGACTGCATGTGCTCCTCGCCGATGGTGCGCATGCGGCCGACACGCGGACCATTGTTGAGGGCGAAGCGAACACCCGCTTTCTGCGACTCCATGCCGAAAGCAACATGGTCTGGCGATTGGGGGCGTTTCGTATCGTTCCCAAGGCCCGGGTGAGCTGGTCACGTCGTGCACCGCTTCAGGAGCAGTTCTTTCTGGGTGGCTACGACGGCTTTGGCGGACTGCGCACCACTGAATTGCGCGCCGAACAGGAGGCCATGGTCGGTCTCTCGCTGGCGCGCATTATTGTCGGTCCGATCCGCGCGCTTGGCGAGATTTCCGCGGGCTCAATGGGCAGCGGAGCCGGCTTCCTGCGGCCACACGCGGGCACCGCGTACGGCCAGCTCATACGCGGTGGTCGTATCGGCGGCGAGGTTCGCGCTGGGGCATTCAATGTGCTGATCCAGCGAGGCTTCAATTCCGAGGGCGGCGACCTGTGGTTCGTGCGCATAGGACAGTGGTTCTGACGCGCTGACGTTGAGCAGCAGGCGCAGTCCCCAACCGGTCAGTGGCACTTCCCGCCGCTGGCATCCCAGATCCGGCCGCCGACTTCGAGGAATGCGGACCGGTACTCCGCACCGCCGAGCACGAGGAGCAGCACCCCGGGACGTCCGGCAATCCGTGCGACACTGTTGGGCACAGGCGCGTTGAAGTTTCGAAACTCACCACCGCCCGTGCCGGCAACAATCTGGGTCAGGCCCTTGAGCGTATCCACGACGCCCTCCGGGGTCATGGGGCGGAATCGCTCATAGTCGTGATCATGGCCGTTGAGCACGAGCTCGACGTTGTGGTCAATCAGCAGCTGCCAGAGCGGAATGAACTTGCGATTGCTCCCGTGCCATCCCGAGCTGAAGCGCGGATTGTGCCAATAGGCCACCGTGCACGTGGCCTTGCTGGCCTTGAGGTCCTTCTCCACCCACGCCATCTGGGCCGCTCTGGCCGCATCGTTGAACGACGGGTTCACAATGATTTCGCTGTTGAGCGCCAGCACATGCCATGTCCCGACATCGTAGCTGTAGTAGCCTGAAATGTCGTTGCCCGCGGCTTTGCCGAAATACTTGAAGTATGGTGCGGCGCCGGAGCTGTAATACTCATGGTTGCCGGGGGTTGTCCGAATATTTCGCATGATCCGCTTGTTGGGATCACCCCATGTGGGCGTGAAGCAATTGGCGAACTCCGCTTCCGTGCCGGACTCATAGACATTGTCGCCAAGCGTAAACGCAACATCCGGCACCTTGGCGATGCTGTCCGCGCGCAACACGCTATCCACCAGATGCGCCGTGGCTTCACCCGTTCGCAACGAACAGCTGGCGATGTCCCCGACGCCAATCATGACGGCCGCGCCGCTGGCTGCGACTGCCCAGGCCGGTGATGCCGCGGGTGGCGGGGTGAGCTCGACGGCGCTGGCACACGACAACACGGCGCCAAGCGCCGGAACGGATGTAATGAGATGAAGACGTCGCATGAAATTCCTGAGAGTGTTTCGGGTACTGCCCGCCGGACGCGCACTCCGGAGCGATGATGAGGCTAGAAATTGAGTCCGAATCTGAGTGACGGCCCGCGGTGCCCTGGTTCGGTCGTGCTGGCAAGGGTCACAACGGGTGATGCATACCCGCGCCCGAACCACACCCCGGCACCCACGCGGGTATGCCAGCCACCGGGCGAACGGCCGTCGTCGTACACACGACCAGCCTCGGCGAGCCCCAGCGCGCCCATGCGTATGGGCAGCAGGAAATTGAAGTGTGCCAGCGGGATGCGAAGCTCGGAGGTGGCGTACACGGCCGCGTCGCCGGCATAGCGCTGCGGATCCATGTAGCGCGTCGTGCCGCCCCCACCAATGGTCGCGGCCTCGTAGAACGGGAAGTCGCCGAAGAGCTTCCTGCTGCCGGCACGCACAACGAAGAGCGGCTGCAGCGGGATCGGCAGCGTCACCGATGTTCCCATCGTGACGCCGACGGCACTGTACGCCGAACGCACATCGAGCATGGCTGGCGTGACCGTTCCATCGAACACCAGCAGCACCTGATGATGCGTATGTTCCGCCTTATCGGGAAGCGAGCGCCATTCAAAGCGGGTCTCGAGCTGCGCGCCGGCCTGAGAGAACCGACCAATGCCATAGGCCGCGGTGGCCGCCACATATGGGCTCCGTGCCGCATCGGTGTTCGAGTACTGGATCACCGGGCCCAATGACACGTCCCATTTCGACCCCAGCGCCAAAGCAATCGCCGGACGGAACGTGGACTGTCTCTGATGGATGGCGGTCAGCGCACTCCGGCTTCCCGAGTCGATGGTCGCATTCCCCATCCCGTTGAAGTTGATCATCTGGATGTCGGACACCTGGCCGAACGCGAGGAAATGGAGCGGGGATGCCTCTCGCCGTTGGTCGACGGCCATGGACAGGCGCGCGCCACCAAACCGCATCGCGTACTCCGCGCCGACCTTCACCATCGTGGCATACGGGCGACGATCGAACCCATAGCGGTATCGGACGAACTGCACGGACGGTGTGAGGCCCAGACCGCGGTGTTCACTGAGACCTACGCGCGGCCGCAGGCTGCTGCCGTTATCGGGTTGGTGCGGAACCAACACACCGCCTTCCGTTTCGTACGGTCGCCGATTGAACATGGTATCCGGCCCATACGATATCCCGCTGATTCGTCCCGCGTCGTAGAGGTGCGTCGGGTGTGTCTCTCCCGCGACCGTCGACGAATCGAGCAGGCGATTGGTTCCGTTGCCGCCGATGATGCGCACGAGGATGCTGTTGGGCACCCGGCCCGTGACCAGCGCGGTGTCGTCTCCACCATGCAGGTACACGAGGATCTCGCGAGTGTCGCGCGCATCGAATCGCCGGGAGAAGCTCGGTCTGCCCTGCGACGCCAGCCGCACGGTGACGAACGCCTCGCTCTCGCGCGTGACCATCAGGTGATCGGCGGCATCAGTGCCCTGCACCTGCACTCGCGCCGCCAGCAGGCGGTAGAACTGCGAGGCGGCGGCGGCGAGCGCGTCACGCCGTTTCCGCAACGTGGCCTCCAGTCGTGGCGCGCCCGCCCGATACTCCACCGGCATCGCCAGGGCGGCGTCGTGGACCACCGCGTCGGTGATGCGCGTCTGCAGTGCGCTGACCACCGAATCCCACACGAACCGGTCAAGGCCGGCCAGCAACCGCGCATCGATCAGTCCGGGAGCGGTCAGTGCGGCGACGTTCGGTGTGTCATTCATTTCGACAAGCAGAGGCGACCACCATCGCGACATCCGCATGATCACGCCGCCGAATGATACGAATGCGTGGTCACGGTCGCGGGCAATCGGCACCCATGGTTCATCGGGCCTGTCACCCCTTCGCGCCCATTTCCAGTTGCCGGGGTGTCGATCGTTGTCGTTGATCAGGAAGTCCAACAGTCGCGCCGCCAGAAATTCACGGGCATTCACCTGCTCGCTGGCATCGTGGTTCAGCCGACGCAGCAAGGAATCACTGTCGATAATGGATGTTGCGCCGCCAAACCCTGCCCCCTTCGTGGGCACATTGGGGAACCGCTCCAGCATGCCGAGCCGCCCGGCGAACTCCGCCCGCGACTCGCCGAGCATCGAGTCATCCGGAAGCACCATGAGGACGGCCGTAGGATGCAGGACGCCGCTGGCGGCGGCCAGCGGCGCGGTCATCACCGCCGCTGCCGGGTGCATGGCGCTGACCTGATCCTGCAGCACGTGCTCCAGCACGGTGTGCCGCAAGACCTCCGGCATGGTGTTGACCGTCTTGTCGGACAGTCTGAACACGTACTCCGCGCCATCGGCCGACTCGAATCGAAGGGACTTGGTCTGCAGTCCACCGCCGGTCTTTGTCAGTCGCAGACCACCCGCATACGTCTCCAGGTTGAGCACGGGCACCCGAATGGGGGTGCCCCACAGCACGCGGTTGGAGCTACCCACCAACCATTGGTAGAACGCCCCCGCCCTATAGTCGACGCTTGCGGCGACCGTGACGCTGTCGGCCTGCCGCGATGCCGCGAGTGGTGTCTTCCACGGCTCTTGCGCCAGGGCTGGTGGCCCCAGCCACAGGAGCGAGGCCGCCACGGCCAGTGTCACGCGAGTCGATGACTTTCGTTTGCACATCTACGGCCACCGATACAGCGTGATGAGGGCGGGCCCTTTCACGGCTTCATCACTCACCAGGAACAATCCGTCCTTGGTCACCGCGAGGCCTTCCGGCTGTTCGTGCTGTTCGTGCTGTTCGGGAAGCGAACGGGCGAACACCGCTCCGCCAGTCGGTGTGATGGCAACAATCGCCCGCTCCTTCGATGCCAGCAGCACATAGTTGCCCGTCTGCGGATCGACGGTGATGTCCGCAATCTGCAGGCTGTTCCAACCATTTGAACCTCGCACGCTTGCGACCGGCACGACCACGCGCGACACGCGTCCCGCGGAGTCGGGTTTCAGGCTCCACCGGTAAATGACGATCGCATTCCGTTCCTGCTTGTCTCGGATGTTCTTGCACGCCAACAACAGCGCGTTGATGGTCGCATCATAGGCCACACCCTCGAATTCGCACGCCTTCGTGAGCCCCGTGTCATGCTTGCGGACCTCCACGTGCGCGCTCTCAATGCCCTCGCGAAATTCATACAGCATGCCATTGCTCGCCAGCAGCCAGAGGACGTCATTGGCAACGGTGATGCCTTCGAAGTCGGCTTTGATGGCTCCGGCACCAATCGAGAATCGTTTCAGCAGCAGGCCCCGGCGATAGTCGATTTCCCAAACCTGCCCGTCCTCGTCCCCGTGCACGAAGAGCCGACCGTCGCTGGTGAGCGCCAGGCCGGAGATTTCACTTAACGCCTTCGGAAGCACCCATCGCGCCAGTGGCGCGTCGGGATCGCCGACCGAGTCTGCGTCGGCCATGGCGCTGATCAACCGAGCCTCGCGTGCCACAGCCGTCGGGCTCCCCAGCATCTCGGCGACGGCCTTCCCGGGCGAATCCCCACAGGCTACCGCGGCAGTCACCATAAGCACCACACCGGCGCCACACCACGCGCGTGTCATGTCGGTTGCTCTTCCAACTTGCGCTCGGCGCGAAGCTCGCCCGACTCGCGCGCCAGCGCATCGCCGACTTCGACGTCCGCTTCCCCGATCAGGCCGGCACAACTGGCGCGAATGGCCGTCAGCATCGCATCGCGACTCACGGACTTGCGTGTGCGCACCAGATAGTACATCTCGGAGGGCTTGCCGGAATTGGTCACGACTTCATCCAGTATCCAGCGCTTGGTGATGAGGTCGAGTGCCCGTTCGACGTGTGCCTGGGTTTCCGTGAGCTGGCTGGTGGTGAGTGTGACAATGGCATCGAACCGCGGCTTCTTCCCGTTCGATCCGATGATGTCGTGTACCCGGGCGAATCGTTCCGCGAGGGCCTCGGCCTTTCTGGGCGTCAACGCCAACACGAGATCTCGGTCGGGGATGGCGTGGCCGCCTTCGTCCTTTCCCGCCAGGTCCTGCAGCGGCGCGGCCCACTGCGAGGCTGCCGTCGGCTCCAGCACGGTGCGGCCGAAATCGTACCGCCAGATCAGCACCAGCACGAAGTTGAAAATGATGGTCAGCAGCAGCGCCACCATCACCACCTGCACGCCGGCGGCGAACCCCACCGCGATGGACAGGAAGATGAAGACGATGTCACGGGCATCGGTCAGATTGGTGCGGAATCGCACGGCAGCGACCACACCGCCCAGACTGAACGCCAACGCCAGGCTGTTGCTGACGATCAGCACGATTCCGGCCACGATCATCGGCAATACGATCAGCACTTGCACGATGGATTGGTTGTGGCCCTGGGCGTTCTTCGCGGACATATACACCCACGTGACCGGCAGCATCAGCACCAACGTGCTGACCAGCACGAAGATGATGCGGAGCGCGAAACCCACTCGCGACGCGAGGTCCGCCAGTGGTGCCGGCACTTGCCCGCTGGCCAACCCATCCTGCAGGAAGGCGGGTGTTCTGGCGAGTTGTTCCAGCGGCTCGCTGGACAGCAGGCGGTCAACGCCAGGGACGAAGTAGTACAGGGCCGCGCCCACCAGCCCGAGCACCGTATAATATGCCGCCAGTCGCCGCATGGGCCGTTGCGAGCCCAGCGTGAGCAGATTGATGAGTTGGCTGACGTATCCCATTGTGCACTCTCGATTGTGATACCGACGGTTCGTCGTTGCCCCCTGATCAACGCATTCCGAACGCCTTGCCTGCACCTTAGTGCGTTTCCGGCGACGGCACCATCGCCCGTAGGAGTGAGTTGCGCCGTTCCTCCCGCAACGAGAAACAGAGCGGGCGACGAATTCGTCGCGCGCTCCGTCTCCCCGTCATCGATCATTCGCTCCGCTCAGTCCACACGCATTCAGTCAATCGATCACTATCATTACACGGTCACAGCGCATTCGTTTCAAGGATTACCGAGGCATTATCCGTCACTGATTGTCGCGTCATTCGGCACGTGCCGCGCCACTTCACTCAGAGTTTTTCAGACGTATTGCTGCGCATTGACATTCGGGTCTCGAATTCCTGCACTTCCCGGTCAACCACGTCGACCGCCTTGCCATACCGTTCCTGAATCTTGCCAATCAATTGATCGCGCTCACCTGCAATGACATCGACATCATCATCCGTCAGCTTGCCCCAGGTCTCGCGGACCGCGCCCTTTATCTGCATCCAATTGCCCTTGATCGTTTGTGTGTTCATCAGTGCGTTCTCCGGTGGAGGGGTATGGAGTGCCGGTCGGCATGACCAGCGGCGAATCGAAGTGCTCCGGAGTGACCAACCGCAATCCGCCGCGCGAGGTCCGTCGGCGCATCGAAAAACGAAGATCCGTGGACCGCGGCCGGGCGGTGTGACGAGACCACGCCGGGGACGGCTGCAGTGTTCCGTTGGCGGCCAATGACTCACCAGTGTAGTCGGCAGCTATCGGAACCCCCGTGAGCAACACCTGCTTGGCGAGCGCCATGGCCAACTGATAGGCACGACGGCTTTCCAGAATGGCGGTTACCAGCGAACGCGTGCAGACGCCGGAGGCAGTTTCAAGGCTCAGATCATTGCTCGACATGCTCTGTTACTCCGCTGGCAGGCTGTTTTGATGTCCGCATGTGCCGGTCATCATGCATCGTGTTCGTGAGGGAATAGTCGTGCCTACCAGATGGGCGCACCATCGCTCGGGAGGTTGATCTTTTGGCTCACCCGAGCGAGCGAGGCGCTCATCCTCCGGGGGGGATAGGTCTGGAGCGGTGCATCCCAGATGCCTGCGCATGTACGGTTGAGAGATTGTGAGTGGTGAGGGACCGAGGGGTGAGCAACGGAAGCGTCGAGCGCGTGAGGGGCCAGCCGGCGAGGGGAGTACCAAGTCCTGCCCTCACCGGCTCACCGCTCTGGCGCTCGACGCTTCCGTTGCTCACCCCTCGGTCCCTCACCGCTCACCGCCTCTCCCGACCAATTCCAGATCGCGGATCAGGGCAACAGACCAAGTCGGCCGACCTGTCGCCCCGATACGGCAAGCAATTTCAAACGCACTACACTAGCGCATGTAGCGATACAGGCCGACAAGGCCGATCACCGCGCCACCGACCGCCACGGCGTGACCGCCGTCCCCGCCAATGAGCAATCCGACGACGACACCCGCGGCGCCAACACCCATCAGCGCGAGATTCGGGCCGACGTTGGCGCCGGGATCGCGCGGCACTGGTGCGTCGTCAAGTGGCGACGTCCGGTTGGCGGACACCAACGCCGCCGGCGCAATACGCGGACCGGCCAGCGGGGCGCTGATGGCAATCGTCGGTGATGGGGCCTCGGTACTCCCGCTGTTCGCGGTACGCGCGTTGGAGTCGGTGGAAATGGCTGTGGTATTCGACTGTGCCAACATGGTTGCCGGGAGGGCACACGCCGCCAGCATGAGAGCGATGCGCGCGCAGGTGGAGCGGAAGCGATGTGTGTTCATGGTCTCGAGTCTCGCGGCCGCTGGTAAGGGCGGCCGACCTGGGTGGATGACGGGCAACCGTGCCAGGGATGGCGTTGCCGTCGGGGGATCGCAACGCCGAGCGCGCAGCGACTATCGCGACGCCGTGCGCGCGCTGGCGTTGGCAAAGATGGCCACCTCGATGCGTCGGTTCGTCTGTCGGCCTGCCTCGGTTTCGTTGGACGCGACTGCTTCCAGCTCGCCTTTGCCGGCGGTGCGCAGCCGCGTCGATCCGACGCCTTGGCCGGCGAGATAGCGCGACGCCGCATTGGCGCGCCGCATCGACAGATCCTGGTTGTACGTCGTGCTGCCCAGGGCGTCCGTGTGTCCGACAATCAACAGGTCGGTCTTGGGATACTTATTGAGGCTGATGGCCAGATTGCGGAGATTCTGCGCCGACTCCGCGCGAATGGCATCGGAATCGAAGTCGAACAACAGGCCCGAGGCAAACGTGACCTGAATGCCTTCACCAACGCGCTCGACGGTGGCGCCTGGAATCTCGACTTTGAGCTCTTTCGCCTGCTGGTCCATCTGATGGCCAATGATGGCGCCGGCGGCCCCGCCGACGACGGCGCCAATGATGGCGCCCCGCGCCGTCGAGCCGGTGTTATTGCCGATCACGCCGCCGACGGCACCGCCGGCGGCCGCGCCAATCACGGCGCCCTGCTGTTTCTTGCTCATGGATGCGCAACCGCCAACCAACAGGGCCAGCGTTGCCGTTGCGGTCACGAATTGCAGAGAGCGGGAGCGCGAGAATATTGAAACACGTGTTGAGGTACGCATGGGGATCTCGATGTTAGAGCGAAATGACGCGTGACCACCAGTCGTGATCACGGGGAACGATGGGCCGGCGCGTGCGAGGCGCCGACGGCTTGCGGTGCGGGCCGCCCGGTCTGCCAGATGCCCACGCGGCGCAGCATGTGCGACAGGGTTCTGGTCATCAGCCTGAGCACGGCCGACTCCATGGGACGCGAAGCGGGTGTCTGGGAGCTCGACATGGGTTATGCCTTGCGGCGCACACCTGCCACAACCAGCACCACACCGCCCAGAATGGCCGCTCCGGCCACCCACGGCGCGATGGGATGCGACTCGTTGGCAGTCACCTTCAGGTCACCGACCTTCAACACATCCCGACGGGTGGTGAAGCTCCCGCCCTGGAAGAACAAAAAGCCGCCAACGGCAATGAGGACAATGCCGACAATGGTCGAAGCTCGCATATCGACTCCCAGCAAGTGTGAATGGGGACCGCACCCTCCCACATGGAGAGTAGAGAATTCGTCCCGCGCGAACCATCGCCCGAATGGCGCATTTCCGTCGCGCCGAAGGAATGAGCCGCGGGCAAAGAGACCAGCCGAAAAATCGTTCTTTCGGACGATGTCCACGGCGACCCGCAGGCGACATACTGCATCGTTGAAGCAGATTGAGGCATTCAACCGTTCGGGGACGCGGAGCGCAGCGGACCGACGGCGTCCAATGCAATTCCCCATACCGAGTCCTGACAATGAAGAAATCCACCCAATTCGTACTGGCCATAGCCACCGTGCTTACGGCCGTCGCATGCAAAAAAGGATGACGCCGTCATCAAGACCACCAGCAGCGGCGAGACCAATCTCTCCGCGTCGGCCGACTCCGTCGATGCGCGCGGCCATTCGATGGTCCGCATTGTCAACGTCGGGAACAGCGGCAAGGACGTGATGCTGCAACTGGGCGATCAGACGCTGTTCGACAACGTCAAGGCCTCCTCAGTCACGGACTATCGCGAAGTCGCCGCCAATCTGGCCAAGTTCTCGGCCCGTGCGCCCGGCTCGTCCGATACCGCAGCACTGGCGCAGAATGATCAGATCCTGATGGATGGCAATCGCTACACCGTCTTCCTGATCGCCGAGGATCTCTCGCGGAATACCCTGCGCATCGCCAGGACGAAGTGATTCCCGATAGCGGCATGACCCGCATTCGCGTGATACACGCCGCACCCGGCGGACCGGAGTTGGACATCAGCGTGGCGAACGCCACGGACAAGCTCTTTTCCGGCGTGAATTTCAAGAGCGAGGCCGGGTACAAGGACATCGAACCCGCCAAGGTGGTGCTGGAAGTGCGGGCGAAGGACGAGGCGAAGGTGTTACTGCGCCTTCCCGCCATGGAGCTCAAGCGTGGGACGGCCACGACAGTGGTGATTACCGGCGCGAGCAAACTGGCGTTCTTCACGTTTACCGATGCCATGGTGCCGGCACCCAAGATGTAGCTGGCGTCGCCATGGATGCGATAGCAGGAGGCTCATGCGAACGACGCACTCGATTCTTGAGTGCGTCGTTTGGCGTTCGGCGAACAGCAGGAATACCGAGTCGTCAGATGATCTTTCGTCCCTGGATGAGCCGCACGAGAACGACAATCACCGCCACTACCAGCAGCACATGAATGAGCCCGCCCATCGTGTACGCGCTGACCATACCCAGCAACCACAGCACGATCAGCACGATAGCAACTGTCATCAGCATGAGATTCTCCAGTTCAAATACCGTCAACTGCAATTGGCGGCAAGCGCCGCAGGACTTCGTCGATCAGGATCCGACGCACTGCCTAATCCTCGTTACAGACTGTCGTTGACCCGCTATCCACCCCGGGGTGACAGTTCGACAATCTCCAGCCAATACCGGTCGAGCACATTCATCGCCTCCAAGAACCCAGGTAATGTGACCGGTTTCTGCATGAAGGCCGTCACGCCGAGTTCCAGACTCTCAATCACGTCCTTGCCCAGCCGGGACGTTGTCAGCACTACGATGGGAATGGTGCTGAGCGTGGGGTCCTGCTTGATGAGCTTCAGCGCCTCGCGCCCATCGAGATTGGGCATGTTGAGGTCCATCAGGATCAGCCGGGGCGCGGCGCCAGCCCCATCTCGCCGGCATACTCCCCGCGCTGATAGAGATAGTCCAGCAATTGGGCGCCATCCTGGACGAATTGGAGGGCGTTCGAAATGTGCGCGCCTTCCAGCGCCAGCTTGGTGAGCATCCGGTCATCTTCGTCATCGTCGCAGACGAGAATCGTGATCGGAATCTTGTGCAACCCACCGTCTTTGGTCATGGACTGCAAGGACATCGCGACATGAGAAGCCGTTTCATGAGTGCACCAACTACGGCGAACGGCGACCGGTCGCGCGCCTGTGTCGTGAGCGTTGGGATTTCCCACAGATTACGACGAAGGCAGCCGACCCGTGCCGGACCTCACAATCCCCCAAAAAGGATGAGTTCCGTGCTGCAGTGACGGGGCGTGGTACCCGCGCGGAGGACGCAGTTGCCGAGTGCCTCTCCCCGATGCAGCTTTGAAGACGCGCCGACGATGAAATCACCTTTTGAGACGCCTTTGATTCCCAGCGAGACCATTCGGGTCGCAATCGTCGATGACAATCGCCTGGTGCGCGAAGCACTCACGGCGATGCTCGACCGACTGCCAGATGTCCGTGTGGTACCGTCACGCGACCTCGACATGTTGCCGCTGGCGGAACAGCGACCGCATGTCGTGTTGCTGGACGTGGGTCTCCGCGATCAGGACAGTCTGGCCGCCGCGTCGGCGCTCATCAAGGCGATGCCGTTCGCCAAGGTGATTGTCATGGATCTCCTGCCCGTGAACGAGGAGATCGTCGAGTTTGTGAACGCCGGCGTTTCGGGATTCGTGCTCAAGGACGCCAGCTTCGACGAGTTCGTGGCCACCATACGGCTGGTGGCCGGCGGAGAGAAAGTGCTGCCGCCCCGCATGACGGAAACCCTGTTCGCCCAGATCGCCAAGGAAGCCGTGACTCGCGGTGTCCAAGAGGTCATCGATGACGTGCGCCTGACCCGTCGCGAGCGAGAGGTGATCGACCTCATTGGTGAAGGATTGAGCAACAAGGAAATTGCGCAGCGCCTCAACATCGCCACGCATACCGTCAAGAGCCATGTCCGCAACGTGATGGAAAAGCTCACGTTGCACACGCGGTTGCAGATCTCCGCGTATCACCATCGGGAAGGTCCCGCGTAGTACTTTTTTCATCCATTCGGGCGATGGATGCGGCGTGTCGGCAATTCTAGTCTCCATGCACAGGTCTGGGGCGCGTTGACGGCACGTGTATTGACGGGGTGACTGGTGACATCCACAACAGCGCGGGTGCGCCGTGGTGCGAATGGCAGGCTCGGACCCAGTTGGGTGACGCGTCAGGGCCGTGCATCCTGAGTTGCGCGTCCCTGCTCGGGTGTGCCCGCATCGATGCCGCGCCGCGGTTGTCAGTGACTGAGCATCCGTCCGCCGTCTTCGAGCCACCGGCGGTGGATTCCACCCCGGGCACGTACGATGCCGTGATGGCCCAGCGCGGGCAGGCGCAATTCGTGAGGAACTGTGCGCGGTGTCACAGCAAGCCCAGTCGCCGCCGCCCCTCACAAAGCTGCGCGTCCCCGCCGACTCCCGCGCCCGCGACGCCGGAGCTCGCGGCCCGCTCAGCCCGCAGGGCGACTGGCCCCCTCCCGTCCGCAGCCCGAACCATGCCAACCTCCTGCCCGCCGCTCCGACCGAAACTCGCGCGCGCCGCCGCGCCGGCCCCCCCCCCCCCCCCCCCAAACCGACCTCCCGCTGGCACCCCGCGACCCCCCCGCGCCGCCGTGCCACCGCCGAGGATCCAAGCAGAATGCTGATTCGCGACGCCAGCAACTGATCTGGTTGACGCGAAACCGGGCAACGCGATCCGCGACCGGACGCAGCTTTCGCCCCCGTACGCGACAGCTCAGGCCGCCTGAGCACCGCCCCCACAGGACCGCACCGAATCGAAACTGGAGTTGTCAACGCTGATCCTTCCCCTGCCGGACGCCCTGCGGAACGGAAGGCAGGCGGCTGATGGTTCGCCGTCCTGATCCGCGATTTCACCGACATCGAAACCCACCCAGCCGAGGCGGTATTCGCCCGGACCGCGCAACGTTCATTGGCATTACCGGGGGTGATGGCGATGCTGTCCGCCCGCGACAACGCACCCGGCAGGATCTCGGGCGTGCGGGAAACGCCGCTGACGGCCAGGAAGACGTGAGCGCGCAATTGCGAATAGCGAATCTCACATTGGGCGAAGAACGACTGTCGGTGACGCTGAGCTCTATCGGCGATGCCGTCATGACCACAGACGCTCAGGCGCGCGTGGTCCGCTTGAATCCGGTAGCCGAGCGTCTCACGGGCTGGACGTGGCAGGAGGCAGCCGGCCAACCGATGTCTTTCATATCGTGAACAAGGACACGCGCCAGTTGGCGACCATTCCGGTGGCACAGACGCTGGAGCACGGCACCGTGCAGGCGCAATCCCGTCGCCGCGATGGCGCGGTGCGACATCGCCGACGCGCCCCATTCGCAGTCGCGTGGCGCTGGCCGTGCTGGGTTCGCGACGGACGAGTCCACAGGGCCCCCCTCACACGGTGCTTTCACGCCAGCGATGGCACGGTGGCCAAGGCCAACCCGGCGGCTGAGCGCATTTTCGGCTACACCACGCAAGAGCTCCAGCGTTTCGCCGGCCCGGAACTGGCGACCGGGTGAGTACTACAAACCCAGCGACGAGGCCCGCCCCTGACAGGTGGGGGTCGCAAGAACAAGAGCGGTGCCCTCGAGATTGCCGTCGGCATGACCTGCACGGTTTCCGGCATCGTGCGCGACATCCGCCGCAGCGTAGCGCCCCAGGCCGCAGAACGCCTCTTCAAGCGCCACTCCGCCCCACCGACGCCAAGGGCGTCATCCGATTCACGTCCAACCGCCAACAAGATCACGCCGCATCCGCCCGCGGCCGCGCCAAGGCGTTGAGCGACGAACTCGGCACCCCCATCACGCCGGGCTTTGAAGCGTTGGTGTTCAAGGCGTCGCGCGGGATCGAAGATATTTACGAACTCACCACACCGCAGGACGAGCCGCCGCTGCCCCCCCCCCCCGATTGGTACGGACAACACAGCGCCAACTGTGAAGCCGAGCAGCCTGATCAACGCCCACCAGCAGTCTCCGCGCCGCGATCGAATCGAATAGCGATGCCATCATGACCACCGATCCAGCGGGCATCATCACCGACGTCAACAAGCAGATGGAGGCGCTGACCGGATGCACGCGCGACGAGTTGATTGGCGCGCCCTTCAAGGACTGCTTCACCGATCCGGAACGGGCCGAGGCGGCCATCAAGCTGGTGCTCAATGAGAAGACGGTGTCCGACTTCGAGTTGACGCGCGGGCACGCGATGGCAAGACCACGGTGTCCTACAACGCCACCACGTTCTACGATCGATCGCGAACGCTACAGGGTGTTTTCGCGGCGGCGCGTGACGTGACGGAGCGCAAGCGGGTGGAAGTGGAACTCAAGAAGGCCAAAGCGGCGGCGGAAAGCGCCAGCCGGACCAAATCGGAGTTTCTGGCCAGCATGAGTCACGAAATCCGCACGCCGATGAATGCCATCATGGGCATCGCCGACCTGCTGGCGAAAACCCCGCTGTCGGATGAGCAGGACCGGTTTGTCCAGATTTTCCGTCGCGCCGGTGACAACCTGCTCAATCTGATCAACGATATTCTCGACCTCTCCAAAGTCGAGGCCTCGCAGTTGGAACTGGAACAGACCGGGTTTCCGATTCGTGACCTCGTGGGGAAGATTATCGAGATGGTCGCCGCGCGAGCGCAGGAGAATGGGCTGACGCTGGTGAGCGACGTGGCCGCCGACGTGCCAGCGGATCTCATCGGCGATCCCACGCGACTGCAACAAGTGCTGCTCAACTTGCTGGGCAATGCCATCAAGTTCACGGAGTCGGGCACCGTGACGCTTCGCGTTGGCACTGATGGAAGCAAGGCAGTCCCCACGGCGTTGCGCTTCACCGTGAGCGACACCGGCATTGGGATTCCCGACGAAAAGTTGAGCCGCGTGTTTGAGCGGTTTACGCAGGCCGATTCCTCCACCACGCGACGGTTCGGCGGCTCCGGACTGGGGTTGACCATCTCCAAGCGACTGGTGGAACTGATGGGCGGCCGGATCTGGGCGGAAAGCACGGTCGGCGTGGGAAGCATCTTTGCGTTTGCCGCACCGTTCGAATTGTGGATGGACGAGGAAGGCCACATGTCAATCCCGATCAGCGCTGAACCGGATGCCCCGCTGCTGCCGCTTCGCATCCTGCTGGTGGAGGATTCGATCGACAATTGCACGATCACCATTGCCTACTTGTCGGACACGCCCTACAAGGTGGAGGTGGCCGCGAACGGCGCGATCGCCTTCGACATGTTCGTGGCCGGGCACTACGATCTGGTCCTCATGGACCGCCAGATGCCCGTCATGGACGGCCTGACGTCAACCCGTGCCATTCGCGCGTGGGAACACGCCAACCATCGCCCCGCCACGCCCATCGTGGCCCTCACGGCGTCGGCGCTCAAAGGGGATCGGGAGCAATGCCTGGCCGCGGGGTGCACGGCCTTCCTCACCAAGCCCATCCGTCAGGACGTGCTGCTGCGCGCCATTGCCAACCGGGCGTCTGTCGCGCGCGCGCAATCGCGCGAAGAGCGCATCCAGAGCCTGGAGCGCGTGGTGCCGGAGAACCCGCAGATTGCCGAACGCGTGCCGACCTTTCTCCAGAACCGGCGCAACGACGTCGCCACCATGCGGGACGCCTTGACGCGGGATGACCTGCAGGCGGCCGAACGACTCGGGCACAATATGCGCGGCACGGGCGCGAGTTATGGATTTCAGGCAATCACGGATATCGGTTTCGCGATTGAGGAGGAGGCCGGTCGGGGCGACGTGCGCGCCACGCGACATTGGGTTGATGAGTTATCGGTGTACCTGGAGCGGATGGAGCGCGACGGCGCGACGGCCTGATCCGGGCCATCGCCGGTGAATCACTCGTATGGGCGATTGCGCGGGGCGTGGCGTTCCCGCGTATTCAATGGAGACACAGGCTCCTCAGTCCCCGCGTCGCCCCGTTGCGGGCGCGTCGGACTTCCATTGATCGGGCGACTCACATGACAATCCGGACGCAATTCATGATTCCCGCAGCGGCCACGGTGTGCGTGCTGCTGCTGAGTGCGGCGGCCACCCCGGGACTGGCGCAGCCGTCCGCGGCATCGACCGTCAGCATCGGTCAGCATCAGGCAGTGGTCCTGGCCAGTGCGGACAGTCTCGCGGCGGCCGCGCGGGCGCTCCAGCAACAAGCCAGTGGGTCGAAGTTCGCCAACCTGGGACAGGCGCGCTCGACAGTGGCCGAAATGCGCCGCCTCTTCGCACTCATGCAGCAACACCATCAGGCGCAGGTGGCCCTGCTGGGAGAAGACATGAAGTCCATGATGGGCGATGACATGACGCAACCGAAATCGGCAGCGACAAAGCCCATGAAGCCCGCAGTGACGATGATGCAGCAGACCGAGGTGCAACTCACCGCGCTCAAGGATCATCTCGGCGAGTTGGAAGTCCGCCGTGAACGCCACATCACCGTCGCCTTCGAACGTGTCGGTGCGGCCGGGTTGGTTCGCTCGCCCGTGCCAACTGTGGCTTCGTACGGGTAAGGCGCCGCCGTCCCCCGGCACCTGCGCGGCTTTCGACCCAGCGCTGGCTTTCATGTCGGCCCCCAGATGATGGCCCAGATAGTCGGTGCGCGTCTGAATGGCGCCACTCTCCAGGATCATGACGTCGTCCGCGAGCATCGACACCGCGCGTACGGAATCGGCCGCCCCGCCTGCCCGTCTCTGCGTCGGTGTTGCTCAGGACTGCATCGCAAACCGCTGTCTCCGCCCCCCCTGGGGATACCGTGCGTTGCCCGTCACAGCAAGCGCACCTCGCGCCTTCCACAGCGAATACACCGCCGGAATCACGATCAACGTCAGCACGGTGCTGGAAATCATCCCGCCCACCATGGGCGCCGCGATGCGCTTCATCACGCTGGCGCCGGTGCCGTTCCCCCAGAGAATTGGCAGCAGTCCCGCCATGATGGCCGTCACCGTCATCAGCTTGGGACGCACCCGGTCCACGGCGCCCTCCACGACGGCTTCGTACAGGTCGTGAACAGATGGCGTCACGCCGCGCGCCACGCGCGCCTGCCAGGCCTGATCGAGGTAGATCAGCATCACCACGCCGGTTTCGGCGGCCACACCCGCCAGCGCAATGAATCCAATCGCCACCGCCACCGACCAGTTGAAGTCCAGCGCCCACACAAACCATACGCCGCCCACAAGAGCGAAGGGCAGCGACAGCATCACGATGAGCGTTTCCCCAACACTCTTGAAGTTGAAGTAGAGCAGCAGGAAGATGATGGCCAGCGTGGCCGGAATTACCAGTTTCATCGTTTCTTTGGCACGCTGCATGTACTCGTACTGGCCGCTCCACACAATCGTGTAGCCCGGCGGCAACGTGATCATGTCGCCCACCATCTTCTGCGCCTCTTGCACATAGCTGCCAATGTCGCGGCCCACCACGTCCACGTATACCCACGCGGTTGGTGTGGCACCTTCCGTACGCACCACCATAGGCCCGGCTACCTGCCGGATAGTGGCCAATTGACCCAGCGGCACCTGCGCCGCGCCAGACGCCGCGTTGCCACCCGGCATGCCGCTGCCGCCCATCGAAGGCGCCGCGGTGACGCCGGTCGTTGCAGTCCCCACGTCATGATTGATCGGCACCAGCACAGAAGCCAAGCGCTCGGGCGTATCGCGCAACTCCTGCGGATAGCGCACCCGCACGCCGTAGCGTTCACGGCCTTCCACCGTTTGCGTGATGGTCATGCCGCCAATCGCCGTGGCAATCACGATCTGCACATCGGCCACGTTCACGCCATGCCGCGCCGCGGCGGCGCGATCGATGTCGATGTCCAGGTAGTAGCCGGACATGGCGCGTTCCGCGAAGGCGCTCCGCGTGCCGGGAATCATCTGCACCGCACTTTCCACCGCCTTCCCGATGCGCTCCAATTCCGCCAGATCGGGACCAAAAATCTTGATACCTACCGGTGTGCGAATGCCGGTGGCCAGCATGTCGATACGCCCCTTGATGGGCATGGTCCAGGCGTTCGTCACACCCGGCATGCGCACCGCCGAGTCCATCTGATTCACCAGCGCGTCGTACGTGAGGCCGTCGCGCCACTGCGCTTTCGGCTTGAGCGTGATCGTGGTCTCGAACATGTCGAGACCGGCGGGATCGGTGGCCGTCTCGGCGCGTCCAGCCTTGCCCCACACGTGCTCCACTTCGGGAAACGTCTTGAGGATTGCATCCTGTTGGCGCAGCACTTCGCGCGCCCGCGCCACGGGAATGCCGGGGAGCGTGGTGGGCATGAACAGGATCGTGCCCTCTTCCATGGGCGGCATGAACTCGCTGCCAAGGCGCGTCCAGGGAATCCACGACAGCACCAGCGTGACCACGGCCGCCATGATCACCGGGCCACGGTGCGCCAGTACGAAGTGAATGACCGGGCGATAGAGCGCAACCAGTGCGCGATTGAGCGGGTTGCTGCGTTCGCGGTATATCGTGCCGCGAATGAACAGCCCCATCGTTACCGGCACCAGTGTGAGAGACAGCAGGCTGGCCGCCGCCATGGAAAACGTTTTCGTGAAGGCCAGCGGCTTGAACAAACGGCCCTCCTGCCCTTCCAGCGCGAACACGGGAAGGAACGACACGGTGATGATGAGCAGCGAGAAGAACAGTGCCGGCCCAACCTCCATGGACGACTCGACGACCACGCGCCAGCGTTCGCCCGGCGTCAGCACTGAGGCGTTGAAGGACTTCCCTGCGCGCGCTTCAGCGCCCTGCTTGGCATCAACGGCGCGCTCCAGATGCTTGTGCATGTTTTCGATCATCACAATGGCCGCGTCAATCATGGCGCCAATGGCAATGGCGATGCCCCCCAACGACATGATGTCCGCGCCCACCCCAATGGTGCGCATGGCGATGAACGCCATCAGGATGCCAATGGGCAGCGTGAGAATGGCCACCAACGCCGAACTGGCATGCAGCAGAAACACGATGCACACCACCGCGACAATGATCGATTCCTCCAGCAGCTTGCCCCGCAGATTGTCGATGGCGCGTTCAATGAGATCGCTGCGGTCGTACACCGGGCGCACCACCACACCGGGTGGCAGTCCCTTGGCGGCTGCCGCCAGCGCCACCTTGATGCGGTTGATGGTGGTCAAGGCATTCTGGCCGAAACGCATGACCACAATGCCGCCCACCGCGTCGCCGCGTCCGTCCAGGTCAGTCACACCGCGTCGAATGGCCGGTCCCACTGACACGCGCCCCAACTCCGCCACGCGGATCGGTGTCCCCTGCGCCGTGGCGCCCACCACGATGCTCTCGATGTCAGCGATGGATTTGAGATAGCCAAGTCCGCGCACCATGTACTCGCGCTCGGACAACTCCATGGTCATGGCGCCCACATCGTTGTTGGCGGACTGAATGGCGCTCATCACGCGCGTGACCGGAATGCCGTAGGCCAGCAGACGCGCCGGGTCGATGTCCACCTGATACTGTTTTTCAAATCCACCCACCGACGCCACTTCCGACACGCCGGGCACGGCCGTGAGCGCGTACCGCAGATACCAGTCCTGCAGACCGCGCAGTTGCGCCAGATCGAGTCGGCCGCTGGTGTCTTCCAGCGCGTACTGATACACCCAGCCGAGCCCGGTGGCATCGGGACCCAGGGTGGGCTTCACGGTGGAGGGCAATTTGCCTTGCACGCCATTCAGGTATTCCAGCACCCGCGAGCGCGCCCAATACAAATCGGTGCCGTCGGCAAAGATGACGTACACGAATGACACACCAAAGAACGAATAGCCGCGCACCACGCGCGCGCCGGGCACCTTGAGCATCTCGGCGGCAATGGGATACGTGACCTGATCCTCGACAATGCGCGGCGCCTGCTCGTTGTAATTCGCCTGCACTATCACCTGGACATCGGACAGATCCGGCAGGGCTTCCAGTGGTGTGCGCTGCACGGCATACACACCGCCAACAGCAGCGGCTGCCGTGAACAGCAGCACCAGCAGTCGGTTCGCCACGGCCCATGCGATGATTCGTCTGGGCATGATGACTACTCCTTCCCTTTGGGCAACGGTTTCGGGGCCGTGGTCATGTCCATGCCCGGCATGTTGCCCATGCCACCCAACGCCTTGCCCAGATTGGATTCGGCGTCCACCAGGAACGTGGCCGATGCCACCACGGTCTCACCGGCCGTGAGTCCGCGCAGAATCTCGATGCGCTCGTCGGTGGACACGCCCAGGGCCACTTCGCGCGGAGTCAGCATGCCGCTCGCATCGCGCACGAACACCATGCTGCGTTCCCCAGTGGACAGCACGGCCGAACGGGGCACCGTGAGCACGGCGCGGCGCTGCGTCCCGGTAATCAGCAACGTGGCGTACATCCCCGGCTTGAGTTGGATACCCGGGTTGGGCAGCACCACTCGCACGCGCACAGTTCGGGTGGTGGGGTTGAGTGTGGGATACACATACGAGATACGGCCCGTGCGCGTATCGCCCGGGAGCGCCTGAAACTCGGAACGCACCTCGGCGCCAACGCGCACCGACGCGAGATCCTGTTCGAACACTTCGCCTTCAATCCACACCGTGCTCAGATCCGCCAGCTTGAACAGCGCGTCGCCGCTCATGATCTTCTGGCCGGCGAGGACGTTCTTTTCCAGGACATACCCGCCCGACGACGCGCGAATCGTCATCGTCTTGCGCACAACGCCCAGTCGTTCGATGTCGGCAATCACGCTGTCGGGGATGTCCCAGTACGCCAGGCGGCGGCGCGCCGACACCAACAAGTCGCTGGTGCGTTGACGGGTGTCACCGGTGGCGCCGGCCACGTCGTGCTCCAGTCGTTTGGCCAGCAGCAGTTCTTCCTGCGCCGACACCAGCATTGGCGCGTAGAGCGTCAGCAGTGGCTGCCCCGCCACCACCAACTGCCCGGTGGCGTTGACAATCAACTGCTCCACCCAGCCGTCAATCTTCGGCGCGATGGTATGAATGCGCGTTTCGTCGAAGGTCACCTGCCCGACCGTGCGCACGTCGCGACCCAGCGGGCCGACCGTTGCCACGGCATACGTCACCCCAATGCGCTGCGCCTCACTGGCGGTGAGCATCACGGGCTGGGCGGCGCCGGCGCCGCTTGCGCCCGCCATGGCCGCGTGATCGTGCCCCGATGCGGCCGGCGTCGCCTTGGACGTCGCCGTGGATGTCGCCGTGGGTGCTGCGTCAGGCCGTCTGACGACGTACACGCCAGCAACGGTCACCGCCAGCACAGCAGTATATGCGGCCAGACGAACCAGTCGTGAGGCGTTCATGGCGTGTCTCCGGATGACGCATCGCGGTCTTTGGCGACGCCGTTGGGGGTGATCAGGGTGCGTCCAACCAACATTTCGAGTTCGGCCCACGCCTTGCCCTGCTCCGCTTCAAGCGCGTGCAGCTGCTGGCGGTACTGATTCACCGTCATGCGATCATCGAGGACCGTCATGAAATCCACGCCGCCCACGCGATACGTCGACAGCGCGGACGCCGCCGCCGCTTCAGCCTGCGGGATCACGGTGGTGCGATACAACTGCATCAGCCGGCGCGCGCGCGTGAGCGCGGCATAGGCTTCACCAATCTTGCCCCGCGTCTCGGCGCGCATGGCCGTCAGCTCGGCCTGCGCCATCTGTCGCATTGCACTGGTCTCGTCGCGCATGCGGAGTTGCCGCGACCGCGCAAACACCGGGACTGACACGCCAAGCATCAGGCTGCCCATGCGCTCCGTGCCGCCCATGGCGCCACCTTGCTGTCCGTATTGGACCCCCACCGTGAGATCGGGGATGATCTCCTTCTGCGAGAGGCGCTCCGTCGCTTCAGCAGCGCGTACGTCCTCAACACCGGCCCTGATCATCGGGCGGTTGCCCACAGCGACGGAGTCGAGCCAGCGGCGCGTCGGCACACTGTCCGGAAACTCGGGCAGCACCGGTGTGCCGACCGTCGCGTCCGCGTCGTGGTCGTTCAAGGCGTTGATCGCGGCCTCGGCAACCTCTCGCATCGCCTGCATGCGCAGGGTGTCCTCCTCCATTCTGGCCAGCGCCACCTGCGCGCGCAGCACATCGGCCTGCCGACCATCGCCCACGCGATACATCGATTCCGCGGTGCGGGCAATGTCCGCAAGCAAACGAAGAGTCTCACGCGCCACGTCGAGACCGCGATCGGTGACGTGCAGATCGTAGAACATCATCGCCGCACGCGTGCGCGCGTCCCACCCCGCATCGTCGGAGCGCGCATTGGCGGCCGACGCCTGCACGCGGGCCACGCGTCCGGACCAGCCGAGTTTTCCCGACAGCGGGATCATCTGCATGACTTGCACCTGCGTCATGCCCAACACGGGCATCGGCGCCAGGTTTGGCAGCGTGCGGTTCATGAATCCCAGCTGCAGTTGCGGATCGGGAGGTCTGGACGCACCGGGTATGCGCGCCTGTGCGGCCTGGGCCAATGCCCGTGCCGCCGATGCCCGCGGGTTGTTCCGCGCGACCTGGGCATACAGCTCATCGAGGGTCAACGGCGAAGGAGCCGTCGAGAGGCGCTGCGCGATGACTGGCGCGGTGGACGCCGCCAGCAACAGGCCGGCCGTCGACAACGGCCGACAAGCGATGCGGGCGAACGTGCCAAGGCGGCAACGTGCGACACGTAGCTTCAACATGTTCATGATATGGATGCCTCTGGGGGTGCGTTCGGGTCACGGCCGGAACGCGATGCCTACGCTCGACTCACCGATCGGTGAGGAGCTTCACGCGAGTCTAGGCTCGCGGAGGGAGAGAATCGGGCGAGGCGTCGATGCCGGACGGCAACGCGAGTGGTTCGGGCATGCGCGCCCGCACAACGTGAACGTCCGACACCGAAACCAGTGCGACGGTCACCAGCGGCGGCGACGCGCACGAGCCCATGGCGGCGCAGCCGTCGGGCATGTTTGGCCCGTCGCACGAGCGCCCACTGCCCGGGGTGTCGCAACGTTCGGCGGGAGCATCTGACGGATCGGTGGGTGCCGATGCGGCCATATCCATCGGCATCGTCTCATCGCCAGCCATGGATGCCATGACGTGCGGTGCGCCGCGATCCGACGCATCACCTTCGCCAACCAGGGTCGCCCCACAGCCAATCCCGCTGGCCAGCAGCGACGGCTGCAGCAGCAGGGACAGGGACAACATGGCCATGGCTTGGCGAAATCTTCGCATCTCGGACCGGTTCAGCGTTGTGTCAGAACCACCAGTGGCTCAGATGGCACCACAAAGAGAGTATGCCGCGGTCGGTCAATCGGGTAGTCGGCGTATCCGGATGTCTTGGTAGGGTATTCGCCGACAGGCCTCGTGGGTCTCCTGAGCAAAACGGGCGGACCTCCGTGGGGAGATCCGCCCGTTCTCGACTCCCCCGCCCTCCCTACTTCACCGCATTCACCATGTCGAAGATCGGCAGGTACATCGCCACGATCATGCCGCCCACCACCACGCCAAGGAATACGATCATGATGGGTTCGAGCAGCGACAGCAGCGCGCTCACGGCCGCATCGACTTCGTCATCGTAGAAGTCGGCAATCTTGGTGAGCATCTCGTCCAGGCCACCCGTCTGTTCACCCACGGCAATCATGCTGATGACCATGGGCGGA
Source organism: Gemmatimonadaceae bacterium (assembly GCA_016720905.1). Classification (NCBI taxonomy): domain Bacteria; kingdom Pseudomonadati; phylum Gemmatimonadota; class Gemmatimonadia; order Gemmatimonadales; family Gemmatimonadaceae; species Gemmatimonadaceae bacterium. The sequence goes on along the minus strand of JADKJT010000003.1, from coordinate 239,537 downwards.
AACACGGCCGATTTCTGCAAGGGACCGGCAATGGTTTCACCGCCGGCGATGCTGGCGCGACTGCCCATGATGGCATCCTGCACCACGCGGTTGCCCGACGTGCGCGCCGTGATTTCCAGGCCGTCCAGAATGCTCACGCCGGACGAAATCAGCGTGCCCAGCGTGCGGGTGAAGCGCGACACGGCCGACTTGCGCAGCACGTCGCCCAGCACCGGCACGTGCAACAGGAAGCGGTCGATGACCAACTGCCCGTTATTGGTGGCGTAGTACTGCTTGATGAAGTATCCGAAACCGGCGATACCCAGGATGCATGCCCACCAGTACGCGTTGAGGAACCCTGACATCCCGATCACGACGCGGGTAGGCAAGGGCAATTCCATGCCGACGCTGCCGAACATGCTGGCGAACACCGGGATGACCTTCCACAACAGAATGACCACGCACAACGCGGCCACGCACATGATGACCGTGGGGTAGATCATCGCGCCCTTCACCTTGCGAACGAGGGCGTCGTTCTTTTCCATGAAGATGGCCAGGCGATTCAGGATGGTGTCGAGAATACCACCCGCTTCACCGGCCGCCACCATGTTGGTGTACAGGTCGGAGAAGGCCTTGGGATGCTTCTTCATGGCATCGGCCACGGTGTTGCCCGATTCGACGTCAAACACCACTTCACGCACCACCGCCTGCAGCGCCTTGTTCTCGGATTGCCGCGCGAGAATATCCAGCGCCTGCACCAGCGGCAAGCCGGCGTTGATCATCGTCGAGAACTGTCGCGTGAAGATCACGATGTCGCGCATCTTGATCGACCCGAGACTCTTCTTCGGCGTCGACTTGGACTCGTCGACCTTGATGATGGTCAGCCGCTGCCGCCGCAACTGCGCAACGGCCTCGTCGCGACTGGGCGCGTCGATCGTCGCCGTTTTCAGCTCGCCGCTGCCATTGCGGGCGGTATAGGTAAAGGTCGCCATCGATGACTCCTGAAGGATGAATGCAAACTCAGTACTCAGTACCGAGTACTCAGTACTTGGTACTTGGTACTTGGTACTCCCCCTATTTCCTGCCTCCCACCAACCGCTCAGACCCTCGTCGCTCCGGCGCGGCTCCGCTCACGTCTTCCCCCGGCCCCTTGCCAATCATCCGCAGGAACTCATTCGGATCACTGGAAGAGCGCACGCATTCATCGGCCGTCACGATGCGTGTCACGTACAGTTGGTACAACGCATCATTCAGGGTCTGCATGCCGAACTTCTTGCCCGACTGCATCGAGGAGTAGATCTGGTGCACCTTGTCATCGCGAATGAGCGCGCGAATGGCCGGCGTCACCACCAGGATTTCGGCGGCCATGGCCCGACCCTTCCCCGACGTCTTGGGCAGCAGCACCTGCGTAATGATCCCTTCCAGCACGAAGGCCAGCTGGGCCCGCACCTGGCTCTGTTGGTGTGCCGGGAACACGTCGATGATGCGGTTGATCGCTTCCGCGGCGCTGTTGGTGTGCAGCGTGGCGAACACCAGGTGACCCGTTTCAGCAATCGTCAGCGCCGCCTGGATGGTTTCCAGGTCGCGCATTTCGCCAATCAGAATGACATCGGGGTCTTCGCGCAACGCGTACTTGAGCGCCGAGGCGAAGCTCTTGGTGTCGGCGCCGACTTCGCGCTGATTGATGATGCAGTTGCGGTGACGGTGGATGAACTCGATGGGATCTTCCACCGTGATGATATGCCCGCGCCGCTCGGTGTTGATCTTGTCGATCATCGCCGCCAGCGTCGTGCTCTTGCCCGATCCGGTGGGCCCGGTCACCAGCACCAGGCCTCGCGGACGCTCGGCGAAGGTGGCAATCACCGGCGCCAGTTGCAGGTCGGCAAAGGTCTTGATCTGGAACGGAATCTGCCGGATGACCATGCTCACACAGCCGCGCTGCTTGAACACGTTGCCGCGGAAACGGGACAGGTTCGCAATGCCGAACGAGAAGTCCAGCTCGTCCTCCATTTCGAACCGCTTCTTCTGGTTTTCCGTGAGTACCGAATACGCCAGCTGCAGCGTGTCCCGCGGCGTCAGCACGTGCTCGATGGTGGCGTTGATGATATCGCCGTCCACGCGCAGCTTCGGCCGGTCGCCGGCGGAGATGTGCAGGTCGGACGCATCGCGCTCGATCATTTCATCGAGCAGCGTGCGGAGCGAGACGGGAGATTGGACGGGAGGTGTCATCGGGGCGTGTTGAACGGGGCGGGGTGCAGGTGGCCCCGGTTCATCCGGTGAAGGACGAACGGCAGGGAGCGAGGATACCCACCGTCACACCAGATCAACTTGATGTTTCACGGATGACCTGATCGAGCGTCGTGACGCCCTTCAGGACCTTGAGCCAGCCATCCATGCGGAGGGTCAGCATCCCCTCGCTGATGGCCCCTTCTCGCAGGACCTGCACGTCGCAGTTCTGCATGACCAGCTTCTTGATGGTCGGGGTCAGGAACATGACTTCGTACAATCCCTGGCGACCCTTGAGTCCCGTTCCGCCGCACGTGTCACACCCATGACCCTTGAAGTAGGGCAACTCGCCTACGGTTGTATCCAGCGACAGGTTGGCCAGGAACGGGGCGGCATGTGACGTCGCCCCAGCTTTGGCATCGGCCAGCACTTGCTCAGTGAAGCGGAGTTCGCGCAGGGTGGTGGTGCGCTTGACCTTGGCGCCCGCCAGCTCGGCGTCATCCGGCTCGTACTTGACCTTGCAGTTCGAGCAGACCCGACGCACCAGGCGTTGCGCCAGAATCAGGTTGAGCGCCGAAGCCACGTTGAACGGCTCGAGCCCCATGTCCAGCAACCGCGTGATGGTTTCCGGCGCGGAATTCGTGTGCAGCGTGCTCATCACCATGTGGCCGGTGAGCGCCGCCTTGATGGCGATGCCGCCCGTCTCCAGGTCCCGGATTTCGCCCACCATGATGACGTTGGGGTCCTGACGCAGGAACGCCTTCAGCGCGGCCGCGAACGACATGCCGATTTCGGTGCGCACCTGCACCTGATTGATGCCGAACAGGTTGTATTCCACCGGATCTTCGGCGGTCATGATATTGACGTCGCCGTTGTTGATCTTGGACAGGGCGGAATACAGTGTGGTCGTCTTGCCCGATCCGGTGGGCCCGGTCACCAGCACCATGCCGTACGGGTTGGAGATCGCCTCCATCAGCTCGCGTTCGGCGCGCGGTTCGATGCCGAACTTCTCGAGCTCCAGGGTCAGGTTGCCCTTGTCGAGAATTCGCAGCACGATCTTTTCGCCGAACAGCGTAGGCAGCGAACTGACGCGGAAGTCGATGACCTTGCGTCCGACTTTCAGCTTGATGCGCCCGTCCTGCGGCACGCGCCGTTCGGCGATATTCAGCTGCGCCATGATTTTGAAGCGCGAGATGAGCGCCGCGCGCATCTTGAGGGGCGGCTTCATGACTTCGCTGAGCGCGCCGTCAATGCGATACCGCACCCGCAGTTCGTGCTCGAAGCACTCGAAGTGAATGTCCGATGCGCCCTTGTTCACGGCGTTGGTCAGGATCGCGTTGATGAGCTTGACGACGGGCGCCTCATCAACCTGGGCCGCCAGCACATTCGCATCGACGACATCGTCCTGCGTTTCCAGCACCTCCACATCGTCATCGTCCGCCGCGATATCCTGCAGCAGCGTCTGCATCTGGATTTCATTTGCTTCGTAGTGCTTTTCGATGGCCGCGCGCATCGAGAACTCGCCGGCCAGCACCGGGACAATATCGTAGCGCGTGATGAACTTGAGGTCGTCCACCACGCCCATCGCCGTGGGATCGGCAATCGCCACCGTCAACTGGCGACCATCGCGCTTGAGCGGCAGCACGGTGTGCTTGGACGCCAACTCGGCCGGGATCAGCTTGAGCAGCCGGGTATCGATTTCAAAACGCGACAGGTCGACCGCGGGCATCCGATATTGGCGCGCCAGCATGCGCACCACCTCGGTCTCCGGCACCATTCCCAACTTGACCACGGTCAGGCCGAGTCGCTGACCGGGGTTCTGCGCCTGCTCCTGGAGGGCCTTTGCCAGCTGCTCACGAGTGAGCAGGCCCTCACGCACGAGCATGTCGCCAAGCCGTTCAGTGGCCCGGCTTTGAAGGGGAGCGGGAGCAGCCATACTGGGAAGGGATCGTCAGGGCATGAAGCGCGCGGTGTCATGAGACGCGGAGTACGCCTCACACTGGAATGGACGGTGCCAGCCTCAAAACGTCACCGCCGGCGCCAGCAAGGCGGCGGTGGCCGGTCCGATGCCGCGCACGTGACGGAGGTCTTCCAGCGACCGGAACGGGCCGTGTTGCTCCCGCCAGCTGATGATCCGACCCGCGAGGGCCGGCCCGACTCGCGGGAGCCGCTCGAGTTCCGCCTGCGTGGCGCGGTTCACATCCACCGACACCGGCGGCTGTGGCGACACTGTCCGGTTGGAGATTCTCGGCATCTCACCGGCGGAACTGGACTCTGGCCCGGACGCCTCCGGGCGCCGCGTTCGGCCGGGACGGGACGCGCGGGTGCCCTTCGCCGCGCGGGCCGAATCGATGGCCGCAATTTGCGACGCCAGGGCACGATCGCCCACCGACGCACTGGGCGCGCCTCCCACCATGCGTTCGGCCCCGTCGATCTCCCGGGCGAAACGCGATGTGCCCGCCATGCGGACCCCGCCACCCACCAGGGCGACGGTGGCCAGAAACAGCAAGGCGTTGCGTTCGGCGACGGTTGGCATCGCGCAGGATAGCCTGACGACGCTCAACCACTGTCACCGATTCATTGCGGGCGGGTCTGCCGTAGTGCAAGTCGTGCGGGGCTACTTCAACTCCCCCGCAAAGAACCGCAATCGAAACACTACGCTCAGTACCATGTTGGACAGCCGACGATTGTAGTTCCGGTCGAATGTCAGGATCTGCGACCCCGTCAGACTGAACGTGAGCAGCTCCGACAAATCGGTATCGGCATTCAGGTTGAACGCCCGGCGACCGTTGTTGGTCAGCACCGAAAACGTGGGCTCCGTGGCCAGCGCGGCATCGGTCGCGCCGCCCACCGTCGCCACCGTCTCCTCACTCTGGTACGACATGCGTAGGCGCATCTTGCCGGTGCGCGTGTTCCACTTCTTGGGCAGCGGGACGTTGCGCGCGAGATCGAACGACATCTTCCGGGTATCGCTCAACGTGAGTGAGCCTGGGCGCGCATCCTCGCTATGCGTGCGGTCCATGGACCCGTTGGTGGTGAGGTCGCCAAGAAACTTCCATGTGATCGATCCAAAGATTGGCTGACTCCGCGAGGTCGTCCGACTCCGGTCCGCCAGACCGCCTGTTTCGTTCGGCACCATGGTTTCCTGCTCGCTCACCACGTAACGGCCGTTGATCGACACCATGGATATCACCTTGGTGAAGTGCGTGGGTCGCCATGACCACCGTACATTCACGTCCGGATAGGTGCGACGTTTGCTGGTAATGAGCGCCTGAAATCCGTCCAGTACCCGCCGCGTCCATGTTTCCGTGGTACCACGCTCGAATCGCGACTGCACGTTGATGGACAGCGGCAGGTTGAGCGCACCAATGGCGCTGAAGCTCTGCACACGCCCCGCCGTGGACGCCAACCGGTTGTTGGTGAGCCCCCGGAACGATTCGATCCCACCCAATCCCAACTGATAGCCCAGCCCCGGGTCGTATACCGTGTTGTCGTAGTTGGACGTGATATCGCGCTGCCACGTGAGGTCCGCCGGCGCAAACATCTTCCCGAATTTGTGCACCAGCGACTTGTCGCTGCCGCGCGCCATCAACAGTCGACCCAACTGCAGTTGCGTGCCGGCCGTCAGGCTTTGCACCGCACCAAGACGCTGTGGCAAACGAAACGCACCGGTGGAATCGCCTTCACGCAACAGCGCACGCGCGTTGGGATCTTTGGATAGCCGGAACGTCGATCGGAAATCCAACCGAGGCTGCACCCACGACGACGTCTGCGGCTGAAACAGGATGCCGCTGGTCAGTGTGCGCTCCTGTTCCAGCCCCACCGACGCGCCCAGCACCCGCAGGCGTTCGGCCGCGGCCGCCTGACGACGATCGGTGCTGTCGGCGCCCAACGCCAGGCTCCGATAGTCGCGCAGGTCAAGCACCTGCCGCGCGTCCACACTGCCGGTCAATCCCACGGTGGGCCGGAATTCCAGTCGCGCCGCGTTCACCCAAACGTGATTCAGCCCCGTGATCACCCGCCCCGTATCCGACAGCGCCGTCGCCGCCTTGGTGAAACTGGTGGTGGAATTGGCGTTGCGCGCCAGCGAACTGGTGAGCCGGAATTGTGTGGGTTGCCAGCGGTAGCTCTGACCTCGCAGTCCCTTCACCGCATTGCTCTCGCGCATGAATTTCGGCAGGACGCCGAAGAACCGGTCGACAATGCGTGGGAGATGCCCCTCGCGACGATCATCGCTCAGGTCCAGTGTGGCGCCCATGACGTAGTTGGACTGGCTGCCGGTTTGGAATGCGCTCTGCGTTTGCCCCGCCGACCAGGCACCCGACAGCGCGAGTCCGTTCAGTACCGGCGCATACCACCCTCGCGTGAGCGGCGCCGCCCGACGCAGCGCCACCGAGTAGTTCATGCGCTTGTCCCGTGGATTGCGCAGCCCCTCGATACCGCTGGCGCGGATGTCGGATCGATTGATGAACAGTTGATCGATCCCGGCACCGGCATAGTCGATATTGAACGGCATCACCAGCCCGAGCTTGGCCGGCAGCATGCGCTCCAGATGCAACGTCGTGCCGATGCTCACCCCACTGGTGGTGAGAAAGCTGGGATTCTCGCCAAGCTGCCGAAAATTGGGATCGCGCCGACTCATGTTCACGCGAACATCAGCCAGGTCGCCCACGTTCATCGACATGCCCACTTCGCCTGCAAAACCCACGGCGTCAACCACATCGGCAAGCCGCACATCATTCACCCACAGTTCCAGCGTATCATTGGGCAGAATGCCTGCGCCGCCACGAGGTACACTGTCCACGCGCACAATACCCACGGCAAGTTCCTGCACGCCGGCCAGATTGGGCGGTGTCACGCTGGGGTCGGCGCTGTACACGATGTATCCGTCCTGACACACCGCGTAGCGTCGCACGGTGAGTCCACGTGGCAACCCCGAGCGTCGGATGAGTTCCAGATCGGTGCCGCTGCACGCCAATGAATCGGCCGAGCCTTTCAGGAAGTTGTTTTCCAGTTGAGCGCGCAGGAACTGAAAGCGGGTCAGATCGACGCGCACCTCCGGGTCCCACGCACTCTGCGCCGGGCCGACGTTCACCGGTGTGCGGTACATATAGAAGTTGTGCTCGTCCCGCCCGATCTTCACGTAACCATTCAGCTCACCCGACGGGCCCCATCCATTACCGCGACCGCGCATCCACAGGCGCAGCGTCTTGTACCCCATGAAGGACTTGGTGCCCTCAGGAAACCGAAAGAACGCCTCGGCGCGATCGAACGTGCGGAACTGCTGTCCCGGTATGCCCGTCTGCAACCGCAATGCCCGCTCGTTGATCTGTACGCGGGTGTTTTCGTAGCCGGACAACCGGTTCTCCGGCGCTTCGATGACACCCGGCGGCGGTGTGTACGGCAATACAGCCGAGGAATCGAGCGTGCCCACCACACTGGCAATCACGTAGCCATTGGTGAGCGCGCTGGAGTCGCCGGCCGCGCCGCTGATGGGGCGATCGGCCCGCTTGAGCCACGGCGCGCCCACGAGCTTGAACCTGGCCAGCGCCACGCGCGCGAAATCATCGTCCAGCGATTGGGCGCTGGACACCATCGTCAGGCGCATCGCGCGCATGCGGCGCTCATTGGGATTGTTGAGCTCTTCCAGCGGCGCGCGCCAGTTGAGACGCACCTGGACCCAGCACACGCTGTCGGCGACAATGGTGCCGGATGACGAGTCTGACTGCGCGAAACACTTGCCCGTGCGCGTCCAATTGCGCCTGTCGCTCAAGTCAACGGCGAATCGCCGGAACTGTTCGTTGTCGATGCTGGACGACGGCAGATTGAGCTGTCCGTCCAGATCGATATCCTCTTCATCCAGCCGGTTGTTGCGGGCCGAGCAAACGGCGCGGCTGTCGCCCAGCACCTGCACCACCGACACCGCCTGTGTGCAGAGCGCAATCTTGTTGGCCGTCGTGGTGATCGGACTCGCACCGGTCCGATCGACAATGACCAGGGTATCGGCCACGTCTCCCGCCAGCCCCTTGTCGTTTTCCACGGCGTTGAACGCGCGCGAGAACGGATCGCGTTCGGAGTCGAACCGATCGTAGCCCACCAGGCGTTTCCCGCGATAGGTGGAATCGACAGGCAGCCCGTTGCGTAACGGTGGCTTGATGGTCAGCGTCTCTGGCGCGAATGCCACGCTATTCTCGCTGATCTCACCGAAGTCGAACACCAGGGTGGGATTGCGTCGCAGCTTGCTCTGTTCGGACTGCACCAGCACGAAGAACTCGATGTTCTCGATGCGCGACAGATCAGCGCCGCTGGGATTGAGCACCGTCCGGATCGAGCGCCAGCGTCGACCGGTGGGCGTCGTGCCCAACAGGGAGTTGTCGCCAACGGTCCACGCGAAACGTCGTTTGCTGGTGCCCGGCTCGAAATCGAAAATGCCTCCCGTGTGCAATGGATACAGCGTCATCCACAGCAACTGTTCGGCCGACTGAAAACCACCGCCCGTATCGCGCACGGCCGGGTCAATCTGGTTGATGCTGTACTGCACATAGTTGCCGACGCCGTCCACGCCGTTGTTCTGATAGGCGATGGTGCCGGCCCGATTGAGATTGAGCGTGGAGGCGCCAATGAGCCCCGGCAGCACGCTGCCCAGCGCCGGGCGGGAGCTGTAGTACCACGCGGCCTCGGACAACGAGATGCCAATGCCGGCGTCGCCCTCGAACGATTCCAGGTACGCCTGGCCGGCGGAATTCGGCTGCGGCTTGCTCATGGCGAACTCTCCCTGCACCGCCAGCCGCGACCGTGTCGTCCCCGACCCGAATGGCAGCTTGCGCACCAGACGGTTGAGCAGAGTGGCGTCCCATGCCATGTTGCCGGTGACGCCCGCCACGAACGATCCGGTGGGCTCGAAACCCAGTGGTGGCCGATTGTAGCCCGAGCGCTGCTGCTGCGAGATGGCCGTGAACGACAGTTGCCCGTTCTCCAGCGGAAACTGCGACGCGAATCCCAGAATGGTGATGGGCGCCGACGCGAACAGCGGATTCTCCTCGTAGCGCACGGTCACCTGTCGCGGACGCGGAAACAGCGTGTCGCCGCGCGTAAAGGCAATGGTGCCCAACTCGTACTCGATCTTGTAGTCGACGTCGCGTTCCAGTACGCGGCCATCCACCGACACGCGCTCGGAGTTGGGCCGCACTTGCAGGCTGTTCAACCGCACACTGTACTGCGACGCGCCACCTTCCGAGAGATAGCGCACGACCATGCGGTAAATGGCCTGCGGACGCTGGGCCGAATACAGATACTCGTTGGGATAACGGTACAGCGTGTCGTTGGCCGGATTGGCGGCCGGTTGCGCCAGCCCGGCGCGGGCAAATGGCTGCACCGACGGGAAGAACACGAAGTAGTCGCGAATCAGCTTGTCGCGCCCGCCGCTGGCCGCCGAGTAATTGGGATCACTGGGGCGCGGCCACACGCGATTCTCCACGTCGAACGCCGTGGGGTTGGTGGCCTGCGACAGGCCGAACATCTGCAGATACGTTTCGCCGCGCGACGAATCGAACGGCTTCTCCTGATCTCCCGACAACCCCGTGACCAGCTTGAGCGCCACCGACTCCCGCTGCAGATCTTCGCCGCCCAATCGATAGACCGACTTGATCTCGCGGAAGAAGTACTCCGAAAGCGTGGGCTGCAGTTCCGGCTCCCACAGCAGGTTGGCAAACTGCGGCGCGTCGGTGAACTCGATGTCCGGCGTGCCCCCGGTGCTCACATTGCGCCCCGGCACGCCGCCGTTGCTCACTTCATAGGCCACGGCCAGTCGTTCGCCATTCACCTGCAGCGGTCGCACCAGCGCAATCCACAACCCCGACGGATCGAGATAGTAGTCGACGTTTTCCCGCAGCACCTCATACGTTTGCCGCGCCGGATTGCGCGCGCCGCGCACCGAGAACTGCGGCCCCCGGGGATTCTGATTGGAGGCGCCAATGAGTTGCCGATACACGTACACGCGCGCCGGGCGGATCGAGTCCGGCAAGGCGGCCGCCAATTGCTGCATCTGCTGGCGGTTCAGCAAGTCCACGTTGGGATACCCCGGCAACTGCCGGGGATCGATGGTGAAGAAGAACCGCCGAGTTTCGATCTGGATGTCCTCGATGGGGCGATCGACTTCCTGCTGGGTGCGTTCCCCCACGGTGAACACATTGTCCTTCGACACATTGCCCTTCTGCTGCGCGCCAATGGACGTGAAGCGCATCGGCCCGAATTGCCCGCGCGCCTGGACGCCATAGTTGCCCGCCGGAATCCCCGACGTCAGAAATCGGGACGGCGGCGCCTGAAAGCTGACGTTGCCGACTTCCAGGCGTTGCAGCCATTCATCGGTCTTGCCTTCATAGTAGACCGAGATGTTGTTGGAGGCGTCGAATTCGCGCTGCGAGTCGTAGTCGACATTCAGATGCACCCGATTGGCGATCACACCGCCGGTGCGCAGGTTGAACTGATAGTCGAACGAAGGCTGGAACGAGCCCGTGCAGTTGTTGCCAAGGATCGTCAGCTGCGCGGCGGTGCAGCGCAGGTTGCGGGTGCGTACCAGCTTGGACTCGAGTCGCGTATCGAGATTGATGCCGAGGTCGGCCACATTGTTGAGGAAATCGGCCCCGCCAATGCGATTGCGGGCGTCGGCGCCGCCCTGTGGCACCAAGGGCACCAGGGCACCGGGTGTCGGGCCACTATCGTTGGGGGGCCTCACGGCAACCCGTATCGAATCGGGACGGGCCAGCAGCGGGGTCTGCACCACCGACATCCAGCGCGTGACCGCCAGAAGTTCGCTGCGACGTCTGGCCGCCGCCACCAGCTTGTCGGCCACCTGCGCCGGGTCGGGTCGGTACACCAGCCCGTCGCGCAGCACGCCGAATCGGGGCAGCGTCTTGAGCACCAGGGTATCGCCGACCGAACGCAGGCGGAGGCCGGCAATGGCCAGTCCAGGGGTGGAGCCTTCCGGCCCGGCCTGGGCCTGAATCCGACGCCCGGCCCCCAGCGTCAGGCAGAAACCGCCAACCAGCACGCCGAGCTTGCGAGCGAGGCGCCGAGTCGCTTCATATCGGCCACCGGGCCTCTGGCACTGCGAACGGCGCACCGATCTCCGATCGTGGGGTACGAGCAGCGGCCGCCCCAGCGAACGCAGGGGCACTGCGGAACTCGCGGACACGGGGTCCTGAGCGCGCGTTACATGGAACTCCCCCTCTGCCCCATCACGCACAGTTCATGAACCCATCTGCGGACGCGCCCTTGATAATGCCGGTAGTGAGCGAGGAATTTACGTCGTGAAGCTTGTCACCCGCTACGTCGTGCGCGAGCACGTCGGCCCCCTCGTGTTTGCCCTCAGTGCGCTGACGTCGCTGCTCATGCTGCAGTACGTCGCGCGCCAGCTGGCCAATCTGGCCGGCAAGGGCTTGCCGTGGAAAGCCATCGCCCAGTTCTTCGTGCTGTCGCTGCCCTTCACCGTGGCGATGACCTTGCCCATGGCGGTGCTGGTGGCCACGCTGTACGCGTTTGGCCGCATGGCGGCGGAACACGAGATCACCGCGTTCAAGGCCAGCGGCGTGCGGGTGCGGTCGCTCATGTTCCCCGTGCTCGTATGCGCCTTCCTGCTGTCGCTGGTCATGGTGGCGTTCAACGATCAGGTCCTGCCGCGCGCCAACCATCGGCTGCGCATTTTGCAGCAGGACATCGCGCGGACCAAGCCCACGCTGGCCCTGCGCGATCAGGTGTTGAATGCCATCACCGAACAGTTCTTCATGCGCGTGGCCCGCAGCGATGCCGCCACCAATAGAATGTGGGACGTGGTGATCTATGACCTCACCAAAGGTCCGGAACGCAAGACCATCTATGCGGATAGCGGCCTGTTTCTGCTGGCCCCGAACGGGAAGGACCTGCAGCTCATGCTGTACGACGGACGGTCGCAGGAATTCGTGAAGGGCGATGCCCGCCGTTTCCAGCGAACGTACTTCCGCAGTCAGGTGGTGCAGGTGCGAGGCATCACGCAAAACTTCGAATCGTCCCGGTCGGACATGTACAAGGGCGACCGCGAGATGTCCGTGTGCGAAATGGATCAGAAGTACCGCACGTCGGCCATGGAGTACACGCGGATCCGGAAGGAGTACATCATGTACGCCAGCCGACTGGTCAAGGCCGGGACCAAAACCATCAAGGCCCCCCGCGACCGACCGGCACGCGAAAAGCTCGCGCAGTTCTATTGTGTCACGTTGCCGTCGCTGCTGGGAGTGAAGGCGGCGCACGCGCAGGGGGTTGGAGATTCGGGATCGCAGCCGCCGGTGCAACAGCCACCGGTACAACAGCCACCGGTACAACAGCCACCGGTACAACAACAACCGGTGCAGCAACCGCCGGTGCAGCCGCCAGCAGGACAGCAACAGCCACCGGTGCAGCAACAGCCGACGGTGCAGCAGCCCGTACCCCCGACACCCTCGCCGGTTGCACAGCCGGGCGTGGTCCCCGCCCCGGTGCCCGGCCAGCCAACACCTGGCGCGCCGGTCACGCAGGCCCGCGCCGACTCCGCGCTCGGAATAGCCCCCTCCACCGGTGTGCAGCCGGCCCCCGTTCCCGCTCCCGCGCTGCCCTCCAATATCGACACCACCGAGTTGTATCGCGGATCCATGATGGCGGCCAACATGCAGTTGACCGAGTCGCGCGAATCGTTGGACAGCCTGGCGGTGGAAATCCACAAGAAGTTCGCGCTGTCGTTCGCCTGCCTCGTGTTCGTGCTGTTTGGTCCGCCTATCGCGCTCCGCTTTCCGCGCGGCGGCGTGGGCGTCACCCTCGGGGTCAGCATCGTGGTGTTCGGCCTGTACTACGTGTGCCTGATGGCGGGGGAGGCGCTCGCCGACAAGGGTCGACTGCCCGCGTCGGTCGCCATGTGGATTGCCAATGTGATCTTCACGCTCGTGGGCATCATGATGCTCTGGCGCGTCGAATCCACCACCGACAGTTCGCGTGGCGGCGGACTTCGCGAATGGTGGCGCGACCGGGCGGTGCGCCGAACGCTCGCCCGCGAACGGGCGGCCGCCGTATGAGTGACACGCGTCCATCCGGGCGTGCGCGTCTCATCACGCCGCTTGACCGCTATGTGGCCGCCGAATTTGCGCGCATCTTTTTCGTGACGGTGGCCGGGTTCCCGGTGCTGGTGTTTGTCATCGACCTGGTGGACAACCTCCGGAAGTACACGGAGAAGAAGCTCACGTATCAGGCCGTCGCCATGAGCTACTTCTACTGGATCCCCGATACGCTCTTCATGGTGTTGCCGGCCGCCGTGCTGTTTGCGACGGTCTTCTCCATAGGCACCTTCACGCGGTACGCCGAGATCACGGCGGCCAAGGCCTCGGGCATCAGCTTCTATCGCTTCATTGCGCCGATCCTGCTGATGGCCACCTTCGCCACCGGCATCGGCCTGGTGTTCAGCGAGGTGGCACCACCGGCCAATTCCAAACGTCTCAAGTTGTTGGCCGGCCGCAGCGAATTCCGTGAGACAGCGCGCTACAATTTCGCGTTCGCCAACGACATGGGGCGCGTCTACCGCATCTATTCGCTCGATACCGAGAAGCGCCGCGTGGAACGCGTCGAGGTCGAGGAGCGGGGCTCGAAGCTCCGGGCGGGGTTGCTGATTGCCGCAGACAGCGGTCGGTGGACCAGCAAGGGCGGATGGATGCTGCAGAAGGGTCAGCTCCATGTGCTCCCCAACGATTCCATCGATCTGGCCTTCGGATTCGATTCGATCCTCGACCGGCGGCTCAAGGAATCGCCGGATGAACTGCGGGCCACCGAGCGTGAGCCGACCGAAATGAATTTCGCCCAGCTCACCACGTTCATCCGGGCTCTCGAGCGCTCGGGCGCCGAGGTGAACCTGCTCAAGGTGGAGCGGATGCTGAAGATCGCCATCCCGGTCACGTGCATCATCATCGCACTCTTCGGGGCCCCGCTGGCCACCAGCTCGCAACGCGGGGGTGCCGCCTTTGGTGTGGCGATCAGCTTGGCCACTACCGTATTGTTCCTCGTGCTTATTCAGCTGACCAAGGCCGTAGGCGGGAAAGGGTTGATGCAACCCGAACTCGCCGCGTGGATGCCCAACGTACTGGTTGGGCTGCTCGCGATTGTCCTGCTGGCCCGCGTGCGGACCTGATGCCGGTCGGGATCGTGGTGCGCGCGGCCTACAAGCGCACTGCCGGATTGCTCCGTTCCCTGGGCAAGCGCGCGTACTTTGCGCGAGACATCGCGCGCGGTCTGCGCGAGCCTGGCACCTGGGCACCGGAAACAATCCGGCAGATGCAACGCATCGGCGTAGAGTCGCTGCCACTGGCCGCCATCGTCGCGGCCTTTCTGGGCGGCGTGACGGCGTTTCAGACACGCTATCAACTGTTCCCCGGCGTGCAGCTGTCGGTGGTGGGCCTCATCGTCCGGCAGAGCATCGTGCTCGAACTGGGGCCCCTGCTGACCGCCCTGGTGCTGACAGGTCGCGTGGGCGCCCGCATGACGGCGGAAATCGGCACCATGCGCGTGACCGAGCAGATCGATGCGCTGGAGACCCTGTCATTCGATCCGGTGGCCTATCTGGCGCTCCCGCGACTCCTCGCCGCGCTGGTGATGATTCCGGCGCTCACCATCATTGCCAACGCCACCGCCATCCTCAGCGCGTGGGCGACCCTGGTGATGGCCACCGACGTGCGCACCTCTGATTTCCTGGACGGGCTGCGACTGGCCTTCACCGAATTTCAGGTGGTCTATTCGCTGATCAAGGCCGTCTGCTTCGGCGGCGCGATCGCGTTTGTGTGCTCCTACGAGGGATACGTCACCGAGGCCGGCGCCGAAGGTGTGGGACGTTCAACCGCCCTTGCCGTCGTCATCGCGTCCGTCTCGATCCTCGTGCTCGACGCAATTGTGGCCGCCGTCTTCGCACCGTTCATTCAAGCATGACCATTCAGCGCGCCCGCTCGCGGCCGTTCCCCGTTTTCCATTTCGCCTCATGAAACGACGCGACGAAATTCTCGTTGGTCTCCTCCTCGCCGGTGCGATCGTAGTCGGACTCGGCGGCACCATCTGGATTGCGCGCGGTGGTCTGGCCCGCAATTACTCGATGTTTGCGCGATTCCCCTGGGGCGCCGGGCTCAAGCAGGGCCAACCGGTGTTGCTGGCCGGGGTCCAAATCGGATTCGTGGATCGCGTGGAGCTCGACCCCAATGGCACCATCGTGGTGGCGATCAAGGTGCAGCAACAGTACCGGGTGCCGAAAGGATCCACGGCCACCGTGCAGGCCAACGGCATCTTCGGTGATCAGTTGATCGCCGTGAAGCCCGTGCTTGGTGAGAAGGCCTTCATGCCGCAAGGCGATACGATCCCCACGGGCAAGGGTTCCCCCGGACCAGCCGAGTTGCTCACCAAGGGCGACTCGATTGCGGCCGACGTCAGCGCGCTCACCGGGAGGGCGCGGGCCGAATTTGTGGACGGCGGCGGCCTCAAGGACGTTCGGACGACGATTGCCCAGTTGACGAAGCTGGTGGCCCAGATGAGCAACGTGATGGCGGAGCAGTCAAAGCAGCTCACGAAGACACAGGACGCGCTGCGCAGCACCATCGCGTCCATCGATTCTGCCAAAGTCGATTCGACGCTGACCAATGTGCGCGCCATGTCCGCCAGTCTGGAGCAGCTGTCGCGCGAACTGAAGCAGACCAATGCGCAGGTGCAGTCGGTGGTCACCAAGGTGAATACCGGCAACGGCACGGTGGGCAAGCTGATGAACGACGATGCGGTGTACCGGCGACTGGATTCGATGCTCCTGCGGGTGGATTCGCTGATGGCGGATATCAAGGCCAACCCGCGGAAGTACATCAATCTGAAGATCTTTTAGGACGGATTGAGGGCTGAGGGAGTTGAGGGATGAGCAGGAACAGGTAGTGAGCGCGTGAGCGGCGAGCCCGCGAGGGCAGCCCAACGCTCCCCTCACCGGCTCACCCCTCTCCCCTCAACGCTGTCGGTGCTCACCCCTCGGCCTCTCCCCCCTCCCCCCTCAGAAACGAAACGGGCGGGCTTCTCTCGAAGCCCGCCCGTTTCACTATGCCCTACGTGGTTCAGAACCCGTAGCGCAGCGACAGCTGGATCCGGTAATTCGAATCCACGTTGCGCACATCATACAGCGTCTGCGTGGGGGAGAACGTGTACACGCCAACCGTCTTGCCGCTTTGCGTGGTCACGCCCGTACGACTGAGCAGCTGCACACCCGGCAGGCCGGGCGAGACAGTGCTCTTCTGCTGGCCCCACCGGCTATTCACCAGGTTCGCGAAGTTGAAGATGTCAATCGCGAACGACATCGAGTGATCGCTCACCGACGGCAACGACTGGCGAATGGACACGTTGTACAGGTCGCGCCATGGCGCCCGGCAGGTCATGCGCTTGAGGATCTGTCCGCGCTGATTCTTCAGGCAGTCCACCGAATTGATGAACTTGTCCATCGCCACCTGTTGCGCCGTGACACTCGCCGCCGAGGCCGGCACGTTGTAGCCGGTGAACAGGATCTCGTTGGCGTCCGCCGTGTTCTTCGGGATGTACACCAGATCGTTCGCGGTGGACCCGTCGGCGTTCTCGTCGGTGCTGTGGTAGTAGTCGTACGCCGATCCCGAGGTGCCCGTGTAGATGAGCGACACATCCATGCGCCACGGGAAGCTGTACGTACCCGCCGCCGCGATCTTGTGCGGCTGATCCCACTTGGCGGGCGCCAGGGTGGTCTTGTCCAGCAGATCGCCGGACACGGTGCGGCCCTGGTTGAAGTTGGAATTCGCCGTGGAGTTGAGCGTGCTTTGCACGTCGCGCGCCTCGGAATACGTGTACGAGAGCGCGCCTTCCCAGTTGTCGGCGAAGCGCTTGATCAGGCTGGCCGTCAGGTTGTACGAGTAGTCACCACCACTGCTGTTGGACGCGTCATACACCTGGTTGCGGCCGCCCTTGGTGACCGGGCTCGAGCTGGAACCGGTGATGGTGCCGTACATCGTGCGACCATGCGCGTCCGTGCCCTGCGGTCCGGCCAACGCGAGGTTGCTATAAAACAGCGAGTACTTGGAGCGCGTGTACAGCCCTTCCACGCTGCCGATGATGTTGCGACCGAAGTCGTGGTCGAAGCCCAGCGAGTACTTGATGACTTGCGGGAACTTCATGTTCGGATCAATCGTGTTGATCGTCGACGACAAGGCCGCACTGGCGGGATTGGCATTGGTGCCACCGCACCGCACGGGCGGATTGGCGATGGCTGCCGAGGTGAACGTCGGCGGGTAGTTGGCGTTGCTGGGCGTGGCGTTGTTGCAGGTCAACCCGGGCGTGCCCAACAGGCCGGTGTTGCCATATGCGTTGGACAGCCACACACCGGCCGGTGAACCGGTGAAGCCGCCAACGCCGCCGCGCAGCTGGTTCCGCTGATCGCCGGTCACGTCCCAGTTGAAGCCGATGCGCGGCGACCATTGGATGTTCCCCGTGGGCAGGTCACTGGTGTTGCGCTTATACGCCGTATCCACTGCCAGGTTGTACACGGGCTTGTTGCGGAACACGGGAATGTCCGCGCGAATGCCGTACGTAAAGTTGATGGTCGGCCGCACGTTCCACTGATCCTGCACGTAGAACGCATACGTGGCCGACTTCATGCGAATGAAACCGTCCGTGCCGGCCGGCGTCGGCACCGTCACCGCGTACGAGGACGCGAGCGCATTGCCGCCGCAGGTCGCACACGTGCCTCTCAGCGAATCGAGGCTGTTGAAGCGCCAGGTGCCGAACAGGTTGTTGGCAAACAGGTTGGCCGACTGGTAAAAGATGTTCTTCGTGCCGATGGTGACGTTGTGATCGCCGATGGGAATGGTCAGGTTATCGGCCAGTTCCAGCGTCTTCTGGTCCAGCTGGTTGCCGTGCGACGACGCTTCGCCGCCGGCAATGAACAGCGCGGTGCCGGTGCCCGTCTGACGCGGGGTGACCACGCTGATCTGGGCCAGCTTGGTGACCGGATCACGCTTGTCGTTGATCGTGGTGTATCCCACGTTCAGTTCGTTCAAGACCCCGTTGCCCAGGGCCGTGAACGCCTGCACCACCGTCGCGTTCTTGCGCGACGTGAACGCGTAGGCGTTGGACGTGAGGGCGAATGACGGTTGGTTATTCGTGATGGCATCGCGCGAACCGCCACCGCCGAAATTGTTGTTGTCGGCGGCGCCGTAGTTGTGTCGCACCACCACACGCGTCTTGGGCAGGAAATTCAAGTCCACGCGCGCGAACACGTTGGTGAGCGGATTCGGGCGGTTGATCTGGGCACCCGTGCCACCAGCAATGCCGAGAGGTGCCAGCACCGTGTTGAACGCATCCACCTGCGTTTGCGACACGGGCGAGTCGGACGAGCCGATGTAGGGTCCGGTGGACAGCAGCTGTTCTTTCTGCCATTCGGTGGAGAGGAAGAAAAACGCCTTGTTCCGGACAATCGGGCCACCAATGGAGGCGCCGTACTGCGAGCGGCTGAACGCGCCGAGGAATGGCTGCTTGCGCGTGAGGTCCTGATCGCGCGTGTAGCCGAACACCGAGCCGTGGAAGTTGTTGGTGCCGCTCTTCGTGACCGCGTTGATCAGCAGCCCCGAGAAGTTGCCCTGCCGCACATCAAACGGCGACAGCAGCACCTGATACTCCTTCACGGCGTCCAAAGAAATCGACTTGGCACCGGCCTGATCGCCGGGGCGACCGTTGCTGCCCAATCCGAACAGATCGGACTCGTTGGCGCCGTCAATCTGGATCAGGTTGTAGCGGTTGTTCACGCCGCCGCCCGAGAGACCGTTGCCCGTGGTGGACACCTGGGGCGTGGCTCTGGCGAAGTCGGTGAAGTCGCGATTGAGCGACGGGAACCGCGCGATCGCGGTGTCGCTGATCGTGGTGCTGACGCCCATCTTGGTGGGCGAGATGATCGCGCCCTTGGTGGCGCTCACCGTAACGCCGGCCAACTGGGCCGCCTGCGCCTTGACCACAAAGTCCACCGGCACGGTCTGCCCAAGCTTCACCAACACGCCGTCCTGGGCCTGCTGCGCAAAACCCAGACGACGCACCGACACCGTATAGGGGCCGCCGACTTCGAGGCCCTGCACGTAGTACCGCCCGTTTTCACGGGTGAGCGTGCTGGCCTTGAACCCGTTGCTCTTGTTTTCAACCTGGATCAGGGCGCCGTCAATCGGCTTGCCCGATTCGTCAGCGACGAGACCCGAGATGGCGCCGGTGGTGACGCCTTGAGCGGCTGCCACATCGGCCACGCCGACCATGGCACCCAGCGCCAGCACAAACAGCGAACGAAGTTTTCGCATTTTCTGAAACTCGGAGGAGAGTGTGCAAAAAGGTGGAGCGAGCCGCCCCCCGATGCCTCCCGGGAAACGACAAGCGTCAAAGCTAGGACTACCGCCGACCGCGCACAAGAAAAGTCAGTATCCGATCAGTCACGATGCACATTGGCCCGCCCACTCCGGCCCACGGTGACATAGTAGACGGGAATGCCGACCGCGATTACACCCAGCACCCCGATGGTCCCCCACCGCTGGTTCGGGTCGAGCAGCGCATTGATCAGCAGAAACAGGGTCGCGGCGCAAAACAGCACCGGGGCAATCGGATACAGCGGCACCCGCATGGGCGGATTCCAGTCCGGACGGCGCCGAAGCCGAAAGATCGCGCCCACGCTGAGGATGTAGAACACGAGCGACGCGGTCACAAAGATGTCCGCCAGCTGTTCAAACGAGCGCAACAGTACGAACCCGATGCCGATGCTCGCCGCCAATGTGATCGCCACGTACGGCGTCTGAAACCGAGGATGGACTTTTGCCACTTGCCGGAAAAACAGGCCGTCATCCGCCATGGCGAAGAAGATCCGCGGGCCGGTCAGCAGCGATCCGTTCACGGATCCAAACGTGGAAAGCAACACCGTGATCGAGACCAACGTCACACCCACCGGACCGATGAGCTTCTCGGCCACGTCCGCCGCCACCAGACGCGCGCCACGGATCTCGTCCACGGTGAGCACCGACAGATACGCCACATTGGCCAGCACATAAATCAGGATGATGGCCAGGGTGCCCCAAATGATCGCCCGCGGGAGTGTGCGACGGGGATCGGCCACCTCACCACCCACCTTGGTGAGATCGCCCCACCCGTCGTAGGCCCACAACACCGATACCAGAGCCAGCCCGAACGCCCGCACCGAAAAGCTCCCCGGTGGCGCCGCCGGAGTGAAATGCCCGCCCGTTTGCGGGAGCCCCAACGAAAAGGCCAGCGCCACGATCAGCAGCAGCCCGCCGTATTTGGCGATTGTGGTGACATTCTGCACCAGAGCGCCCCATCGCAGCCCCACGATGTTCACGGTGGCCATCAACCCCAGCGCCAGCGCCGCCACCCAGTGCGCATAGGTGTCATAGGGCGCGATACTCGGGTTGAACCCCAGCCCCCGCAACAGATATTCGGCAAACGTCAGCGAAATACCGCCCAGTGCGGCCGCACGGATGATCACCAACTCGGTCCAGCCATACAGAAACGCCGGCAATCGCCCCCATCCTTCGCGAATGAACACGAAGTAGCCACCGGTTTCCGGCAGCGCACCGGCGACCTCGGCCAGCGTGATGGCGCCGCAGAGCGCGAATATGCCGCCGATGACCCAGACGGAGATGAGCGGAAGCGGTCCGGGCAGCTTGTCGGCAATCCCGGCCGGCGATCGAAAGATGCCGGAGCCGATGGTGGTGCCGATCACCACCGCGATGGCGCTCCAGAGGCCAAGGCGGCGAGGCAGTGCCGTGGGAAGCGATGTCGGCGCGCGCGACGCCGGAGACACAGGAGGCGGAGTCATGCGCAATGCTACTCCTTCGCACGCCTCACCGCACGGGGGGTCCGTCGGGAAGCGTCAGCGTCTAGGTTTCTCCCGTCATGACATCCCTCTCCCTCGACGTACTGTTCTGGATCGCGGCGGCCGCCTGTATCGTCGCCCAGTATTTCATCGTGCGGGCGGTCTGGAAGGTCATTCCAACCGGGACGAGTTCTCCGCACGTGCCGGTGCCGCGTCGCGCCCAGGAGATCATGTGGGTGCTGCTCCCGGTCGTGCTGCTGACCGCGGCATTCGTGTTCACGTGGCGCCAGTTGCATCCAGCCGCATCCCCGACATCGAATCCGTCCTCATCGCGTGGCGTGCTCCCAGTGACAGCCCCGCGGGCCTGAGTCGACGACTTATATACACCATGTCCGCATACGTTCTGCCTTCCGCGCCCGTTCGTCGATCTGCGTACGTCGCACTGGGCGTCGCCCTGGTGCACATCGTATTCGGGGCCATCGTGCGCATCTCCGGCTCCGGCATGGGGTGCGGCGACCATTGGCCCAAATGCTACGGCTACTGGTTTCCGCCGTTTGAGCGCATGGATCTCGTCATCGAGGTGATGCACCGCTATCTGGCCATCGCGCTGTTCGCCTCGATTGCGTGGCTGGTGCTCGCGGCGTGGCGCGCCCGCGCCGATGGGTCGGTTGGCGGCTCAGGTGGCGTGTTGCCCGTCGCGAAACTGGCGCTGGGGTTGTGGTTCGCACCGGCGCTGTTCGGCGCGGTGACCGTGTTCACGGGAAACCCGCCGTGGGCCACGGTGGTCCACAAACTCCTCGCAGCGTCACTGCTGGCCGTGTTGACGGTGGCCACCATTCGCGCCGGCGGGCTGGGCGGCAGATCCGTCATCGGGCAATCCGGCACACGGAAGGCCGCCAACGGCGCGCTCGGTGCGGCCATTGGTGCATTGCTGGTGGTCCTCATGGGTGGACTCACCGCCAAGATCCCGGGCGCCGCGGTGGCCTGTGCCGGGTTTCCGCTGTGCGGTGAAGGCTCCCTGGGCGGTGCCGCGCAACATGTGCAGCTCACGCATCGCATTCTGGCCTATCTGCTGGTGTTGCACCTTGGCTCGTTGCCGTTTGTGTTTCGTCAACGCGGCGAGGCGTCGGTGGTGCTCCGCGCCGCGTGGTGCGCCATGGGCTTGGGGGTGCTGCAAATCGTCTGGGCCGGTTGGATGGTGACGGGCGGATTCCCCGGCGTCGTGCGGTCGCTGCACCAAGCGACCGGTATCCTCATCTGGGTCACGGCGTGCGCCATGATGTACCTGGCGAGGATCGCCGCCGGACACAGCGCGATGGCGACGGGTCGTTCGCACGCGTCGGCGCCATCACCGATGTCCGCGAGCGTCACGACATGACCAGTGTACCCGTGGCGCCGCAAGGGGACGTGCCGCCGACGCTGTCGCGCGATCTCATCTCGCTCACCAAGCCGCGCATTATCTCGCTATTGCTGGTGACGACCGTGGCGCCCATGTATGCCGCTGGATCGCCATCCTGGCTGACCGTGCTGCTGGTGTCCATTGGGGGCTACCTGATGGCCGGCGGGGCGAACGCAGTCAACATGTATCTCGATCGCGACATCGATGACGTTATGGCGCGTACCCGATTGCGTCCGATCCCCAGTGGACGCATGTCGCCCATTCAGGTGCTCGCGTTCGGCATTGCCTGCGCCACGTTCGCCACGTGGATGCTGGCGCAATTCGTGAATGTGCTGACGGCGGGCCTCGCGCTGGCGGGATTCAATTTCTACGTGTTCATCTACACGCGGTGGCTCAAGCGCACGTCACCGCAGAACATCGTCATCGGCGGTGCGGCAGGGGCATTTCCTCCATTGGTGGGTTGGGCCGCCGTCACCGGCACGCTTGATGTGACCGCGCTCTGTCTGTTCCTCATCGTGTTCTACTGGACGCCGCCACATTTCTGGGCGCTCGCGTTGCTCAAACAGGTGGACTACGGCCGCGCGGGCGTGCCGATGGCGCCGCTGGTGTGGGGGGAACGTGAAACGATGCACCAGATGGTGTGGTACACGGTGATTCTGCTGGTGCTCACACTGCTGCCCGTGCTCTTCGGCGCCTTCGGCCTGATCTACCTGGTGTCGGCCGTGGTGCTGGGGGCGTTGCTCATGGGGGGCGTGCTGCGCATCCTGAGCGCCGCCAGGGCGGGAACACCGTGGTCAGGTCCGGCGTGGTGGGTGTACAAGTACTCGCTGCTGTATCTCGCGTTGCTGTTTGTCGCCATGGCCGTGGATCGCGCCCTTGGCTGAGGCCCGGCGCGAGGCACCCCGCCGAAAATTCCTGTCGCCGCGCCCCCTCGCGCGGTTGCTCCCGCTGCTTCGCCCATATCGCGCGCGTCTGGCCCTGGCGGCGGTCTGCCTGCTGATCGCGGCCGCCGCCGGCCTGGTCTTTCCGCTGGTGCTTCGCTACCTCCTCGACGCCGCGTTCGAGCTCAAGGATCGCGTGGCACTCAATCGGGTGGCGCTGGTGCTGCTGGGCGTGTTCGCCGTGCAGGCCGTGATGAACTTCGTGCAGGTCTATCTGCTCAGCGCGACCACCGAACGGATCATCGCCACCCTGCGCGAACAAACGTTCGCGCATCTCATCCGTCTCTCGCCGTCGTTTTTCACGGAACGCCGCACCGGTGAACTCACCAGCCGGTTGTCCAGCGATCTCGGACTGCTGCAGTCGTTGCTCGGCTCGTGGATCTCCGAACTCTCCCGACAGTCGCTGTTTCTGGTCGGCGGCATCCTGATGCTCACGGTGACCAATCCGCACCTCACGCTCACCACCCTGGCGGTGGTGCCGTTGGTGGTCGGCGCGGCCATCGTCTTTGGTCGGGCCCTGCGCAAAGCCAGCATCGGTGTGCAGGATCGGGTGGCGAGCGCCATGGGCACGGCCGACGAGGCGTTCGGCGCCATTCGTATCGTGCAGAGCTTTACGCGCGAAAAGCAGGAGATCGCCCGATTCGGCGAGCTGTTGCGCGATGTCGTCATGGCCGCCGTGCAGCGCGCGCAACTCCGCGCGGCGTTTTTCGGCATCGTGGGTTTCGTCGCGTTTGCGGCGGTGGTGGCGGTCATGTGGCAAGGCGGTGTGCAGGTGTTGAACAGTCGCCTGACGGCCGGAGCGCTGGTGTCGTTCCTGTTTTATGCATTGACCGTGGCCGCCGCCGTCGGTTCGCTGGCCACCCTGTTCGGGTCGTTCCAGGAAGCCCTGGGCGCGGCAACCCGCGTGTTTGAATTGCTGGACACGCAGGCCACCGTGCGCGATCCCGCGCGGCCGCGCGCGCTGCTCACGCCGGTGCGCGGTGCCGTGGCCTACGAGGCGGTGTCGTTCCGCTACGCCGACGACCTGCCCATGGTCATTCGCGAGTTGACGCTGACCATTGCCCCGGGAGAAGTGCTGGCGCTGGTGGGGCGATCGGGCGGCGGCAAGACTACCGTCGCCAGCCTGCTCCCGCGTTTCTGGGACGTGTCCGAAGGGCGCATCACGCTGGATGGCATCGACGTGCGGCAGCTTTCACTGGAATCGCTGCGCGGCGCGATCGGCATCGTGCCGCAGGAACCCGTGTTGTTCAGCGGCACGATTCGCGAGAATATCATCTACGCCAGGCCCGAGGCCAGCGACGCCGACGTGGTGCAGGCGGCACGAGCGGCCCATGCACTCGAGTTTATTGAGCGTCTCCCCGGTGGATGGGACACGCGCGTCGGCGAGCGCGGCGTCAAGCTCTCAGGTGGACAGCGCCAGCGCATCGCCATCGCTCGGGTGTTTCTCAAGAATCCCGCCGTGGTGATTCTCGACGAAGCCACGTCCAGCTTGGACAACGAAAGCGAGCGTTTCGTCGAGGAAGCCCTGGAGGAACTTCTGCAGGGTCGCACCACCCTCCTCATTGCGCATCGCATGAGCACGGTGCGCCGCGCCCATCGCGTGGTCGTGCTCGACGGCGGATCGATCGTGGAAGTCGGCAAGCACGACGAACTGATGCGCCGAGAGGGCGGACAGTACGCGAGTCTGGTAAGTACACAGTACACAGTACCAAGTACCAGGTACTAAGTACTCAGTACCAGGTACTAAGTACTGAGTACTAGGTACTAAGTACTGAGTACTAGGTACTAGGTACCAGGTACTTCATCCTCACCCTCACCTCAACGCCACGGTGCACCTGGAGGACCTGCGTGCGGACTCCCAGCTGTTCCTGCCACACCACCAGCGTGTAGGTGCCCTCGGGCACACTGTCAAATCGAAACGTCCCGTTCGATGACGTGATGGCCACAAACGGATGCGGGGCCACGGCGATGAAGGCGCGAACCCACGGGTGCTTGTCGTCACGGACCTCCACCAGCCCCGCCGTCGCCGCCACCTCGCCCGTTGGCACGACTTGCCCGGCATCCGTCAGCATCACCTGCGCGCGGATCGTGGTGGCATCCCCCACGTCGACAAACCGCAGGCGCGACGACATCGCATCGCGCGAGGTCACCTGCAGGGTGCCGCCAAGCGCCATGCGTTGCACGCGCGGCTCAAGCCGACAGCGATCGAGTGTCAGCGCTGCCCGACGTGAGGCGTTGAGCGGCGGCCCGGTCGTCACGCCCACCAGCCACACCACGGCGTTCCCTGCGCCGCCGTCCTGGGACGGCGTTCGCGTGTCGGTGAATGGCTTGCACACATTCAAGTCGTGCGTGGGCGTGATGGCGGAGTCGCCGGTCAGTCCGGCCGGCGCTTCAAGCGTTCCGACAATTGTGCCGCCGTGCAAAGCCGACGTGTCCGTCACCACGACATAGCGCGCGCCTGCGCCCCACAGGGCCCGCAGCGCGCTGTCAGGCGGCAGGTCGCGGACCTCTAAATTGTCGACAGAGCCACGCGATGCGGGCACGTCAGCGACACGGCCCGTCACCGCGGCATCGGGCGGCGACTCCCGACAGGCGTTGCCCAGCATCAGGACCGACGCGACCTGACCAACACGCCGCGCAAACCGGCCCCGGGAGCGCATCAGTGCCCGCTCAGACGACGATGAGATCCCGCTGCACCACCCCGGGCGTCACCAGCAACGCGTCCGCTCCCACAAAACAGTTGACTTCACTGCGCACGCCCAGTTCGCCCGGCAGGTAGATACCCGGTTCGATGGAGAATCCCACACCGGGAATCAGCAGACGGTCGTCGCGCGATTCGAGATTGTCGATCTGCGGACCCGAGCCGTGCAGTTCGCGCGAGTCGATACTGTGCCCGGTGCGGTGCCAGAACTGCGGACCGAACCCGCGCGTGGTGATCACCGCGCGCGCGGCATCATCCGCCTCGCCGCCACGCACCGGTTGGCCGGCCGCCACGCGGGCACTGATCAACGCCAGCGCGGCATCGCGCGCATCGCGCACCGCCTCCCAGATGGTGATCGCACGTGCCGACGGCGGCCCCATCGAGGCCATCCAGGTCTGGTCGGCGTACACACCACCGTTGGACTCGCGCGCCCACAAGTCAATCAACAGCAAATCACCGCGTCGTATCACGCGGGGCGTCAGGGCGGACGGCGCGTAGTGCGGATTGGCGGCACTCTCCGACGCGGCCACATCCGGCCCATGTTCTGTTTCCAGACCGGCTCGCGCAAACGCGTCGAGAATCCGTTGCTGCACCTCGTGCTCGGCCACCGGCGTACCGGCCGCAATCATCGCCCCGGCATGATCAATGGCCTCGAGGGCAATCGTGCGAATCACTTCCGCCGCGCGCGTATGCGACGCCAGTTGCGTCGCCGTCCAGGTGGCGTACACCTGCGACACCAGTTCGCCGGAACTCACCACGGTCGCGCCAGTGGCGCGCACCATCTCCAACACGCCGGCGGGGATGCGGTCGAGATACGGAATCGCGTCACCGGCCGAATACTCCATGGCCACGTGCTTACCGGCAACGAGCGTGTGCAACTCGTGCTCCAACTCGCGCCACCCGCTGTACACGCGCAACGGCCACGCGTCAGGCCAGCGGGCCCACGGACCCGGTTCGATGGCGTGCTGTATGCCAATGGGCGTGCCTTCGCGCGGGATGAACGCGAACACGCGCCGCGACACGAGGCCGTCAAAACCCAGCATGCCGTGCGCGATGGCGTTGGTGCCGCGAAAATCGTACAGCAACCAGCCATCGAGCCCCGCGTCGGCGATCAGACGCTGGAGGCGCGGAAGCATGTCGGCAGTCAGCATGAGCAGCGCGGGTGAAGGGCGGACAGGGTCAGCGTCGGCGCCACTCGGCACGCCACTGACAGCGGGCGTCACCGCGGGCGCGACACATCACGTGCTCAACCGCGCCATCGGCGTCGGCCAGCACATGCAACGATTCACGGAAGGCCGCCTCATACAGGCCGCACCCCGCGCCACCCGGTCCGGCATCGACCGACACGGGCGATCCCACTTCCAGTAACAGCGAACTGCCTTGGCGCACCAGTGTCGCATCCATGAATCGACGCGCCAGACGGCGCAGTTGACGCAGCGCAATCGGTCGACCGATCAGCGATGGCAACGACGTGGCCGCGCTGCGACTGGTGGCGCCGATCGTGGAGATCGCCGCGCGCGCCCAACGACGTCCGGCTTCGCGGAATGCCAGATCCGCGTCAGGTCGACGACCGATCAGGCGCGTCAGCGCGAGCACCTCGTCAAACGGCACGCGCTGTTGGCGTCGCACGGCATCCTGGTAGCGCCGAATCTGCGACAGCACGGTCTCGCTCAAACCGAATCGCTTGTTGCGCAGTTCATGCACCAGTTCGGCGTCGAGTTCAGCCTCAGGTGTATCGATGGCCTTGACGGCCTCCAGCAGGGACAAGGGCAGACGCGCGTCCAACGGCCCACCCGTACGCGCAAGCGCGGGTTCGCCGTGGGGTGTCGCCCGCGTCACGGAATCATCGACCATGTGTGTCACTGTGGGCGAAGCTAACGTGTCGCGGGTCACTCAAACAAGCGGCGCACGCACTTTCCGCCTTTCGCCAGGGGACGGCGCACCGCTTGCGTTCGACTGGTCCCACCGACAGCATCGGCCATGACGTCACCAGTCGCCAACCTCGCCGTCTCCGCCGCCCCGTGGTGGGTTGCGTGCGCGTTCGCCGGTGCCATTGCGTTGGCCGCGTGGCGCGCCGGGAGTCTTCGCGCCGACGGCGCCGTCGCCGCATTCGTGATTGGCACGCTCGCCCTGCGCGTTCAGTGGGCCTGGGGCGCCTATCTCATTGGCTGGTTTGCGCTGGCCACTGCCCTGTCGCGCGTCGGACATGCGCGAAAAGCGGCGCGCACGCGCGACATCGTCAGCAAGGGAAATCGTCGGGATGCCGCACAGGTATTGGCCAACGGCGGCGTGTTTGTCCTCGCCGCGGTCATCGTCCTGCTCGGGGAATCGACGGGCGACCGCTGGCCGCGCGACACCATGGCGGCCCTCGCAGCGATCGGGGCAGCGGGTGCCCTGGCCGCGTCCGGAGCAGACACCTGGTCCACCGAGATTGGCACCTTGGTAGGCGGTGAACCGTGGTCGCTCCGGAGTTTTCGACGCGTACCACCCGGAACGTCCGGGGCCGTAACGTGGAACGGCTCACTTGGCGCCGTGCTCGGTGCCCTGCTGCTCTCGGGGTTGGCCTACGGAGTGTCCATGATTGCGGCGCCCGCCGTGTGGCCGGTCGCGTGGGGCGGAGTGGCCGGCGCCACCGTTGACACACTGCTCGGCGCGTTGATGCAGGAGCGGCGCGCGTGCCCAACGTGCGGGCGACTCACCGAGCGACTCGAACACTGCGACGGCACCGCCACCACGCATGTGGGTGGCATTCGCCATCTGAACAACGATGTCGTGAATGTGGCCTGCTCCCTCACCGGCGCCGCGGTTGCCGTCGTGCTCGCTACACGCGGGATCAAGTGAGCGCGACCGCGCGTTAGCTTCCGTATCATGCCCACTGAGCCCCTTCCACGCGCAACGCAGGTCTTGGTGGTCGGCGGCGGCCCCGCAGGCTCATCCACCGCGTGGTACTGTGCGGAAGCGGGACTGGATGTCGTGTTGATTGACCGCGCGCGATTTCCGCGTGCGAAGCCGTGCGCGGAGTACCTCAGCCCGGAAGGCGCCAGAATTCTGTCGGCCATGGGGGCACTGGAGGCCATCGAGGCGCAAGCGGCCGCGTTGACCGGCATGGAAGTGCATGCGCCCTCGGGTCGACGCATCCACGGCGAGTTCGTGGCGCGTCACGGGTTTCGCGGCTTTCGCGATCGCGGCCTG
The DNA here is from genome assembly GCA_016720905.1 of Gemmatimonadaceae bacterium. NCBI lineage: Bacteria > Pseudomonadati > Gemmatimonadota > Gemmatimonadia > Gemmatimonadales > Gemmatimonadaceae > Gemmatimonadaceae bacterium. Next base: position 210,213 of record JADKJT010000003.1, on the reverse strand, counting down.
GGTATTCGGCGCGAAGTCCTCGATACGGTGCTGATTGAACGCGTGCGCGCCCGCGGCGTGCAGGTCATCGAAGGGGTGAAGGTCGAGGACGTACTGCACGATGCCGCCGGTCGGGCCGCTGGTGTGCGAGTTCGCACCGTCGACGGTCCGCACGACATCCTGGCCGATGTGGTGATCGGCGCCGACGGCCTGCGTTCCATCGTCGCCCGGCGTCTCGGACTGGCGCATACTTCACGCTGGCCGCGGCGCATCGCGCTGGTCGCCCACTATCGTGGCATCGACGGCATGACCTCGCTTGGGGAAATGCACGTCGCCGCCGACGGATACCTCGGTCTTGCCGACGTGGGCGACAACGTGACCAATGTCGCGCTGGTGGTCTCGGCGCCGGACGCGCGCACGATGTCGGGCGACCCGGAGGCATTCCTCAACGCCTGGATTGGTCGACAGGCCGCGCTCGCGCCGCGCTTCGCCGGCGCGCGCCGGGTGTCGCCGGTGCGCGCAACAGGCCCATTTGCTTCGCGTGCGCGCCGGCCGTGGTCGGCCGGCGCTGCGCTGGTCGGCGATGCGGCTGATTTCTTCGATCCCTTCACTGGCGAGGGCATCTTCGCGGCGTTGCGCGGCGGCGAACTGCTGGCGCCGTTCGTCGTGGAGGCGGCCGCCGCGTTTGCGCGTCGCGACACGCACGCCGAGCGAAATGCCTGGCAGGGCTACGAGACAGCGCGTCGTCACACATTTGCCGGTAAGTGGCGGGTGGAACGACTGATCGGAACGGCCGTGGCGTTTCCGCGTCTCATGAATGGCGCCGCGCGCGTGCTGGAGCGTGATCGTGATCTGTCCGATCTCCTCATTGGCATCACCGGCGATTTCGTGCCGGCGTCGGCAATGCTCCGACCGCACACGTTGTGGCGCATCGCCACCGCACTGCTGCGCGGCACGACACCCTCCGCGCTCCCGGAATGGCCGCCATCACCGATATCAACCTCTGTCTCTCCGCATGTCCATCGACCCTGATCTCTTTCGCGCCGTGCTCGGTCGGTTTGCCACCGGTGTGGCCATTGTCACCGTGCGCGACGACGACGGCCGGGACCACGGCATGACCGTCAGTGCGTTCTCGTCGCTCAGTCTCGATCCGCCGCTGGTGCTTGTCTGCATCGGTGCCGACGCCACCATGGCTCCGGTCATGCAACGCGCCGCATCGTTTGCCGTGAACATCCTCAGCAGCGGCCAGGAGGCGCACAGTCGTCGATTTGCCGGCAAGCTCGATGATCGATTCACCGATGTCGCGGGCGCGCGCAGCCCGTCGGGCAACGTGCTGCTGGATGACGCGCTCGGCGCGCTCGACTGTCGCGTCGTCGCGCGGCATCCCGCCGGCGATCATGTCATCGTGGTCGGTGAGGTGGACTCGGGGTCGGCGCACGATGGACGACCCCTGCTCTACTATCGCGGCGGTTACGCCCAACTCGAACGCTGACGTGCACCTCACGCCGGCGCGACGACGGGGACACGAGATACTCGATGATCCTTCGCACGATCCGGCACTGGCGGAACGGTCGTTGCGCGATGTGGCGTTGGCCAACCGGCTGTTTGGTGGGCGTCAGGCGATGTTGCGGGAGATCCGTGTGGTGTTGTCACAGACCTCCACGGTCGCGTCAATCTGCCTGCTCGATATCGGCACCGGGTTGGGAGACATCCCGGCTGCGGCGCAGCGCCTCACGGGCCGCGGCACCGCGCCGATGACCACCATCGGACTCGAACTCGCGCCAACCCTCGCCCGTGTCGCCCGAAGCGTCTGCACACATGCCGTGGCCGGTGACGGGTTGGCGCTGCCGTTTGCCGACGACAGCATCGACATCGTGACCTGCTCGCAGGTGCTGCACCATTTTGAAGATGAAACGGCGATGCAACTGCTTCGCGAATGCACGCGCGTGGCCCGTCATGCCGTGATCATCGGTGATCTGCGTCGGAGCTGGCTCGCCGTGGCCGGACTCTGGTTGTCCTCGTTTGCGCTGGGCTTTCATCCCGTCAGTCGACACGATGGTGTGGTGTCGATTCTGCGCGGATATACACGACCCGAACTGGCCGCGCTCGTGACGCGCGCCACCGGTCGCCGTGCTGTCGTACGTCATGCGCTGGGTTGGCGCGTGACGGCCACCTGGTTTCCCGGAATGGTCTCCCAATGACTGGCCCCACCTTGCATCCGCCATACGCGCTGGGCGATTTGCCCGCCAATCGCCTCATGACCACCATCGACGAGCGACTGGTGCGCGCACCGCTGTCAGTGATGTTCGACATCGCCCGCGAGGTCGAACACTGGCCGGCGTATCTGTCACACTATCGCTTTGTGCGCTTTCGCCAACGCGCCACCGACGGGGGCGGCCTGGTGGAAATGGCCGCCAATCGCCCGTTCGGACTGTTCAACTGGCCCACGTGGTGGCTGTCCGAGATGTCGGTCAACTACGACGTGCCGTGGGTGCGCTATCGCCACGTTGGTGGTGTCACCACGCACATGGATGTGGAATGGAATTTCACCGAAACGCCTGAGGGTACCTTGGCACGAATTGTTCACGTATGGAACGGACCCGGGTGGCCCGTCATTGGGGAGTTCGCGGCCATGCAGGTTATTGGACCGGTGTTCGTGCACGGCATTGCCAGTCGAACGCTGGAGGGGTTGGCCCGCGTGGCCGAGCGCACGGCAAGCGGCGCGGCCCCGAGGCGCACATGATCGACCGTGCACGGCAGGACGCGCCCTCCCGACGGCACGTGGCGATCACCGGAATCGGGTGTGTCACGCCACTGGGCATCGGCGTTGAATCGCTGTGGGACGGGCTGCGCGCCGAACGGTCAGTGGTGCGCGCTGCTTCGCGTTTCGATTCGTCAATCTTTCGCAGTCGCTGCGCTGCGGAAGTCGACGGTTTCGACGCCGAGGACTACCTCGATCCACGCCGCGTAAAACGACTCGATCGCTTCGGCCAGTTCAGCGTGGTCAGCTCCATGCTGGCGCTCAAGGATTCCGGGCTGGATCTCGCACAGGAGAATCGCGAACGGATTGGCGCCATGATGGGCACCGCGCTGGGCGGTGTGGCCTACGCCGAGGAGCAGGCCGCGCGCTTCATGCAAGGTGGTCTGCGCAATGTGGATGCCACGCTGGCGCTGGCCGTGTTTGGTGGATCGTCCAGCTGCAACATCGCCATCGAGTTCGGCGTGTCCGGCCCCAATTGCACGAACGCCATGAGCTGCGCGTCGGGGACCATCGCCATCGGCGAAGCCTTCCGGCAAATTCGCGATGGATACGCCGATGTGATGATTGCCGGCGGCAGCGAGGCGCCGCTGGCCACACTGTGCTTTGGCGCGTTCGCCCTCATTCGCGCCATGTCCACGCGCAATGAATCGCCCGAACAGGCATCACGTCCGTTCGATCGCGACCGCGACGGCTTCGTGATGGGAGAAGGCTCGGCCGTGCTCATTCTCGAGGAATGGTCGCACGCTGTGGCACGCGGAGCGCGCATTTACGGTGAGATGGCCGGGTTCGGCACCACCAACGACGCGCATCACATGACCGCGCCGTTACCCGGTGGCGCGCAGGCGGCGCGGTGCATCCGGCAGGCCTTGGATGATGCTGGCGTCACGCCCGAACACGTGGACTACATCAACGCGCACGGCAGCAGCACGCCGCTCAACGATCCCACCGAGACCACGGCCATTCGCACCGTGTTCGGCGCGCACGCTGATCGGGTGCCGGTGTCCAGCACCAAGGGCTACTACGGTCATGCGCTTGGCGCATCGGGCGCGTTCGAAGCGGCCATCTCGGCGTTGGTGCTGCAGCGTGGGTGGATCCCACCCACGCTCAACCTCGACAACCCCGACCCCGAGTGCGACCTGGATTACGTGCCCAACACCGGACGCGATCTGGCCGCACAGGTGATATTGAGCAACAGCTTTGGCTTCGGCGGGATCAACGCCAGCCTGGTGCTCAAGAAGGCTTAGGCGCGCGACGCGCCGTAGGCCTGTGCATATCGCTGCATGCTCTGCACGATGATCTCCATCGCCTTCTCGCTTTTCTCCCACCCCGTCACTTCCACCCGCTTCCCCTCGAGATCCTTGTAGATCCCGAAGAAGTGCGCGATTTCCTTGAGGTAGTGCGGCGACAAATCCGCGATATCGAACACATCGTGGAAGTACGGATCGTCTGACGGGACGGCGAGGATCTTTTCGTCGGGCTCACCCTTGTCCAGCATACGCAGCACGCCAATCGGACGCGCGGCAATCTGGCAACCGGGAAACGTGGGCTCGTTGATCTTGACCAGGATGTCCAGTGGATCGCCATCCTCGTGCAGTGTGCGCGGAATGAATCCGTAGTCGCTGGGATAGTGCACGGCGGAATACAGCACCCGGTCCAGCTTGAATTGCCCGGTTTCCTTGTCCAGCTCGTACTTATTGCGCGACTTGGCGGGAATTTCGATGATTGCCGTTACCTGCTCCGGCGGATGCTTCCCGGCCGGGATATCGTGCCACGGATTGTGCGACATTCAGCAACCTTGGGTTGATCTTGGGCGCCACGGAAGCGCAGTGGTGCAACGCGCTGTATGGATTCTAGCGAGACGAGCGAAACGCGGCGACGATACGACGTGCCAATGTGGCCGGCGACGGGTTTTCCGCTTCCACCTTGACGGGAAACCCGGCCTTGCGCGCCGCGCGAGCCGCGACGGGCCCGACGCACGCCACCGGCACGCGTCGCACATGTTCGGGCGGGATGGCCTCCAGCAGCGCGTCCAGGGTACCGGGCACCGACACCGTCACCAGGTCGAAGGCGCCGTCGGCAATCAGGGCACGCAACTGCCGACGTGCCTCGGCATCGGGTACCACCCGAAACACCGGGACGACATCGACCATCGCACCAAGCGCGCGAAGACCGGCCGGCAGGCTGTCTCGATCGCTGTCCGCGGCCGGATACAGCACATGCGCGCCGTCCACGTCACTGCGCGTGGCCATCGCGTCAATCAGCCCGTCCGTGCCGGAACGCTCGGGCGTCAACACCACCGGCCACCCCGTCGCCTCGACGGCGTCCCCCGTGGCATCACCCACCACGGCCAACTTGCAGGCGCCCAGCACCACCTGCGCCGCGGCCAGGCTGGTCTCCAACGGCGGTACCGCGTGCGGGCTGGCCAGCACCAGCCACTGGTACGACGACATCTTTGCAACCGACGCGGTCAGCGGCGCCGCATCAAGCTGGTCCACATGCATGAGGGCGACCTCGGTGACCGTCGCCCCGGCCTGACGCAATGCGGCCGCCAGCGGGCCGCCGCGACCCTCCGAGCGCAACACGACAATGCGCACGCCACCCAGGGCGTCCATTGCAGGCACATCGTTCCGGAACATGGATCAAGTGTAGCACGCGCGGAGTCGCCCTGGTGCCATCCACCTGATGCAGGCCACGTGGCGGCCGACACCGGTTGCTCGCGACGCCTGTTGTCGTGCAGCTTTCTCACATTCCCGATGACGCGTACACGCTGGCGTCGTCGACCTCCCCGCAGCGCCCTCCGACGACGAACGGACCAATGAGCGATAGCGATATCGACGTCCTCCTGACGGAAAACCGGAAGTTCCCGCCCTCGGCGGCGTTTCGCGCGTCGGCGCGAGTGCAGGATGCCCAGTTGGGCGACGAGGCCGCGGCCGATCCACTGGCCTTCTGGGCCCGCGAAGCCGGAGAGCTCACCTGGAGCAAGCCGTGGGACACCGTGATGGAGTGGACGCCACCGCACGCCACCTGGTTTGACGGCGGTGAGTTGAATGTGAGCGTGAACTGTGTGGACCGCCATATTCACGGCCCGCGACGCAACAAGGCGGCGCTCATCTGGGAAGGCGAGCCTGGCGATCGTCGCACGTTCACATACTGGGACGTGTATCGCGAGGTGAATCTCGCGGCCAACATGCTCAAGAAGCTCGGAGTGGTGAAAGGCGATCGCGTGGCGATCTACCTGCCAATGATTCCCGAGGCCGTATTCGCCATGCTGGCCTGCGCCCGCATTGGCGCCGTGCATACCGTGGTGTTTGGCGGATTCTCGCCGGAGTCGCTGCGCGATCGCATCAACGATTGCCAATGCAAGGTGCTCATCACTGCCGACGGTGGCTATCGCCGTGGTCAGGTGGTGCCGCTCAAGCGGAACGCCGATGCCGCACTGGAAGAATGTCCCACCATCGAGCACGTATTGGTGGTCATGCGTCGCCGCAGTGGCGTAGGCGACGAGATGTTTGCCGAAATGAAAGACGGGCGCGATCACTGGTGGCACCGCCTCAAGCGCGATGTGCCCAAGGAGTGCGCGCCAGAACCCATGAAGGCGGAAGACCTGCTGTTCATTCTCTACACATCAGGCACCACCGGAAAGCCCAAGGGCATCGTGCACACCACCGGTGGTTATCTCACCGGCGCCTACGCCACCACCAAGTACGTGTTCGACATCAAGGACGAAGACGTGTACTGGTGCACCGCCGACATTGGCTGGATTACCGGGCACTCGTATCTCGTGTACGGCCCGATGGCCAATGGGGCCACCTGCGTCGTGTACGAAGGCGCCCCCGATTGGCCGGAAAAGAATCGCTTCTGGCAAATCTGCGAACGCTACGGCGTGACCATCTTCTACACCGCGCCCACGGCCATTCGCGCCTTCATGAAGTGGGGCGCCGGTTTCGTGGAAAAACACGACCTGTCGCAACTGCGATTGCTGGGCTCCGTTGGTGAGCCCATCAACCCCGAAGCGTGGATGTGGTATCACCGTGTGATTGGCAAGGAACGCTGCCCCATTGTGGACACGTGGTGGCAAACGGAAACCGGCGCCATCATGATCACGCCACTGCCAGGTGTGACCAGCACCAAACCGGGTTCTGCCACCACGCCGTTCCCCGGGGTGCGCGCGGCGCTCCTGGACGCTGCCGGCAACGACGTACCCGTGGGCGGCGGCCTGCTGGCCCTCACACATCCGTGGCCGTCCATGCTGCGCACCATCTGGGGCGACGATCAGCGCTACGTCGACACGTACTTCTCCAAATGGCCCGGACGCCCTGACCTCTACTTCCCCGGCGACGGCGTCAAGCGCGACACCGACGGCTACTACTGGATTCTGGGACGCGTGGACGACGTGCTGAATGTGGCCGGCCACCGCATCGGCACCATGGAAGTGGAAAGCGCGCTGGTCGATCACCCGTCGGTCGCAGAAGCGGCGGTGGTGGGCAAGGCGCACGAACTCAAGGGCCAGGCGATCGCCGCGTTTGTCACCTTGCGCAGCGGCTTTCACCCCAGCGGCGACTTGCGCGACGAGTTGCGCGAGCACGTCGCGCTCAAGATCGGCGCCCTGGCGCGCCCCGATGACATTCTGTTCAGCGCCGATCTCCCCAAGACGCGATCAGGCAAAATCATGCGGCGACTGCTGCGCGACATCGCCGAAGGTCGCGCGTTGGGGGACACGACCACCCTCGCCGATCCCACCGTTGTCGCGAGTCTCAAGGACCAATACGAGGCGCAGGAGGCGTAGGACTCAGTACCACCAAGTACCAAGTACCAAGTACCAAGTACTCAGTACCAGGTACTAGGTACTAGGTACTAAGTACTAAGTACTAAGTACTCACAACGTGACCCTCGTCACACGCGGTGAAACCAGCAGCGATGAAACTTGCCGGACGTCCCTCTCGTCTACATTTCTGTCATGTCACTCTTCGGCAAGCTGTTCCCGGAAACCCTGTTCCCTCGCAAGCTCTCGGCGGACGCCGAGCAGCGGCTGCGCATTGCCGAGGCGCGCGCGGAAGAGGCGCTGGTACGCACGCACGTCGAGAACGCGCTGTTGTTCGTGGAGGCGTTGACACCGGAAGCCGGCTACGAGCGGGCCATCGACATCTACGTGCGCGAGCTGGGTGTGCCCGATCCCCTGGCCGCCGTGATTGCCACGCGTACGCTGGTGGCGTTGGGCGACTCGCTCATTCTCACCGCCGCACCGGCCGACAACGACGAAGGCACCGCGAATGCGATGCCTTTGCCGAAACTCCGCCTTGATGACGCTGCCAAGCGGCGGCGCGCCTGACGCGTTACTTCTTGGCGGTATCGGTGGTCGCGGCCTTCTTGGGCTGCGCGGCAATGATCGAGTCGACAATCTTTTTGAGACCGTCAAATCGCACGCCACCTGGATAGACGCGGTCGCCAATGACAATCGTCGGCGTTGAGTTCACGCCGCGCGCGTCACCGGCCGCCTTGTTGGCCTGAATACGCGGCAGATTGCGCTGCGAGCTGTAACACTCGCCATACGCCTTCATGTCCATGCCCAACGTCTCGGCGTAGCCGTCCAGCACCTTGCGCGGATTTCCCGTGGCCTGACCGTTCCACTGATCCTGTCCGGCAAAGATGGCATCGTGCATCTCCCAGAACTTGTTCTGGTCAGCGGCGCACGATGCGGCCAGCGATGCGGCCAGCGTGTTGGTGTGAATGGGCAGCGGAAAGTCGAAGTAGCGGAAATTCGCCAGCCCCGCATCAATTATGCGGGCGCGAATCTCCGGCTCTTCCAGCGCGGCAAACTGCCCGCATCCGGGGCACTCGAAGTCCGCAAACTCCATGATCGTCACCGGCGCATTGGGATCGCCACGCAGATACCCCTCAGCCTTGGGCAGCGTGGCCATGGCCGTCGCATCCAGCGTGATTGGCTTTTGCGTGTTGGCCTTGATGGAATACCAGATGCCAACGGCGCCAGCGACGCCGAACAGCAGCAGCACACCGTAAAAAGGCGCGCGGGACTTGGTTGGGGTTGTCTTGACCACTCGATCTCCTGTTCTGCGTCCGGCGACCAGCCGGGAGGTGACGACCATTCGTCGTCGCGACGTGAAGCTATGGGGGATTGATCGTGCTGGCTACGTCCAAACCACGCGCCCGGTCGCCAGATTGTTCACGTCATGTATGTAGAACACCTGCGCATCCCCATCGGTTCGGGCGCCCTGCACGTGGAGCGCGTTGGCCGCGGCGGCTCCCCGGTCGTGCTGCTGCACGGCTTCGCGACCTGCACGTTTCTGTGGCGGCAGTTGGCCCCCGTGCTCGCCAATGCCGGATACACCGCCATTGCCATCGACCTGCTGGGCCATGGCGAGTCGGATTGCCCCGACGAGGTGAATTACACGCTGGCCGCACAAGCCGAGTACGTGGCCCGGGCCCTGGCCGCCCTCAGACTGCCGGCGGTCACCATTGTGGGACAGGACATTGGGGCGCTGGTGGCCCTGCTCCTGGCGGCCAGTCCCCGGTCGCGGGTGGACAGTCTGTTCCTGCTGTCCCCACCCGATCCCGACGACCTGCCGGGTGCCGAAATCCGGTCGCTGCAGCTTTCGTCGGCCCGGGCGGTGCTCAGCGCCAGTACGCTGTTTGGAGCCCTGCCGGCGCTGGCCCCGCTGCTCCGCGGGGGCGTTTCGTCGCCCCCGCGCATGTCCGATTTGCTCGTGGCTCGCTATCTGGCCCCGTTTGTCGGTAACAGGGGGCTCAACAACCTGCTGCAACGGGCGGCAGCGGTCGAATTGTCCGAAGACGCCAGAGCGCAGATCGCGCGGGTCGCCTGCGCGGTATGCGTCGTAGATGGCGGTGCGGGCACTCCCAGGCCTTCGCTGTCCTGGCCGACGTTGCTCCCCGCGGCGAAAGTGGTGCTCCATCGATTGGGCGAAGTCGGCTGGCTCATCCCGCAAGACGCTCCGGGGGAGGTTCAGGAGCTGCTGCTGGCCTGGCTGGACAGTCAACGAAACGCCTAGTCGATGCGTCTCCTTCAGAGACACCCCCTTTCGGGATCAGTTATATTGTTCATGCTGTACCGGACGCTCCGGTCAGCCTCGTTTTTCGTCGTACTACCCAGAGGAAATGGTTAAACCAAAGCTTCGTCCGCGTCGTGATGTCACGGTGAATTCTCCCTATCAGGAAGCCCGTGACGAGCTGTTCCAGCAGATCATGCAGTGCGGTGTCATCGGCTGTCACGCCGACGATCAAAAGGAGTGGTTCGATGCCACCCTGCAGTACCTGGCCGGGCGCTATCCCGAGCTCAAGCCCACGGAAGTCACCGAATTGCGCACGCTGGGCGAGCGGTTTGCTCAGCCGCCCAAGGCAAAGGTGCAGGAAGCCGCAGCGGTCTGATCGCGCGGTGTTGTCGCCTGTCGCGACGTCCTGATGCTCACGAACGCCTCCCGTCACTGCGAGGCGTTCGTCACATCACGACCCTGCGCTACGAACCCTGCGAAGTGGCCGTGGTCGCGGGTTCTCGCACGCGCTCACGCCACAGCATCCAGGTGTAGTCCACGGTGGCGGCAAAGCCCAGCACGGCCACGAGAACAACCAGCGACGTTACCAGCGACGGGGCCAGCAGCACCGCCAGGAACGTCACCAGCTGCACCACGGTGACCGTCTTGCCGATAAGCCGCGCCTTGAAGGGAATGGCGCGCAACCAGCTGACGTTGCGGGCCACGAAGAACCCGATCACCGACATGACATCGCGGAACATGATCGCCACCGCCTGCCATGCGCTCAACTGGCCGCCCATCAGATAGCTGATCACCACGCCCAGCACGAAGAACCGATCCGCAATGGGATCGAGCAGGGCGCCGAAGCGCGAAGTGCCCTTGGTGCGTCGAGCCAGCCAGCCGTCCAGAAAATCCGTCAGCGACGCGATGCCAATGAGGGCCAGTCGCGTGGGGACCGCATCGGACGCCACGAAACCCACCGCCAGCACCACGCGCGAGCTGGAAACGATATTGGGTAGCGTGAACAGCGGCGATCGGGTCATACCGCATATTACGCCGGAATGGGTCGGCGGTGCCACTCGCGGCCGGACACCTGCCGGTTTTGCCTGATCGGGTTATCCTGCGTGCATGGGGCGTCTGGGACTGTGGCGGTAGTACATCTGATTGCCGAATTGACCGGGATTCCGCCGGTCCATTTGCATGATCGCGCGCTATTGGGCGGGCTGCTCATCGCGGCGGCCGGCGCGGCTGGACTGCACGCCATTTTCCCGCCAACGCTCCAATCCGACGGAATTCGCGGTGTTGATGGCCTGCTGCTGCTTGAAGGCGGCCACGCCGCCATACACGCTCATGCAACCGAACGCACCCTGCTGCTCGATGTGCTGGTGCCGGAACCCGCCGTGCTGTCGCGCGCGCTCGACGTGTTCACGCGTCGTCTCCTGCCAAAGACGGTGTCCGCCGAACAACTGATTCGACTGGCGACCCGGCGATGAGCGAACCGCTGGCACAGTTGGCGCCATTGACGCTGCTCATCGCGCTGCTGGTCCTCTCCTGGGACATCCTGCTGGCAGGCTGGATGGCCTCGCGGCGCGAAGCGCCCAGCGCGTTCACGCGCCTCACCAGTCTGTGCGGCTTGCTGGTGGCGCCGGCCCTGGTGGTGGCCATTGCCAGCGGAACCGAAGACGGTGCGCGCACGGTTTCCGGTATTTCGTGGTTGCTGCCGGCCGTCTGTGCCGCGTTCGTACTGCAGGTGCTGTATGCCATCGTGGTGGGACTCGTCTCACCTGTGGTGGCCCTGCCCATCCTGTTCTATGACCTCGTCGTCACGGCGGTGGTGACCGGTGACTACCTGGTGGCCACTCGTGGCGCCGCGCCGCTGCCACTGCAGGCCGCTGTGGCTGCGCGCGATGTGGTGTTCGGCATGACGGTCGGACGCGCGTCGTTGGTGTCGCCCTTCGCGATCCTCGTCCCGATGATCGCACCGGCCTACCCCGCACGTTGGCGCCTCTCGGCGCTGACGCGCGCCATCATGGTACTTGCCGCCACGGCCGTGACGACGGTGCTGATCATCGAGTGGCCGCGCGGCGTGGCCGCCGTGCGCAGCTATCAGCGTGTGGCCGCCACGCCCATGCAGGCGCGACCGCTGGGGGACTTTGCCATTGGCATGCGGTTCCTGCCGGTCCTCGATGGCCCGCCGCCGGCGCGCGCAGCCAAGGCCGACCGCGCGCTGCTGCAGCAGTTCGAACCCGACGCCATCCTGCTGGTGCTCAATGAGGAGGGCACGCGCGCCGGCGCACTCGATTCGCTCGCCCGCCTCCTTGAGCCGTTGCGCAGCGACAGCACCGTGATTGCCGTGGCCTTGCATCAAGGACGACACGTGGCGCGCGCCGATGACGCGGCACGCGCAAGTGCCATGGAACGCGTGTTGATTCGACTGCGCCCCGATGTCCTCTTTCCTGCCGTCAGCGATCCCATCCCCTCGGTGCTGCCGGCCGATGCACCCAGCATCAGTTGGTGGCGTCTCTTGCTGACATCCAGCGACGCAGTACGAGCCCGCGTTCGTCCCGCGACGCGGCTGGGGGTCGCGCTCTCGCGTCTCGATGCACGGGACAGTGCCATCTATGCCTGGGCCGTCCGATCGTCCTCGCCGGTTGGGGTGATCGGCGCCGTGGTCTTCCCGTCATTTTCCGGACTGCCCGGTGTGGACGCACGCCTTCGCGCGTTTGATCGTTGGCACACCCGTGCCGATAGCGGCGCCAGCCGCGCGCCCACTCACTGGCTGATGAATGTGGGCGGACTCCCGCGCGCGCACGGCGATCTCTCGCAGCTGGTCGCCATGCGACACACGCTCGCGTGGGGATCGCGTCGCCCGTGGGTGACGTCAGTGATTCTCGGCGAACCGGCAGACTACGACGGTGCGATGGGCGTGCGGGCCGCCGACGGTCGTGTACGACTGGCGTGGCGCGTGCTCTCCACCGAAGCGAAGGCGATGCGGGACGTGCGCGCCCGGTAGGTCAGGACACGCGGTGGCCGCGCACGATGCCTTCCACGACGCGTGCCGGGTCGAAGTAGCGCTGTGCCAGCGCCTGTACATCGCGCGCCGTCACGGCCGTAATGCGCGCCACGTACTCCTCGCGCTCGCCAACCCCGCCACCCAACAGCCACGCATCGACGACTTCACCCATCACGGTGCTCCCCACCTGCTGCGCGATGGCGTGCGACCCGATGAGATACCGGCGCGCGCGGTCCATTTCCTCGGCCGTGGGCGACGCCTCACGCAGTTTCGCGAATTCCGACAGCAGTCCCTCCCGCGCTTCGTCCTCTCGCGCGGGTGAGGTGGCGATGTACGCGGCGAACGCCCCACCGGCGCGTCGCTCCACCGGATAGGCCGACACGGTGTAGGCCAACGACTGCCGATCACGCAGTTGCTCGAAGAACCGCCCGCCAAGGCCGCTGGCCACGGCGGACAACACGCGCGCGGCAAAGCGGTCGGCATCAGTGCGACGTGGTCCGGGAAACAGCAGGGCCATCGCCGTCTGCTGCTTGTCGCGCGCGTCGTCTGCCGTCAGACGTTCGGTCGGCCACGGCGTGGCCGACACGTCGGCGTTGTCGCGGAAGGTCAACGACTCGAACTCCCGTTCGATCATGGCCACGGCGGCGCGCACATCGAGGTCGCCCACCAACGCAATGACCGTGGCGCCGTGCAGAATCTGTCCGGCGTGGAATGCCCGTACTGCGTGCGTGTCGATGGCCCCGAGGGATTCGGGCGTGCCGATGACGGTGCGCGCGTACGGATGCACGCCATAGGCGGCGGCGGTGGCCAGGCGCATGGGCCACCGAAACATGTCGTCACGCAATCGCGTGACCTCGGCCAGCGCCAGCGAACGTTCCGTATCGATGCCATCATCGGGGAATGCCGGGCGCTGCGCAATATCGGCCAGCGTCGCCACCGCCGCACTCAGATTCCGCACCGGCACCGACAGTGACCAGCCCAGCGTCTCCAGTCCCGCAGACACGCTGATGCTCGCCCCGAGTTCTTCCACCGCCTCCGCGATTTGTGCTCCGCTGCGCGTGGTGGTGCCCTTGAGCATGGCGTGTGCGGTCAGTCGCGCCAGTCCCTCGCGTCCGGGCGGTTCCGCGCCGGCACCACCACGTTGAAAGAGCCCGACACTGACCAGCGGCGCACCCGGTCGGGGCACCACAATCACCGAGACACCACTGGGCAATTCGTGCACGTGCGCGCCATGCACCAGGTGCGGCGTGCGGTGCACCACGCGACTCGTTGCATCCGGCCTGGTCGGCACGCCGCGGACCGGCGTGGGAACCTGTGGGGGCGGCAGGACACTGCTCCCTTGTCCCTCCATCTCACGGAGCAACTGCCGCAACGCATCAGCGTCCGCCGCCAGCGGTTGACCCGACGCCGGGCGGTAGCTCACCACCGACACCTGCATCGGATCGAGATGTCGCTGCATGGCATCGTGCAGCGTTTCGGTGTCGAGTGATAGCAAGCGATCGTAGTACGCCGAGGCGCGCTCGAGGCCGCCGTCGGCTTCCCATGACGCCAGATAGGTCGCTTGCCCGTCCATCGTTTCCAGCCGGCGCAACCAGCGCGCTTCGAGAATGCGCTGCGCGCGCGCCACCTCACTGGCCCGAAAGCCCTGCTCGCGCGCGGCCTGCACCTCGCGCCACGTTTGCTGCACCGCCTGCACGGCGTGATCGTTCGTGGCTTCCGCATGCACCACGAACACCCCCACATCGCCGGCCGTGTAGTGCCACGCCGACACCGACGACGCCAGCTGTCGATCGCGCACCGCGCGATACAGTCGCGACGCGCGTCCCGTGCCCAGCGCGACGCCGGCCAGATCCAGTGCGGGAGTATCGGCGTGACCGATGTCCGGCGCGCGCCACCCGAAGGCGATCTGCGGCTGGACGATGTCACCAGCGATGTCTCGCAAACGGAACCCTGACGGCGCGATCTCTGTCAGGCCGGGCATACGCGGCACCGTCTGGTTGTCCAGCGAACCGTGTCGCACCCGCACTTCGTGACGCACCGTATCGGGATCCACGTCGCCGACAATCGACAGGATGGTGTTGGACGGCTGATACCAGGCGCGGTAGAACCGCTGCACCGCCTGTTGCGTGAAGTCGCGAAGGGCCGCTTCCTCGCCAATGCGCCAACGGCGAATGCGGTGACGATCGTGCAGCAGCGCATACAACGACTCGATGGTCACGGCGGTGGGGGAGTCGCGTTTCCGCTTCACCTCCTGGATGATGACCTCGAGTTCACGCGACAATTCACCGGCGTCGATGAGCGACCGCGCGTACGCATCAAACTGGATATCGAGGCCCTGCACGAACGACGCCGCCGGCAGGACCGTGTAGTAACTGGTGTGATCGTAAATCGTATGGGCGTTGAGATAGCCGCCGCTGGCCTTGGTGTCCCGGGCGATGGAACCCACTCCGCGCGTGGGGGTCCCCTTGAAAAACATGTGCTCGAGCACATGCGCGATGCCGACAATGTCGTCGGACTCGTCGAAGTACCCGGCCTTCACGTGGGTCACCACCGCCACCACCGGCGCCGCCGTATCACGTCGCACCAGCAGTGTCAGCCCATTCGGCAACACCTCGCGTACGGTGTCGCGGTGCAGCACCAGCGCATCGCTCGCCTTCGGTGTGATCATCGCGGCGGCGCCAGCGGCACCGGCGGCGCGGGTACCACCGGTACCGTCAGACATGGCGTCCACTCGCCGGGGCCGGCGCGGTCGGCCCAGCGTCGTGCCTCATCGAATCGCCCCAGGCGATGCAGTGCGCACGCCAGAAATCCCTGCGAGAGTCGATCGGCGGGATTGAGTTCCACCGCGCGCACGTAGAACCGACGGGCCAGTTCCGGTTGTCCGTCGGCCAACAGGGCTGCCGCGAGTTCGCGTTGTGCCGAAGCATTGGCCGGATCCATGCGCACGGCCGCCTCCAGAAAACGCCGCGAGCGCGCCAGATCACGGTCCTCGCGCGCCAGTCGGCCGAGATAGACCAGGGGTCGCGCGTCATCCGGATGATCCTGCGCAAATCGCCCGAACGCCGTCCGCGCCACGTCGCGCGCACCGCGTTCATACGCCGCCACGCCGTCGTTGAAATCGCGACCGCGTCGACCGGCCAGCAGCATCCAGGCACCGGCGCCGCCGATCACCAAGAGCATGAGCGCGCCGAACAACAGGCCGGCCGAGGCATACCATGGTTTGCCTGACGTCACCGGCGGCGCGTTTGGCGGCGGCGCGTTTGGCGGTAGCGCGTTTGGCGGCAGCGCGTTTGGTGGCGGCGCGTTTGGTGGCGGCGCGTTTGGCGGCGGCGCAATTGCCGGTTTGGCCGTTACCGCGCCCGATGCATCCGATGGACGATCGACCACGTGTTCGAGCGCCAACCACGCTTCGCGCGCCACGCCTCGCTCGCCCTCAGCGACCGGCGCACTGGTGTTCGCGTCGTCGGCATTCCGCACACGATCCACCCAGCCCTGCAATGCCATCAGCGCGTGCGCATCGCCCAGGGTGAGCATCTGCAGACGACGCGCTTCGCCCACCAGGGCCTGTCCGGTCAGTTCCGGACGACCGACGACCGCCTGCAGCACCACCTCCGCCGCCCGCCACATCGCGACGCCACGTCCATACGGCGTGGCCAGCGCCTCGGGCGTCTCACGCCACACCGGCAACGCGGTGGCTTCGCCGGAGGGACCGAGACTGAGTTCGAAGGCTGCGCGCGCCGCGTTCAATGCCGCGTCCAGCGCGGCGCGAGCCGTCACCGTTCGATGCGCAGCAGGCCCGCGTTTGCGCTTTCGCGCAAGAACGCTTCCGGCGCGTGCGACGCAATGCGCAACCCCGTGGCCCCGTAGTGGCGCCGGGCTTCCAGCGCCATGTACTCGTCCAGCGGACGCCCGGCGTCGCGCGCGTCGCGCAACGCCTGCACGATTTCATCCCACGTGCCCTCGAACGTGCTGCCATCGCGCATGATCACGCGATGCGGCCCGTCGGGCGCGTACACATCTGGCGACGAAAAATCGGTTTGCTGCTCGGTCTGTTGCGCGAGACCCGACAGCAATCCGCCCAACGTCTCCAGCTGACCCTGCGCCTGCAACAGCGCCTCGCTTTCCTGCTCCATCACCAACTGTTCGACCTCCGCCAGCACATCGTCGATTGCGTCCGGCGTGCCCGCCAGCTCAATCAGCCGGGCCTCCCACGGCTTGAGCGACGGATCATCATCCTTCAGTCGATAGACCGACTTCCTCAATTCGGTCAGTCGCCAGATGCCCAGTTCATCCCAGTGATCGTCCGGTGTTGTCTTCTCGTACTCGGCCAGCGCCAACTCGAGTTCCCCGGCGTCATACAGCATGTTGGCCAGATACACCCGCGCTTCGGCGAATTCGCTGTCAAGCTCCAGCGAGCGACGCAGCGAGGCCATGGCGTCCGCATCGTGCCCCAGGCGATGCTGGGCATAGCCCACGCACGCGGCCGCCTCGGCGGAGTCCGGTGCGTGCGCGACCGCGCGCTCGAAGTAGGTCAAGGCGTCGTCCACGAAGCCTTCGCGGAACAATGCGCGCCCGATCTGCAGCATCAAATCGGTATCATCGTCGTAGCCGAGGGCGATGGTCTGATCGAACGCGCGCAGTCCGGCATCGGCCTGACCGAACTTGAGCAGCACTTCACCCAACCCCGCCAAGGCGTCCTCGTGTTCGGGGTCGAGGATGAGGGATTCCTCAAAGCTGCGTCGTGCCCACGCGAACTCCTCGCGGGCCAACCGCGCGTACCCCACGCCAACGTGCAGCTCAACGGCGTTTGGATACGCCTTCAATCCCTCGCGCAGCAGGTCGAGCGCCTCATCGTACTGCCCCTCGTTGTAGAGGGCGTGAGAGCGCTCGTCGTATTCCTCGGAACTCAGGAACGGAGTGGGCATGTCAGGAAAACCTCCGGAGCGAGCGGGTTACCGGATAGTACCGTGCGCTTCGTGCGAAGTTCAACCTCTGATCAACTCTTTGCGAGACTGCACCAACGCCACCGCAATCCGACCTGCCAGGGCGGCATTGGCTTCCAGCAGCGCCAGATTCGTCTGTACTGAGGCACCTCGGGTTTGACGCTGCACCTCCGCCAACAGAAACGGCGTGACGGCCGCGCCACGAATACCCTGCGTGGCGGCCACCTCGAGCGCCGCCGCGGTGGCGTGTTCCACGAGCGACGGATCGAGCGCGGCCGATGCCGGGGGCGCCTGCACCACCAGCATGGCTCCCGATCGCCCCAATGCGCGATGCGCACGCCAGGCGCGAGCAATCTGCTCCGGGCTCTCCGCAAACGCGGTCAATGGCAGCCCGGTACTTTTCGTGAAGAACCCCGGCAACGTCTTCGTCTGGTAGCCAATGACCGGCACGCCCAGCGTTTCCAACCGTTCAAGCGTGGCCGGCAGGTCGAGGATGGACTTGGCCCCGGCGCACACTACGATGGTGCTGGATCGCGCCAGTTCGACCAGATCGGCCGATTCGTCGAACGGCGCGTCGCGATGGACCCCGCCAATGCCGCCGGTGGCAAACACTTCGATCCCGGCCAACGCGCACAGTGCCAGCGTCCCGGCCACCGTGGTCGCGCCATCGACGCCATCGGCCATGCACATCGCCAAATCGCGCGCCGACACTTTGCGCACATTGTGGCGAGCGAGAAAGCGCTCCAGCGTGGTCTGGTCCAACCCCAGCACCGGAACTCCGCTGTCGATGGCGGTGATGGCTGGCGTGGCACCGGCCGCCGCGACCGCGGCACTCATGCGCTCCGCCGCCTGTCGATTGAACGGCGGTTCAAGCCCCTGCGCCAACACCGAACTTTCAAGGGCGACCACGGCGTCGCCGCGCGCGAGCGCGGCGGCAATGTCAGGCGTGCTGCGAGGAGTCAGCCGGCGCTCGGGCACGCGGCGGTCAGGAACCCGCGGGCGCGTCGTCGAACGTGTCGCTCTTTTTGGCTTCGATCAACTCCCATTCCTTCGACGTCGGATCCCATACGGCCATCAGCTTGACCGTCTCACCGGGGTACACATCGAACACCTTGCCGGTGTTCTGATACACCTTGATCTCGTGGCCGTCTTCAAACTTCATGACCACCATCGGATACTGGTTGTTCGAGTACTGCTTGCGGAGCTTCTTGGGCGGGCGATTGGGCGTATTCATGCGTCTCGGGGTCAGGGGGCACCAAGCACTTCGCGCAAATTGGTGACAGGTGCGATCCGGCGCCAGCGGCGTCGCACCGGTCAGGTCACGGTGGAATGCACGCCCGTGAATTGCGCCCACGCGCCGTTGTCGAGGATGTCATCGATGGCCTCCACACAGGCCACCAGTTCGTCATCCGTCGTGTAGAAGTGTGGTGCCACGCGAATGCCGGCGCCCGGCCGATAGTCAATGACCACGTTGCGCGCCAGCAGTGCGCGCGCCACATCGGCCGCGTGCGGCACGTCGAACGCCACCGTGCCGCCACGACGCTCGGCCTCCCGCGGCGCACTCACGCGCCAGCCGCGCGTATCGGCTGCGTCGATCAACCAGGCCGTCTGTCGTATGCTCTTGGCGCGAATGGACGCCATCCCCGCCTCGGCAATCAACCGCGGGCCTTCCATCCCGGCAAACAGGGCCGGAACCACTGGTGTCCCCCCCAGCCAGCGCCAGCTGCCGGACGCCGGCTCCATCGCATCGGCAAACGCAAACGGGGTGCGGTGCGCCTGCCATCCCGTGAGTGCCGGGGCAAACCGCTCGCTGGCCGACGCCGACGCGTACAAGAAGCAGCCGCCCGGTCCACCGCACAACCACTTGAGCACTCCACCGCACAGGAAATCCACACCCAGCGCCTGCACGTCCACCGGCATCACCCCAACGCTGTGGTACGCGTCCAGTGCCACCACGGCGCCCACCTCGCGGGCCCGCGCGCACACGGCGGCCACATCCAGCACATAGGCCGAACGAAACAGCACATGCGAAATGGCCACCAGCCGTGTGCGTTCGGTGATGGCCGCCAGCAACCGGTCCATCGGAATGCCAATACCGTCGTCGCTTGGCACCACGGTGACGCGCGCACCCAATCGCGGCGCCAGTGCATCATACGCATACCGCACCGACGGGAAGTCCAGCGCCGTCATCACCACTTCGTTGCGGGTGGCCGGAAAGTCGAGCGCGCTGAGGACGGTGCTCATGGCCTGCGTGACGGTGGGGACCATCACCACGTTACCGGTTGCCGCGCCAATCAGGGGCGCCAGTTGCGATCCCATGGTGACTGGCAGCTCCCACCAACCCTCTGCCCACGCCCGCACGCCGCGCGTGCGCCACTGCTCGGTGTACTCGGCCAGTTTGTCGGGCACCGTGCGTGGCATGGCGCCCAACGAGTTCGACACGAGATAGGTCGACGTCGCGAGAATCGGGAATTCGTCGCGGAAACGGAGGAGCGGGTCGGCAGTGGACACGCACGAAAGGTGCTTGAGAAGTGCGGGCTGGAGAAGGGACGTGTGCCCTACGCCGGCAGAATCCGGCCCGTCGCCGGCACACCGTCTCCCCCCTTCCGAGCCCGCCGCGCCTCTCGCCGATCTTCCAGGGCCCGATACAGCACCGGCAGCACGAACAACGTCAGCACGGTGCTGGTGATCAAACCGCCGATCACCACACTGGCCAGCGGGCGCTGTACCTCACTCCCGGGACTGGTCGAGAACGCCATGGGAACGAAGCCGAGACTCGCGACCAGCGCCGTCATCAGGACCGGGCGCAGCCGGTCGGTGGAGCCGCGCCGGACACGCGCCAACACATCGTGACCATCATGCGGATCGCGACGCAAATGATTGAGATGCTCCACCAAGACGATGCCGTTCAACACCGCGATGCCGAAGAGGGCTATGAAGCCGATGCTCGCCGACAGGTTCAGGTTCAAGCCGCGCAACCAGAGGGCGGCGATGCCACCCACCAAGGCGAAGGGCACGTTGGAGAGCACCAACAGCGCCTGGGCGACCGAGCGAAAGGACAGATAGAGGAGTCCGAAGATCAGCAGCAGCGCCGCCGGCACGACGATTGTCAGTCGACGCATGGCGCGCTGCTGGTTCTCGTACTGTCCACCCCACTCGAGAAACACGCCCGCCGGCATCGGCACTTGCGCGGCCACGCGGGCGCGCACGTCTTCAACGAACCCCCCGAGATCGCGCCCCCGGACGTTACTCAGCACCAGTGCACGACGTTGCGCGTCCTCGTGCCCGATCATTTCCGGACCGGTGGCGGTGGTGATGTCCGCCACGGCCGACAACGGCACGAGTTCTCCGCCCGGCGCGCGTAGCGTGAGCGCGCGCAGGGCGGTCGCGTCACGTCGCGACGCATCGGGCATTCGCACGACGATGTCCACGCGGCGAAAGCCATCGATGAGTTCGGCCGCCGCCTGCGAGCCCATCGCCAGTTCGATCGCATCGCGCACGTCGGCCACCGAGAGGCCGTACTGCGCCAGGGCTTCTCGGCGCACCTGCATCCGAACCTGACCGGAGCCTTCGGCAATTTCCACCCCCACATCGGCGGCGCCAGGGACACCTGCCACCACCCGTCGAATCCGTTCCGCCAACGACTGGTTCTGCTGCAGATCCGGACCGACGACTTTGATCCCCAGGTCCGTACGAATGCCACTCTCCGCTTCGTCGAGTCGCATCGCCAGCGGTTGCGTGAACGAAATCCACAGTCCCGGAACCACGCGGAGCGCGGAATCGAACGCGGCAATCAGACCGTCCGGATCACGCGCGGTCGTCCACTCGTCACGCGCCTTGAGTATGACGTACAGGTCCCCTTCAAAGAGTCCCATGGCCTCGGTGGCCAGATCCGGGCGCCCTTCCTTGGTCACGACGGTCACCACTTCCGGGAACCGTTTCACGATGCGCTCGGCCGCCAACGACAGTCGCGTCGCATCGTCCAACGACACACTCGGCAACCGTCGCGTGTTGATCAGGATGGACCCTTCATCGAGCTTGGGCATGAACTCGGTACCGATCTGCGACAGCGAGCCCACCGACACCGCAATCAGGAGCACGGCCACCCCGACCACCGCGCGCGGCCGCCTCAAGACCCGATCGAGCGCGCCGCCGTACCGGGTCGTCAGCGATGTCAACCACGCGGCGGGCACCGCCTCACCACTGCGCAGCGCCCAGCCCGAGACCGCCGGCACATAGGTGAGTGCCAACAACAGACTGCCCAACACGGCGCACACGACGGTGAACGCCATGGGTTTGAACATGCGTCCCTCCATCCCGTCCAACGTGAAAATCGGGATGTACACCGCCACGATGATCGCGATGCCAAAGAGGATCGGGCGACCCACCTCCACGGCGGCGCGTTCGAAGAGACCAAGCCGGTGGGTATCGTGGTGGTGCTCCATGCGGCGAATGAAGCTCTCCACCATGACCACTGACGCATCCACAATGAGCCCGAAGTCGAGCGCGCCAAGGCTCATCAGGTTCGCCGAATAGCCAAACACGGCCATCCCGGCGAACGCAAACAGCATGGACAACGGAATGACCGACGCCACAATAAGCGCCGCGCGAACATTGCGGAGAAACAGGAACAGCACGGCAATCACCAGAATGCCGCCTTCCAGCAGATTCTTCACGATCGTCACGGTCGTGCGGCTCACCAGCTCCGTTTGATCATAGAACGGCGTGATCGTGACGTGTGCCGGGAGGGCCTTCTGAATCTCCACCATGCGGGCCTTCACGGCCGCAATCACCTTGCGGGAATCGGCGCCTTGCAGCTTGAGGATCATCCCGCTGACCACTTCCCCCTGTCCGTCCTTGGTCACTGCGCCGTTTCGCGGCAGCGCGCCCAGCCGAACGGAGGCCACATCACCCACGCGTACCGACGCGCCCCCCTGTGCGATCACGACGATTCGCTCGATCTCCGCCATGTTCTCCACGCGACCCAATCCGCGCAGCGTGTAACGCTCGCCGCCCTGTTCCAGATAACTGCCGCCAAACGCCATCGTGTTCCGGGACAGCGCCGCGTGAACGTCGGCCAGCGTGAGGCGACGCGCCGTCAGTCGGACGGGATCCACGACCACTTCGATGCGTTCGATCAGTCCACCCCACGTATTCACCTCGGACACACCCGGGAGTGTGCGCAATCGCGGGCGCACGGTGTAGTCCTGCAACGTCTTCAATTGCGTCAGCGACAGCGAATCGCTTGACAACACATATTGATACAGTTCGCCCATCGGCGTGGAGACGGGTCCGAGCGCGGGTTCGACGCCATCAGGAAGTGCGCCCTTGGCATCACTCAGCCGTTGCTGCACCAACTGACGGGCGAAATACACATTCGTGCCGTCCGGGAATGGCACCGTGATCAGCGACAGCCCGAACTTCGACACCGAGCGTACATTTTCCGCCCCGGGCAGTCCCATCAGCGACGACTCCACCGGATACGTCACCAATCGTTCCACTTCCTCAGGCGCCATACCCGGAGCCACCGTGATGACTTCGACCCGGGTGCCGGTAAGATCGGGATATGCGTCGAAGGGAAGCCGCTGCAAGGCGAACAGTCCCGCGGCAACGATCAGGAGCGCGCCACCGATGACAACGCCGCGGCGATGCAGCGCAAAATGGATGAGCCTCTGCATGAACTACTCCACGCCTCCGGTTCGCCGCTTGAGGAGTTCAGCCTTGGCAATGGCCGCGCTGCCAACCAGGACCGGACGTCCCACCCCAACACCCGACAGCAATTCGACACGATCTCCCGTTCGGCGCCCCACGCGGACCGGCACCGCTTCGATGAACATCCCGGCGCCGCGAGGTTCCGTGGCGATCACGATCGTGTCGCCTTCCATCGCCTGAAGGGCCGCAGCGGGCACGACCACGGCTGGGGTGCCGCCACTCCCGATCACTTCCGCCTGGGCAAACGATTCGGCCCGACCGATGCGAACGCGTCCTCGCGGCGTCGCCAAGACCTCGATGGTTCGCGTCAGGGTATCGACGGTCGGCGCGACCCGCGTCACAACCGCATCGTGATGCTGCAGGGGATCGTCGGTGAGCGTGTACTGCACGGTCGCGCCCACGCGCACGCCTTGTGCTGCGGTCTCGCCCAGGCGCAGTTGCAGGATCAGGCGTTCGGGATTGCCGACCGTGACCAGCGGAGACCCGGGGAGCACGACCGTTCCCGGTTGCGCGTCACGCGTGATCACGATACCCGCAATCGGTGTCCGGATCAGGACATCGTGCGGATCGGCGTTGGGCGGAACCGGTCCGCCGCCGACCAGGTGCTCGACCAACGCTTCCGCGCGCTCGCGCTCGGCGACCGCTTGCTGCTGCATGGCGTCGGCCGACACGCGGGCGGCATCCGCCCGTTCCACTTCGGCGCGCGACATCGCCTTGGCCTCCAGCAGGCGATGCGCCCGATCCGCGGCGGATATCGCCACGCTCCGCGCCGCGTCCGCGGCAGTGACCTGCGCGCGGGCCGACGCCAGTGCGCCCCGCGCATCCATGATCTCGTGGCTGTGAATCATCACCAGCACGTCGCCGGCCTTCACCGCATCACCGACCCGTACCAACACATGGCTAATGCGCCCCTCGGTAATGGAGCCGATCGTCTCCACTCCTGACGGATCCAGCAGCAGTCGCGCCGGTGACATCACGGTGTTGCGCCACGGGAGCGTGCGAACCGTGTCGATGGTGAATCCCGCGATGGCGACCGCATCGGCCGACAGGGTGGCGGTATCCGGATGTACCGCGGTGGGCGGTGCGTCGGCGGGTGTGCTGCTCCCGCCACCGCAGGCCATCAACGCGGGGGCAAGCATCCAGGACAGTCGTGTGGAACGTCGCATTGTCAGCGTGAGGTAGAGGGCAGTGCCGCTCGCAGCGGCAAGTCGAGTGGGCTGTCGGTATCGAGCCGCACACCCAGTGCGCGTTCCAATTCAAGTCGGGTCAGCCACGCATCAACCGTCCAGCGAAGGTGCGCGGACATCGCGTCGGCCGCGGCGCGTTCAGCGTCCAGCAATTCCACAAGCGACGCATGACCCTCGCGATAGGCGGCACGGGCAATCGACGCGACCTCGCGGCCACGCGGGGCAAACGTCGCGGCATCGGCGGCGTTGGTCCGCACCTCGAGGTACGCCGTCAACGCCGCGATCGCATCGGCCCGAACGCCAATGGCCACCTCGTCGCGCCATGCGGTGGCTTCCGCCAACTCACCGCGTGCCCGCAGCCTCGCGCCATCGTTGCGATTGAACAGCGGAAGCGGCAGGGCCAGTCCAAGTTGACCCGTCATCACGCCCGCAGTCTTCTTGCTGCCACCTTGCAACTGCCAGTCCCCCAAGGCGCCACGCTGTTCCGTGCTCAGCCGCGCTTGCGCCTCACGAATCCCGGCCTCACGAGCCGTCAGCTCGGGACGAGCGCGTGCCGCCAGGTCTCGGGCCTCTGCACTGTCGGGGGCATTGGGCAACGATGGAGCCACGAGCTCGCCCACGCGTGGCAACTCGCGATCCGAGACGCCAAGCACGCGCGACAACTCGGCCCGCGCTCGCGCCAGATCGCCGACCGCCGCGGAGAGCGCCACCCGCACGCGGTCAGCCTCAAGTCGGGACCGCAAGGCCGCGCCGTCGGCAATGAGTCCCTCACGTGCCCGCGTGGAGTCCGTCCGCGCCACCTCCATCAGCGCGTCGGCTTGTGCCCGTGCAATGAGGACCTGCTCGCCGGCAGCGGCTGTGCGCACCCACGCACGCGCCACCCGAAGCTCCGCGTCTCGGCGATCCGCCACGCCGTCCGCAGATGCCCGATCGGCTGCCGCGCCACCCGTGCGGCGCATCGCCAGTCGGCGACCCGTGACATCGAATGGCAGATAGAGGGTCGCGAAGATATCCGGCGACAAGACGCTCCCCAGATTTTCGCGTCGGTATTCAATCGTCGGATTGAGGAACTGGCCGGCTTCGCGGGCGCGACCGAGGGCGACATCACGGCGCGCATCGGCCGCACGAAGCCCCGGTGCAGTTTCGCGCGCCAGACGCATCGCCCCCTGCAGATCGAGGGCATCGGCAGGGCGTGCCACCTGGGCACGTCCCACGTGCGGCACCGTGAAGCACGCGGCGAGCAGCAGGACGTGTGTGATCCACGACACGCGCCGTTGGCAAGGGGGAGGAAATGGAAGTCCGATCATTGGGCCAACGTACCACGCGTTGATGAACGCCCGATGAATGTTCTGCGATTGGCACAACCGTCACAGCGAGAAGCACGGTGCGAAATGGCGTTCAAGAACACCTGCCCCCAAGCCGATGAACAGCAAAGGTGCCCGAGTGGATGCCGACGCCGTTGTCCCTCTCCAAATTGACCCGTGCCCGCTTATCCTACGCCCGTCATCGCCAACACGGCGATCGGCCAGACCCCGCCCGCCCTCGATCCGCTGGGACGCATTGTGCGCGCCTACGATCGGGCGATCCGCGCCTGCGAGTCATTCGATCACACGGCCGCGCGGGAGGCCATTGGACTGCTCCGCGCGGCGCTGGAGTTGGACAGCCCGGCATCCCGCGGGTTTGACGCGCTGTACGCGTGGTGCGAAGAGGCCGTCGATGGTCGCGACTTCGTTGGGCCGGCACGCACACTGCGGTCACTGCGCGAGGCGTGGTGGCTGGCGGCGCGGCCGTCTCCGATTGCACCGCGACCCGACTGGCCCGTGTCGTAACCACGCGCGAGCGGCGCGGCATGTTCCCGCCGTCTGCCGTTACGTACTGCTCTCGAGTCGCTTCAGCGTCACTTGCGCAAGGGTCCCGGACTCCTGCGGGCGCGGTTCCACCGAAATTGATCCGCCGTGGCGCTCGACAATCCACGCCGCGATCGCCAGTCCAAGCCCACTGCCGTCAGCTCGGCGCGCCCGCGCGCGATCGCCGCGGTAGAACCGGTCGAAGAGCTGGCCCTGCTCCTCCGGGGAGATGCCAATCCCATCGTCTTCAACCGAGAGCACGACCAGCGCTTCTGTGAGGTCGACCCGGACATCCACGTAGCCGCCGGGTCTACCATATCGCAGTGCGTTATCGAGCAGAATGCCCAGCAGGCGCTGCAACAACACCGCGTTCCCACAGATTGGCGCTTCCTGCAGCACCGAACAGCGCAGCGTCGACCGCGCCTGCTCAGCATCGGCACGCCATCGATGCAACTCGTCCGTCACGACGTCATCGAGGAACAGGGGCGTCATCGCGTCCGGCGTCGCGTTGCCACTCGCGTCGGCCCGCGCCAATTGCAGCAATTCGTCCACCAGACGAGACATGCGCACCAGTTCTTCGTGGATGGCTGACAACGTTTCTGGCGGCGCACCATTCGGGTAGGCAGCCCGCGTCGCGTCGGAAGGCAGCATGGCCACCTCAACGCGACTTCGCACGCGCGCCAGTGGCGTGCGCAGTTCGTGCGCCGCATCCGCGAGGAAGCGACGCTGTTGCTGCAGGGCCGTTTCCACGCGGTCCAACAACGTGTTGAATCGGAGGCCGAGTCGACCGAGTTCATCGGTCTCGTCGTCGATGGGCAACCGTCCATGGGTCCCCGGCACAAGTTGCGACGCGGCCACGGCCATGCGCCCCACGGGACGCAACGTGCGTCCGGTAAGCCACCAGCCGGACGCGGCCGCCAGGAGCACGAGTGCCGGAATGCCCATGGCAATTCCCCGGTCGATGCGATCTTCGATGGCCTCCACACTCGCCAGGCTGACTTCAACCTCCACGTTCCAGGACGGCGCCAACGCCGGCTCCAACGCGGCGACTACGCGACGAACCGGCGCCGTGATGGGACGATGTCTGGGGCGCGGCTCCCCGACCACCGTGAACTCCGCGCCGTCGGGACGTCGAATGTGCATGACGCGGTCTTCGAAGGCCAACTCGCCCGCGATATGCGTCAGTGTCGCTTCGATCGTCTGGTACTCCGCGATCTCCACGCGAAAGAACTGACTGACCAAGGCCGCCGACGCATGGGCGGAGTTGTCCAGTTCGCGACGCAGCGCATCGCGCATGGCCAACCGCAAGACGACCGCCATCGCCAACAGTACCACCAGGAGCGTCGAGGCATACATCATGGTGACGCGCAACCGAATACGCGGGAGATGCCGATCCGCGTGCGCCGCCTCGACGCTCATTCGTCGACTCGCAGAGGCGCCATGCGATAGCCGGCTCCACGGATGGTTTCGAGCAGCGGCGTCTCGCCGTCCGGATCGATCTTGCGTCGCAGGCGCGCCACGTACACATCGATCACGTTGCTCAAGGCATCGTAATTGTCATCCCAGGCGTGTTCGCTGATGTACGATCGGCTCAGCACGCGGCCGTTGGCGCGCATCAACACCTCCAGCACGGCGTATTCCTTGGTGGTCAGCGGAATCGGGCGGGTGCCGCGATGCGCCGTGCGTGTCGCCGGATCGAGCACCAGATCGGCCACGCGCAACACCGTCTCGGCGTCCGCGTTCGGGCGTCGCAGCAGTGCCCGCAGTCGCGCCACCAACTCGCCCAGCGCATAGGGTTTCACCAGATAGTCGTCGGCACCCAGATCAAGCCCGGCGATGCGGTCCTCGACGGCATCACGTGCGGTCGCCATGAGGATTCGGGGGGCGGGTCGCCGAGTGCGGAGCGCGGTGCACAGGGCGAACCCGTCATCGTCCGGCAACCGAATGTCCAGAACGACCGCGTCATAGGGGCTGACGCCAGCGAGTGCGCGCGCCATCTTCCCCGTTGGCGCCGCATCAACCGCGAACCCTGCACTCCGCAGGTACGCCGTTGCGCTGTCCCGAAGCGTGTCGTCGTCCTCTACAAGCAGGATTCGCATGGCTGGCAATCTACAGCACCAGATGACCTCAGCATGAATGGCCGATTGAGCTCTGTCCTGGCGGACGCTTGAGCCGGACGCCCCGTTCGCGTCCGGCGATCGGCCCGGTAGCGCCCGGCCCGCGCATCGGACTGGTGTTGGGCGGCGGCGCGCTCAAGGGAATGGCGCACATCGGCGCGCTCCGCGCGCTGGAAGAAGCCGGGATTCGCCCCGCGCTGTACGCTGGCACGAGCATCGGAGCCATGATCGCTGCGGCGGCGGCCTCTGGAATGCCGGTGGCGCAGATGACTGAACGCGCCTTGCGCTTCCGTCGGCGCGATCTGTTTCGCATCAATCATTTCGGCATGCTGATGGAACGCATGCTGTCGCGCTCCATTTATCTGGAGGCACCGCTGCGCACGCTGTGCGACGAACTGGTGGCTGACGGGACCTTCAAGGATCTCGATGTCCCGCTCCTTGTAACGGCGGTTGATATCGACCGCGGCGTGCCGGTGGTTTTCGGGCGCCCCGGGCTCAACAACGTCCGGGTGCGTGACGCTATCTACGCGTCGTGCGCCCTGCCGGGCTTCTTCCCCCCCGGCGTGGTGGACGGACGCACCTGCATCGACGGGGGCACCACCGACAACCTTCCGGTGGCCATCGCCGCCCAAGGCGTCGATGCGCTGATTGCCGTAGACGTGGGGATTGCCGACGTCCCGGCGGCCTCCGGCGTCGCGGCGCAGGGGTTTGCCTCGATCTTCATGCGCGCGGCCACCATGATGATGCACGAACAACAGCAGCACGCGCTGGAGCGATGGAAGTCGCCGCCGCTGCTGCTGGTTCGCCCCAAGGTATCACATATCGGCTGGTTCAGCTTTTCGCACATCGAGGAACTGCTGGAGGTAGGCTACACCGCCACCCGCGATGCGCTGCGCGATCTGGATGCGATGCTCCGGTCGCCCGGCGGGATCTATCCCCGTCGCGAAGTGGAGATTGTCGTGGAACGCGCGCTGTGTACCGGCTGCGCATTGTGCGTGACGCGTGCCCCCGACGTGATGGCGTTGGACGCCGAGCAGAAGGCGTATCCGTTGCAACGCCGTCACGAGTGGTCGCCGGCGGACGGGGCCTTCGTCCAGTGCTGTCCGGTGGACGCCATTCAGGCCGTACCGGCGACGGACAAGTGGCGGGACGGCGTCCCGCAGCCGATATTGCAGTTAGCCTCGTCGGTACCGGGAGTCCGCAGCTAGCGGGCTCCGCGGCGCGATGAGTGGCTCCGTCCAGAACGCGTGCGACCTCCCATGGGGCCGGCGCACGCAGGACCAATCTCAATCATGTCGCATCCCAATTCGTTCAGCAGCCGCTCCACGTTGGTCGTGGGCGACCGTCAGTACGCGTACTTCCGACTGAGTGCGCTGGACGCGCTTCCCGGAAGCACCGCGCCCACCCTGCCCTTCTCGTTGCGTGTGCTGCTGGAAAACCTGCTGCGCGGCGAAGACGGTGCCTTTGTCAAGCGCGACGACGTGGCGTCACTGGCTCGCTGGAATGTGAAAGCGCCGGTGGACAAGGAAATCGCCTTTCGCACGGCACGCGTGCTGCTGCAGGATTTCACCGGTGTCCCGTGCGTGGTTGATCTCGCCGCCATGCGCGACGCCATGGTGGCACTCGGCGGCGACCCCACGCGCATCAACCCGCTGCAGCCCGTGGACCTGGTGATTGACCACTCGGTGCAGGTGGATGAATACGGCACCGAGGCCTCGCTGCTGCTCAACACGGAATTGGAGTTCGACCGCAACAACGAGCGCTACGAGTTCCTCAAATGGGGGCAGACCGCGCTTCGCAACTTCCGTGTGGTGCCACCCGGCACCGGCATTTGCCATCAGGTGAATCTCGAATATCTGGGCCAGGTGGTATTCACCACGGCCGATGGCGCGGACACGCTGGCGTATTGCGATTCGCTGGTGGGCACCGACTCGCACACCACGATGATCAACGGTCTTGGCGTGTTGGGGTGGGGGGTTGGCGGTATTGAAGCGGAAGCCGCCATGCTCGGCCAGCCGGTGAGCATGCTGATCCCCGACGTGATTGGATTTCGTCTGCATGGCAAGTTGCCGGCCGGGGCCACCGCCACCGACCTGGTGCTCACCTGCACCGAGATGCTGCGCAAGAAAAAGGTCGTCGGCAAGTTCGTGGAGTTCTACGGACCTGGGCTGTCGTCACTCGCCCTGGCCGATCGCGCCAC
This sequence comes from Gemmatimonadaceae bacterium, assembly GCA_016720905.1. Classification (NCBI taxonomy): domain Bacteria; kingdom Pseudomonadati; phylum Gemmatimonadota; class Gemmatimonadia; order Gemmatimonadales; family Gemmatimonadaceae; species Gemmatimonadaceae bacterium. Next base: position 179,450 of record JADKJT010000003.1, on the reverse strand, counting down.
CATCGCCAACATGGCGCCGGAGTATGGTGCCACGATGGGATTCTTTCCGGTGGACGCCGAAACACTCAAGTATCTGCATCTGTCGGGCCGCAGCGACGAACAGGTGGCGCTGGTGGAAGCGTACTGCAAGGCGCAGGGACTGTTCCGCACCGATGCCACACCCGATCCGGTGTTCACCGACACCTTGGACCTGGACTTGAGCACGGTGGTGCCCAGTCTCGCCGGTCCCAAGCGTCCGCAGGATCGCGTGCCGTTGTCGCAGAGCAAGGCGATGTATCGCGAGGCGTTGGCGGCGCAGTTGGCCACGCAGGCGGCGGCCGCCGCCGCGCCAGCAGGCAGTCCGGCCGCGACCATGGTGGCCGAAGGCGGTCCGGTGGACTCCAACGGTGGTGTGCGATGCGAGCACAAGGGCCAGAGCTTCAACCTGCAGCATGGTCACGTGGTGATCGCCGCGATCACGTCGTGCACGAACACCTCCAACCCCAGCGTCATGCTGGCCGCCGGGCTGCTGGCCAGAAACGCCGTCGCCAAGGGACTCTCCACCAAGCCGTGGGTGAAGACGTCGCTGGCACCCGGATCGAAAGTGGCCACCGATTACTTCCACAAAGCCGGCCTCATGGAGTCGCTCAACACACTCGGCTTCAATGTGGTGGGCTACGGCTGCACCACCTGCATCGGCAACTCGGGCCCGCTGCCGCCGGTCATCAGCGAGGCCATTGACAGCGGCAAGCTGAATGTAGCCGCCGTGCTGTCGGGCAACCGCAACTTCGAAGGGCGCGTGAATCCGCAAACGCGCTTCAACTACCTCGCCTCGCCGCCGCTGGTGGTGGCGTATGCACTGGCCGGTCGCATGGACATTGACATGGCCACCGAACCGCTTGGCGTCGGCACCGACGGTCCGGTGTTCCTGCGCGACATCTGGCCGTCGGCGCAGGAAATGGAAGACACCATTCTGTCCGCGGTCAAGCGCGAGCAGTTCACCACACAGTATGCGCATGCGTTTGACGGTGACGAGCATTGGCAGGCCATCGAATCGCCCGTCGGCAACCAATACGCCTGGAACAACAACTCCACGTATGTAAAGAACCCGCCGTATTTCGACGGCATGACCATGACCCCGCCAGGTATCCGCGCCATCAGTGGCGCCAGGGTGCTGGGCATGTTCGGCGATTCCATCACCACCGATCACATCTCGCCGGCAGGTTCCATTGCAGCGGCTTCACCCGCTGGCTTGTGGCTCAAGTCACTGGGCGTGGACAAGAAGGACTTCAATTCCTACGGCGCGCGTCGTGGCAATCATGAAATCATGATGCGCGGCACGTTCGCCAACATCCGCCTCAAGAACGAACTGGTGGGTGGCAAGGAAGGCTGGTGGACCGCCGCCGCGCCGGGCGCGGAACCCACCGCATTGTACGACGTGGCCATGGCGCGTCAGGCGGCGGGCACGGCGCAGATCATCATTGCCGGCAAGGAATACGGCACTGGTTCGTCACGTGATTGGGCCGCCAAAGGCACGATGTTGCTGGGTGTGCGCGCGGTGATTGCCGAAAGCTTCGAACGCATTCATCGCTCGAACCTGGTGGGCATGGGAGTGTTGCCGCTGGAGTTTGCCAACGGCGAGACACGGCAGACGCTGGGACTGACCGGCTTTGAGACGTATGACATTGCCGGCATGGACGAGTCGTTGACGCCAAGGGCCACGATGACGGTGACGGCTACGGCGGCCGATGGCAGCACGACAACGTTCAGCGCGCGCTGCCGGATTGATACGCCGGAAGAGATGCAGTACTACAGGCACGGCGGGATTCTGCCGTACGTGTTGCGGAGTTTGGTGGCCCGCTAGGTACGCGCGTGTTCGGTGCACCGCGACCGGGTCCTGCCGGTTGAGGGTAGAGCGCAGAGGGGCCGGAGGGGTGAGCAACTGAAGCGTCGAGCGTTTGAGGGCCAGCCGGCGAGGGGAGAACCAATCCTGCCCTCGCCGGCTGGCCCCTCAACGCTCAACGCTTCTGCTGCTCACCCCTTTTTCTGCTCACCGCTCCGTGCTCAGCGAACCCCAACCGTGGAGTCGACACCCTATCGTCCGCCTCTCGGGAATTCCGAAGAACCGGCCTGAACCGAATCGCTCCGTTCGCTGTCGACGCGTCCTACCGCATCGCCTTGATAAGCGGACCGGACACGCCGCCAAACATGAGCGCAATGGCGATCGTCAGAATGAGAACCAGCGCCAACATCCCCCACTTCGTCACCGGATGAACACGCCCAAGTGACCGGCGGTCGTACAGGGTCATCGCCAAACCGAAGGCGACTGTGTACACCACGGCACTGACCAGGGGATGCACGCCCACCAGATGCCCCACGCGTGAGCTGGCCGCGGCGAAGTTGCTGAGACTGGCCAGCAGCATCAGGCGCTTGTGGGTTTGCGGACTGCGCCGATGCCACAACGCCAGCGAAACCACCGCCGCAAAGAATGGAATGCGCTGGAGATTCACCAGCACCAGGAAGCCGACTTCCATCTCGCTCAGTCCAGCGGCAAGGCCTCGCGGTACCGACTGCCACACCACCATTGGCGCGGTAACTACCACCAGCAAAGCCACTACGGCAGTGAACCATCCCAGTCGTTTGTGCCAGCCTCGCCGACCGCTCACAATAAGCGACGCCTGCAGCGGGAGCAGGACATACCAGGCCGTCAGCACACTGCCGTGCACAATCAGCCACCACGGCAACGGCGCCCCCTCGAACTGCTCGCGCAGATAGAACGTGGGCGCGAAGCCGATGAGCACCCCGGCCAGCAGGATCAATGAGGAAATGAGGAAGAACTTGTCGGATCCGACGCGGGCGCTGCTCGGTGAAGTGCTCATCAGTCGTGAGTGGTGGCCAGATAGTCGACGATGGCCTTGGCCGCGCAGGCCGGGCCGTCAATACCGGCGTACAGTGCCTGCACGCGCTTCGCGGCCATGCGAAACGACGGGTCGCCTGTCAGGCGACGCGCGGCGGCGGCCACCCGCGCCTCGGTCATGTGACGCGGGCCAATGCCCAGTGCCATGCCATGTCGCACCCCCAGCCCGACGTTCAACTCCTGCTCGGGGTGCAGCGGGAATGCCATGAATGGCGTGCCGCTGCACATGGCCGTTTGCACACTGCCTTGCCCACCCATAATGCCGCCAGATCGACATGGGGCATGATGGCATGGCTCGGCAGCACCCCACTCACGATGACGTCGTCGTCCGCGAGGTTGGCGAGGTCGTGAATGGTGGCGCCGACAATTACCCGCAGTCCGGCGGCGCGCACTCCGGCAACGACGCGCCGGATGAACGCGGGCGTTGAGGAACTGAGCGCCACGTAGGCGGTGGGACGACTGCCGTCGAGATAGGGCTGTACCGCCGTCGGCACGGGCACGTCGAGCTGTGCGTGGAGTGGACCAGTGTACTGAAGCCGAGTTCCCGACCTGTAGCCGGCGCAATCGTTGGGTCGCCACGCCTGCATTTCGTTGGTCGGAATGCCCAGCACTTCAGGTACGTCTGTCACCAATGTGAGATCGCCAAGCATCAGCGCCGCCAGACTCGGCACTGGTTCCACACCCAACTCGGCGGCGACTTCGTTGAGAAAGGCAACCGGCTGCCGCATGCGAGGCGCCCCGTTGTTGGCCATCCAGCGCAGCAGGAATTTCGGCAGCCAGTCCAGTGCCGGCACCGCCGCCTGGGTGGGAATTGGCGCCAATCCACGCTCCAACACTGGTGGCACATACGACCCGCCGTGCGATGTGGCGAGGGGTATGCCGGCCACGCGTGACGACAGGTACAGGCTCAGCGTGAAGCCGATCACCGCCATCGTGGCGCCGTGTTCCCTCAGAAACGTCACTTCACTGCGCACGCTCTCGCGCAGTTCGTCAGCGGACTGCAACCGTGCGCCGGGTTTTCCCAGGCTGATGATGCCCTGCAGATACTCCGTGCAGCGTGCCGCATCCATCGCGGGGGTCAGCAGCGTATACGGAATTCCGGCGTTGTCCAGCACCTGCGTATACGGTCCGCCGTGCGTGGCAATGCACACGCGCTCGCCGCGCGCCTGTAGCGCGGTGGCAATGGCCAGCATGCGCGATGTTTCCGATAGGAACCCGCAATGAGGAAATAGCGCGATCACGGTCGCTCCACGGCTGGTGCCCACGGGAAGGAACTGACTATATTAAGGTAACATATTACCTATGTCCAGACGCCAGCGTACCATTGTCCTCGGGCTTCCCAGTCCGCTCACTCCCGATGCCCGTCGGGTGCTGCTGTTTCGGCTGCTCCTCGCCAACGCGCACGAACTGCGCACGCGCATGGACCGGCTGCTCGCCGAGAGCGGTTTGACCACGCAGCAGGCGATGCTGCTGCAGGTGCTGCAGGGCGAACCCGAGCCGCCAACGTTGACGGGGTTTGCCGCGCGCCTCTCCATGAGCCATCAGAATCTCAAGCAGATCGCGACGGCCCTGGCGCGGAAGGGCTTCATCGAGATCGTGGCAGACAGGTCAGACGCCCGCGTGCGTCGCCTGCGGCTCACGGCGCGCCACACACAACTCTGGCAGCAACGGAATTCCGGCGATCATGCCGAGGTGATGTCGTGGACCAGCGCGTTGCCGGATCGCGAGGTCAGCGCGGTGGTGAAGACGTTGGACGCATTGCTCGGGTCGTTGCGAAGTGAATCCTGACGAGCGGTTGCTGCCGGCCAGTTCATCTGTGCGCTCGCCGCTTACTGTCGACACACCTCCACCCGCCAGTTGTCGATACCGTGGGACGATGTGTAGCTGCCTGACGTGCTGGTGTTCGCGCGATAGTACCCGAATTTGATCTTGCCGCCCGTCGGTCCGAAATTGAGCGGGGGGGCCCCGGGGCCTCCGGAAAACGCCGCCGCCGTAATGTTCAGGATGCTGCCAACGCCCCAGGTGTTGCCGTTAAACGCGGCCGTACCCACGGACTTGGTGTAGCGGTTGCCGCCCTGCTCAAGGAACAGTCCCCAGCCTATGCTGCGGACCAGGGTTGGCGACGGAAAAGAGATCTGGTCTTCCGAATAGTTGATGGCGGCGATGGCATTGCCAACCACACTCGGATCGTACTCGACTTCGCGACGATGGTACACCCACATCGTCCCCTGCCCGATCAAGCTGTGCTCCATTCGCCGATAGCCGGCTGTGCTTCCGCCCGTGGGCTGGAACGCCACCGTCTGCGTGTGATTCGAGCCCGTTGGATTGTCGACGACAACAGCCGTGGTCCATCCGGCGCCCAAGTCCGTCGCGAAATCGTCCGAGAGCACGAAGCCTCTGGGGCACGCTTCCACGCTTACGGTGGCATCGCCGGATATCGGAGGGTTCTCAAGAGTGCTCGCACGAATAGTGACAGGCCCGCCGACGGCTTTTCCAGTGACTTTTCCGGTATTGTCCACGTCGGCAATGGCCGGTGACAGGCTTTGCCAGGTGACACCGCGCCCGGTAAGAGTGTTGCCTTGTCCATCTTTCACCAACGCGGTCAACAGTACGGTACCGCCGACTCCGATGAGCGTTGGCGATGACGACGTCACGGTAATTGACGCCGCTGGTGCCAAGGAAGGCGTGACCGTCACGTTCGTGGTGGCCGCAATGCTGGGCGTGACGCCGGTGTATGTCGACGTCACTGTGGTACTTCCTGTGGCACTCGCTGCCGTCAACTCCCCGGACCCACTGATCGTTATCAGTGACTGCTGCAACGGCACAGACCAGTTGACCAACGCCTGATTGCCGGTGGTCACGAGTCCATTGGCGTCACGGAACTCCGCAAGGAGCTGCCGTTTGGAATTTGCGGCGAGCGAGGGATTGGCGGGATTGATCACCAAGGCGGCGGCAGGCGCGGCCGCGACGGTAATTCCCTTCGAATCCGATTTGGCACCCACACTCACGGTGATCGTCACCGGAATACCGGGAAGCGTCGGTGCCACCGCCGTGAGGGTCGCACTGCCAGAACTGCTCGTTAGCGAAATCTGCGAAGGCGAGGAGGACGACCAGGTAGGCTTCAACTCGGTACTGGTACAGGGTCCTGTGTGCGTCTCTGACGCCGAAAGCGTTGCCGTGCTCCCCCCTACGGTCATCTGCAGTGGGGCCCCTTGCATGGCGACGGTTTCAATCACGCACGGGTCGGGCGCCGGCCCGCCACCCGGCCCGCACGCCGGCACCGCGAGCCCTAGCCCGATCGTCATGCCGAGCGCAGCGAGCCGAACCACAAGTTGCGGACGATTCACAGCGTCTACCTCACGGGGTGGTGTTCCGGCAACGTCGCCGCAGCGCTCGCGCGGGCGCGATTGCAGGTCCACGATTCTACGGGCGGATTTGCGCCGCCGCCAGTCGAGCGCCATCATGTTGACGCCCGAGACGCAGCAAAGCACTGGCATGCCGCCGCCTCGGGTTGGGGACGGCGGACTGACCTTCTTCAATGCGGCCAACGCCGCCGAGGTGGCTCGTGAAAACCGTCAGCAGATCACTGGCCAGCGTACTGATCGGCGCCGCAACGCTCATGCTGCCAGCGCCGCACGCCGCGCAAACGCCGCCGTCGCCGGGCTCCGCACAATCGACAGCACCGTCGGTCACGCAAGCCCGAAACCCAAGGGTGCTCGTGCTCACCTATTTCGACCGTGTCGGCGTGCGCATGGCGGAATCCGTTCGCAGCCGCATTCGCGCCGACACCAGCGGCACGGCAATGACGGTTATTCCGCAACAGAAAATTGAGGATTTCCTGCGTGCCTCGGGCTACCCCACGCTGATCAATCTCAACGCGACCGATGCCCGCGCGCTGGGGCGGTTGGTGCGCGCGGACGTGCGGATTGTGCTCACGCTCAGTCAGGACAGTGACAGCATCCGCATGCAGGCCGGAGTGGCCGGAGCCAACGAACTCACCACGCGCCCGCTCACGTCAACGGTCTCCGCCAGCGTGGAATCGCTCAGTGCCCAGATGATGCTGGCCCTGCAATCGGACAGCACGTATTTGCGACTTCGCCGCCGACTCGACTAAGTGCGGTGTGTCCAGCGCGTCTTGGCCTCTTTGCTGAGGTGTGGGAGGGATGAGGGGCCGGAGGGGTGAGCAACGGAGCGTCAGCAGGGTGACGTAGGGTGGACGGTCTGCCTCTGCCTCCGACGCTTCTGTTGGATGACCCACTCGGCTACGGCCAGATTGATCACCCAACCGGCTCCCATCAGCACCGTTCTGGGGAACTCGCTTGGCGTGCCCACAAAGATGAACCATGGAAGGTGAGTCAGCACTTGTGTGCCAGCCCCCATCCCAATGGCATAGCCGCGCATCATCCACTCGCCGTGTGATGTGAAGTCCCGGCGTCGAACAGCATCGACGCCAAGCACAATCGAAACCGCCATCGCCGAACCGAACAGCAAGCGCATGATATACAGCCCTTCGCCATCACCGGCCGGCCAAGGATAGGTCTGGGTCATCCACAACCCCGTCAACGCCGCCAGCAGCCCGAACGCCACCAGATACTTGCCGGCCGTGCGGTGCCAGCCGCGATAACGCCGCCGTAATGCCGGTGAGAACTGCAGCGCACCGAGAATGCTGAACGGAATGACCGAGAGGAGGTGCAGCACTACCGAAAACGGCGCCGCGAAGAACCGCGCATTCTCCGCGGTGGTCGCCGCGCCACCCACGACAGAGGCGAGCCGCGCCGCGCCGGCAAGAGCCGGCACGACGCTCAACAGGATCAGCCCCGCAGGAACAAGCCAGTCGGCCCGCCGTGAGGAACTCGCGGTGCGCATGATCAGCGTGTCATGATGCGGAGTCCACCCATCACCGTCACGTCATTGCGCGTGTCCGACACACCGCTGCCCACGAGTGGCTTGAAGTTGCTGACGTAGTCACGCGCTTCGATGCGCAGTCGCACGCGCCGGACACCAATCTCACCACCCATGCTACCATAGGCGGCGGCGTTGTGCGTCCCGTCCACATCCAACTGGCGATAGTTGTAGCTGCGCGCACCCGCGCCAACGCCGGCGAATGGACGGAACGTCACGGCGTGACCATCATTCCAGCGATTGGCGCGGAGTTCGGCGCCCACGTCATAGGTAAAGACGTCAAGCTTCGGGTCACCGCTGGATGCAATATCGCGTGTGCGCGCCCAGCCGAGTGTCGCGTTGAGCGCGAGCATTGGCCGCACGAGGTAGGTGAGTTGTGCGGCACTCAGCTGGCCGGTCTTGATGGTGTTCCGCTGAACGCCCGTGGGAACGACTGCTCCGGACGTCATCAGAAACTCCCACCTCTTCTGGCTTGGGGTGGACAGTGCGGCCGAACTGTCGGTGGCTTGCGCGGACAGGGCACGGACCGCGCCGAGGGTGGAGCTAAGGGCCACAACGGCAAGCAATGAGCGAATCGACATGAGAGATCTCCAGTTCCTGGCAGTGAGCGGTATCGGATCCCGAATGGACCGACAACCGGGCGGTCACACCAATCGCGATCTGTTTCAGAATCGCGCCGTGTGCCTGCAAGGGAGTGTGCGGGAACTGGAAGGGCGTCGCCTCGACCAAAAGGTGTAGAGGCGAGGATTTCCTGAGGTGTAGACGAGGGCCGGTCTACAGCAGGTTCAGGGCCTGCGCGCGCAGGAGGGCCTGGGTCCGATGACTCACGTCCAGTTTGGCATAGGCATTGGCGACATGCCGCTTCACGGTCGCGGTGCTGATGGCGAGCTGCTCGGCGATCTCCAGGTTCCGTAGCCCCACGGCAAGAAGACGCAGGATCTCGAGCTCGCGCGCCGTGAGATTCTGAACCAGTCGGTCGGTAGCGGCGACAGGACGAGCCGTGGAAGCAAATGGCGTGGGGGCAGGCACCACGGGCTCGTCAAAGGCGCGCAATACCTGCCGGGTGTATTCGCCGGCCACGCCACGCGCCGCCGCGTGCCGCAGGAGATCGCGCATCGGGTCGCCTTCATCCACGAACAGTCGGAGATACCCCTCAGACTCACCCAAGACCAGCGCGCGCTCAAGCGGATCGAGGGCGGCACGGACGTTGGACATCGCCTGATGCGCCAGCGCCTCGAGCACCAGGATCTCGATAACGCTTCCCTTCCTTCCCCCGCGTGATGCCGCAATCATCAGGCGCTCCAGGAGTGTCAACGCGTCCTGAATCGTGCTGTGGCCCTTCTCGGCGACATACCGCGCGACGAGCAGCCTGGCCAGCGTGATGTGCTCGAACTCGCGCATGAAGTGCAGGTCATCATGCACCGACATCCCCTTCGCCCAACCCATGGCCTCGGCCAGCCTGCCCTGGGCAATCCAGATGCGCGCCCGCATCGCCGGAATGGGTCGCAGTCGTGGCACCGGACTTCTGACATCGACGCTCTCCGCTTCCGCAAGCAGGTCGAGCGCGACGCTCGCCGCCCCGCGAGCCTCCGCCACGCGCGCCATGCAGACGCACCAGCGCTGACGATTGCCGGCATAGTCGGTGCGCCCCTCCGACTCCGTGATCGTCTGCAGGAAGCGGGCAGCCGTGTCAACCTCGCCGCGTTCCCAGTACAGCTCGCTCAGCCCGAGATACAGTTCGTCGGTTTGCGGTACCGCCGTGTGCACGGCGCCCTGTGCCAGCAGCAGCCCCTGCTCGTAGGTGTGTTTCGCATCATGCAGGCGACCCTGATCCACTCTGATGTCGGCAAGCACAAATATCCCGCGAATTTCATCAAGGATATTTCCCGCCGCGCGCATGCCGGCGAGCGCGGCGGAGAACGTTTCGTGCGCGTCCTCGAGTTCTCCGTTGGCCCACTGGGCAAGTCCGAGAAGCGCATTCCCTGTGGCGCGCCCCGCGAGGTCTCCCTCCGGCATCAGCTGCAGCAGTCGTCGCGCATGCTCCGCAGTTCCAGACGTCTCGCCGAGCGCTTGAGCCAGGTACACACGTGCCGTGGCCAGATCGATCGGCAGGGAGCGCCACCGCTGCTCGTCGACAATCACCATCCGGCCCGTGTGGGTATCCGGGCGCTCACCGTCCTCGGCAACGCGCAACCACCGTTCGACGTCGTCCAGTCGCGCCTCCACCGATTCCAGCTCGCCGACATTCAACAGGGCCATGGCATACCCCATACTCAATACGGGTCGGTCCCGAACCACGGCGTCGGATAGCGTCTTCGCCCGCTCAAGCCATCGGCCGGCTTGATAGCTCCGGTCCATCGCCGGCCACTTCATCTCCAGCAGTCGAGCCACGCGTTCTGCGTCGTCAGCGGCCACGGCATGGTGCAGCGCGTCGGCCAGTGAACCGTTTCGCTCGAACCAGGTGCTGGCCCGACTGTGCAACAGGCGCACCTGATCGGCGTGCTCCCTGATGGAATGCGCACGAAGCACTTCGGCAAAGAGATGATGATAGCGATAGCACTCGAGCGTATCATCCAGCGGCACGACGAACAGGTTGCTCTTCTCCAGATGCTCAAGCAACGTCTGCGAGCCGTGTTCCGCGGTGACGGCGTCGCACAGCGGACCGGTCAGCCGATCAAGGATCGCGGTTTCAAGAAGGAAGCGCCGGATGGCTAGGGGCTGCGCGCGCAATACTTCCTGAATGAGGTAGTCCGCGATGTACCGATTGTCTCCGGAGAATGCCTGAACGAACTGCTGGACATCTCCGTGGTTCTGCAGCGAAAGCGCCGCCAGCTTGAGCCCCGCTATCCAGCCTTCGGTGCGCGTCTCCAGTGTTGACACGTCTGTGGCCGACAGGTCCAGCGCCATCACCTGATTCAGAAACGCCGACGCTTCGTCCGGCCGGAATCGCAAATCGGCGGCCCGCAGTTCCGTCACCTGTCCTCTCGCCCGCAAGCGGGCCAGAGGCAGCATCGGCTCGGAACGACTGGCGATGACGACGTGCATCCGGGGCGGCAAGTGGTCCAGGAGAAACGTCACGCCGATGTGGACCGCCGGGGCCTCGATGACATGATAGTCGTCCAGTATCAGAATGAAGTCGCGGTCAATCCCGATGATCTCATTGATCAGGGACGTCAGCACCGACGCCGTCGGCGCCTGCAACGGCGACTGCAGCATCACCAGTGCCTCGGCTCCCACGCCGGGCCAGACCTTCTGTAGGGCGCGAATGACATAGGCCCAGAACAGCGCGGGCTCGTTCTCGCTGCGGTCCAGCGACACCCATCCGACTGGTGCATCGCTGTCCGATCTTTGGGCCAGCCATTCGGCCAGCAGCGTCGTCTTGCCAAAGCCGGCCGGTGCCGACACGAGCGTGAGCTGGAGATCCGTGCCCTGACGAATGCGCTCGATCAGCCTCGTTCGTGAGACGAGACCCGGGCGCCATTTCGGGCTGTAGAGTTTGGTTTCCAGGACCGCGAGCGACTGCATGATGGCTGGTGGCGCCTGAGTCGGCGGATCAACATGAGCCGACTTTCGAATCATGCGTGCAGTGTGTGGCGGTACCCGGCCAATAGCAATGGCGCACGGCAGGATCCTTGCGCCCATCGCGCCGGGGAGATCCTTTCCGCTCGCGAATCAGCTGACCCAAGAACCGCAGGACGACACCTCCCCCGTGATCGACAGACTCCATCGGCTCGCCAAGCGCCATGCAGGCTTCATCCTCGCCGCCGCTGGCGTCGCCGCTGCGTTCGTCGTTGTGATCGGCACCGGGTACCGCGTGACGCGCACGCCCGGCTCGCCAATCGGCGACACGAGCTACCGCACAGCAATCGGCCTGCTCGTGCTGGTCCTCATGGTGGGAACGCGCAGCGTTTGGCGCCGTCGTGCGGCGGGCGACGGGCCACCGGATATCGACGCCCGCCGGCGCGGCCAGGAAGAGCAGCGGATGTCCGACGCGTCGCGATGGGCCGATCCTCCGCCCGATCAATTCTCGCCGCTGCGCAGCCGCATGGTGCCGCTCGCGCAGCGCATCGAGGCGCCCGCACATCTGCTGCCAACGTTTCAGCATTCCGCCGGAAATGGACTGCCGCACATCGAGATCAAGGACGACACCTACCACTTCGTGCGCGCTGAGCGCGGCGCCGAGTTCGAACGATTCTCCACGACGTCGGTGGACGAATTGCTGTATCGCATTTTTCGCGACGTGACATGGTCGATGGCGGCAGACCTCGCTCGGCCGCGGCGGAAGCCCGGAGAGGACTTTCGTCGCGCGATGTTCACCCAGCAACTCGCGCTGCTCGGCAGACTGAATCCGGGCTGGACGTCACGGTGTGCTGCCGAGCAGGTGGACGTGTTGACGACATTCCCGTTTGTCGATGACGCCAACGGATGACGGATGACGCGCCGCGTGCAAGGTCGCGGCTGGTCAGTCCCGTGAGAGAATCGCCAGGATCTCGTCCAGCGATTCGGCCGTGGCAATATCCCGGCGCATTGCCGCATCCTTGTCGGGATCGGGACTCAGGGAGGTGACCGCAAGCACCAGCGAGCGGACGCTTTGCGACGTGCCCGACGGCTGGTACGGAACCAGTCGGAACGTCACCGGCTCAACGCCCTGCCCGCGAACCAGCATGCCCAAAGCGCTCTTGGCAAGCTTCAGGTCGCGCACCGCAAAGATGGCGAAATGCGAATCGATCACCAGCGGATCGCTGGGGCGATTTACCACGTAGTTGCTGTTCATCGACGTCAAGTCACGCGGTTGGTCGATGATCTCGATTTTTGACGTGCCACGAACAAGGAGTGCCGGATAGGCGAGCGCGTGCACGTCGATGTCCCGCGGCGCCGGCTTGGGACGCAGCCAACCCAGCAGTGACACCACGCTGAGACCTCCGATCAGGATGCCAACACCGACGGTCGCGATGCGGATTGGCACCGGTGCGCCGAAGGCGCGCCACGCAATATGCGTGAGGGCGGCAATAGGTGGAGCGATCACGGCCATCTGCAGCACCAGGCGAAACCATCCGTCGTCCTGGCGGCCGGTCAGTTGTGCCAGACACGCCGCCTGCCCCGCCACGGCAAGCGCGAACAGCAGCAGTGCGGAGGCGTTGATCGATGCCCACGGCGGCGCGACGCGTTGCTTCTGAAGCGCCGTGAGCACGAGCGCAAGGGCCAGCAATGTCCACAACGCCACCACGCTGATGGCCAGGAAGGCGTGCGCCAGCCCATTGCCGGCCGCGTCGCTGGCGCGGAGTTGGAAGACCGTCGCACCCACGGCCAGGGTGAGGAGCGCCGCAAGCGTGGCTACGATACCCAGCACGATCGACATGGCAGAGAAGCTGCTTCGCGGATCCGTCTCCGTCAAAGATACTTTGCGTTACCAAGTACTTGACAATACGAGTCTCCGGCCAGATACTCCCTGTCATGCACTCCGAGCGCGACGTCTCAGGCCCGGTCCCGGGCGTAGTGGAGGGAGGCCTGACGCTCCTCTGGACAGCGGCGGCGGCTGTGGCCGCCTTCGGCACCTGGGTGATGTTCGACGCCTTGCCCGGCATCAATTGGTTGCTTTGGACCGGCGCGGCGGCGGCGGGGCTTGCCGCCCTGGCCCGGCAACGGGGCGTCGGTGGGGGGACCGTGGTGCTCACCGGCGCCGCCGCCACCGTCATTGCCGGCGCGGCGGCCGTCACCGCCAGTCCAGTACTGCACGTCCTGATCTGCGGTTCGGTCATCGTGTTGCTGGCGATGCAGATGCGACTGGCCGCCAATCCGTCAGTCCATCGCATTTCCGCACAGTTTGCGGTGACGGCGCCGCTCCTGGCATTCGCCAGCGCATTGGCGCACGCCATTCGCCGCGCCATCGAGGCCACCGAACTCATTCAGTCACCGCGCGCGCGGGCACGGGTGCGCGGCCTCGCTATCACGACGCCGATTCTCATCGTCTTCGCCCTGCTGCTCGCCGAAGCGGATCCCACCTTCGCGTCGTGGCGAGACGGGGTCTTCACCCTCTTGAACTGGGACGTCGTGCCGCGCGTGGTGTTTTTCACAGCGCTGCTCGGACTCGTGGTCGGTGCGTACGGATACGCGTCACGAGAAGCGCACCACGACTCGACGCCAACACCCGGGAACGCTTCGCCGACGTGGCTCGGAACCGTCGTCGCATCGGCGACTGTCGTGCTCATTATTGTTTCGGAGCGTTACGGCCAGCACGGTACGCGCGAACGGTTCCTGCGCATGCTCACCTTTGCGCTCATCACGGCAGTGCTGCTGCTGCTCGGGTCGGCCTTTCGTCGCGTGCTGCTGTACGAAGCCGCCTACGGATACACCACCGCGCGGCTGTATGCCCAGGCCTACATGACGGCGGTTGCCGGCGGTCTCCTCTGGCTTTCAGTCGAAGTGGCGGGTGAACTCGATGCGGGCCGACTCTTCCGTCGTGCCGCCTCGGTGGCGATGCTGTTGTTCGTGGCGCTCAGCTACTGGAACCACGAGGCGTGGATCGCGAAACGCAACATCGACCGTTTCGCGACGTCGGGGAAGCTCGATGTGGCCTACCTCGCCAATGAACTGTCGCCTGATGCCATTCCTGCCATCGCCGAGAGACTTCCTTTGCTGCCGGAGCCAATGCGTTCCGAACTCCGCCGTGCGGTGCAGAAGCGTTACGCGCCACGGCGAGAGATGACCGAGGGACGATGGTATGAATGGAATCTCGGTCGGGTGAGGGGCAAAGCGGTGTTCAGGACCGTCTTCGTGATCGCGGCCGACGACTAGCCTCTCCCGGGCCCGCCTCGTCGCCTCGGCCTCGACAATTATCGCCACCCCGGGTCAGTGAGGACTCGCTACTCCCGTCGTCGCGCAGCCTCGATAGTTGCGACGTCAATCTTCTTCATTGGCATCATCGCATCGAACGCCCGCTTGGCCTCGGCGCCGCCCGCCGCCATCGCCTCGATCAGCACGCGCGGCGTAATCTGCCAGTTGAGACCCCAACGGTCCTTGCACCACCCGCACGAACTTTCCGTGCCGCCATTGTCCACGATGGCGTTCCAGTATCGGTCCGTTTCTTCCTGATTGTCGGTGGCAATCTGGAAGGAAAACGCCTCACTGTGCGGGAACACGGGCCCACCGTTGAGACCAAGGCAGGGAATGCCCAGCACGGTGAATTCCACCGTCAGTTCATCGCCTTGCTTGCCGCCCGGGTAGTCACTGGGTGCCGTGTGCACCGCGGTCACCGTGCTATCCGGAAACGTGGCGGCGTAGAAGCGCGCGGCTTCGTGGGCGTCGTTGTTGAACCAGAGACAGATGGTGTTCTTTGGAATCATGTTCGTCCCCTCCTCTGCAGTCTTGTGAATGTGCGCACCGGTGTTCCGACAAATGCCCATCTGCCGTCAGCGAACGTCAGTCGCCACCAGATCCAGCCGCCCCGGATCGAACTTGAACCCCACCGACACGAATGGCTTCCGGTCGAAGTACCGGATGTTGTAGTAGTCGAACCCCGCATGATGCCGCACGAAAAAGCCGAACGTCGCGAGGTGGTCAAATAAGTACGACACCTCCGTTTCCACACGTTGCAGCGGCGTGGCGTCCGGTCCGAATCGCAACACGCCCATCACCGACCAGCGAAACACACCGGCCGCACGACGATTGACCGCATGCCGGCTCTCCTGCGCGTATCGGCCAACCACCTCGTGCGTGCCGTACGCCGTCGCCTGATCGCGATCCGTTCCGCCGGGTTGGAGTCCGAGGGGATGGACCTGATACTCCGCCCCCCACTCACGCGACGACATCATCGGACCCGTGACGTCACGGATTCGTCCGGTCCGCCGGTCGAACGCGAGCGCGAAGTAGCTGGTCGAGAAGTCGCCGTTGTCGATGTTGACCTCACGACGCGCCGCGACGGTGGCGTTGGACACCGCGCACACCGAGTCACCGTTGGCGGCCGCCGCATAGGCAAAGCCGCGCAGTCGACATCCCGACTGCCCATTGGAGTAGTGACCGAACGCCGTCAGCTTGAACCCCTGCACCGTGTACTTGAGATTGTCAGCGATTGGATTCCTCTGCATCCACAACACCTGATGTGTTGCCCTTATGCGATAGGACGGCGTTCGCACCGGACTGGACCGATCGGTGGACATGCGCATCTCGGGCAGGAACGAAAAGCCCGTGGCCATGGCGACGCGTTTCGGGAGCCATCCCTTCGAGTCACGTGTACCGGTTTTCTGCCACACCTGATCGCCAAACTGATTGAGTGCGTACAAGTGCAGCGCCGGTCGCGCCTCGAACAGGAGACGCTTCCCCGTCGGCGTCCCGAACGCAATCGTCGACGACTCCTGAAACATGTTGGACTGCTTATCCCCCACGGGCGACAATTGCGCATCCACCCGCTCGGCGCCCAGCACCACCAGCACCGCGGCAAACAGCAGACGGCCGTTCATCCCGTCACCTTTGAAAGCGCGCCGCCGTCCACGTCGCGCGAGTACGCCTTGGTGTTGCCCACCGGCGATGTCGTGAACACAAACGACAGCGGGAGTTGGTCGAGGTCGCTGGCAATCGCGGTCAGCTGCGCGCCGGTGGTGAACCGAAAGACCACCAGGCTGGTATCCGGCGCTCCGGTGTCGATTCCCATGGGCGTGTCAAGCACCGCAATGCCGTTCGCCTCGAGTACTGCGAGTACCTGCAGGTGGATCTCCGCGTGATCCTCCCCGGCAAAGCATTCCCACACCAGGGTTGCGAACTGATAGGCCATTTGCGTGCGCCTCAACGTGGAAGTCATTTCCAATATCGACGCGCAAGATTGTACGCTGGTCAGCATCGACGTCAAGCGGCAGATTCGCACGGCAGCCGGCCCCGCGCGCTAACTTCCCCCCATGCCCGCCCTCGCTGCTGCACACCTCTCCGGCCCCATCCACCTGCTGGTCAACCCGGCCGCCGGCAACGGTCGCGCACGGCATCAAACAGATCGCGCGTACGCCGCCCTCCGCACCATCGGACCCGTCAAAGTCGTCGAATCCACGCGCCCGCGCGACGAAACCCGCCTGGCCACCGAAGCCGTGCACGCGAATGCGAAAGCGCTGGTGGTCCTGGGCGGCGACGGCTCCGTCACCCACGCCGCTCGCGGACTCATTGCCACGCACTCGCATACCCCGCTGGCCATCTTCGCCGCCGGCACGGGCAATGATTTTGCCAAGTCGCTGCACATTCCCGCGCACGACTATCTGGCCATGGCCCGTCTCATTGCCAGCGGCACCTCGCGCCTCATTGACGCCGCCGAAATTGACGGCGTGCCGTTTGTGAACGCCGCCGGGTTTGGCTTTGATGTCGATGTGCTGCAGCGCACCAAAGATCCGCGTCGCCGACCGCGCATGCTGCGCGGCACCACACTGTATGTAGTCACCGCACTGCAACAGCTCTTTCGTTATCGCGGATTCTCCGCCAGTGTCAGTGCCCTGCATCACGGCGCATCGCGCGACTGGCTGACGGTGGTCTTTGCGAATGGCCAGTGGTTCGGGGGCGCCTTTCGTATCGCACCAGACGCGCTACTGAACAACGGTATGCTCGATGTGATAGGGATTGCAAATGCACCCGCTGCCACCCGGGCCATGCTCTTCGCCCGCGCCCCCCGTGGCGCCCACATCACACACCACGCGGTGAGCACCGCGCGCGCCGCTGAATTCACCCTGACATCGCTCGACGCATTGCATTTCCAGGCCGATGGCGAACCGCATCACGCCAGCAGTCGCACGGTACGCATCCGGAGCCTGCCGAACGCACTGCGCGTGATCGCGCCGTAAGCCCGACAGGCTTCGCAGACCGCTATGGCTTGCGCGGCCTCGTATAAATCTGCGAGCCAATCACGCCGCCCAGCACGGCACCGGCCACCGCGCCCACCGCGCCGCCCTTTACCTTGTCGCGCGACGTGAGAATCCCCACCGCCGTTCCGGTCGCCGCACCAATCACCGCACCACGCGTCGAATTGCGCTCCGAGGTGGGTGCGGAGGTCCCTGCACCCCCACCGTCACCCACGTCACCCGCACCAGACCCGGCCGACGACGCCCCCGCCGACGGCGAAGCCGGTCGCGTGCGATACACCACCCGCGTGGGCGCGTCGCGATACACCACGCGCGGCGGTGGCGCGTACACGGCCTGCGGCGGATACGCATATTGCGGCGCCCCGTACGCCGGAGCGTACCCGGGCGCCGTTCCCGGTGGATATCCCAGTTCCTGCGGGCTCGCATACTGCTGCCGCAACGACGGCGCCTGCGCGGCCGCCGCCAGGTCGGCGCGCAGCAGGTCATCGGTTCGGCCGGCGTTGCGATCACACGCCGACAGTGTGACCAGACCGACAGGGAATGCCAGCAAGGCAAGTCGCGAACGAATGAGTGTCATGAATCCTCCGAATGGGCCGTGCGAAAGCGCAAGGCACGTGTGCGGCGCACGCCGCCAGGAGTCCAACTAAGCACGAGCCGTGCCATTCTCTATCTCTCGGTGTACCACCACCTACAGGTTGGCGGGCGCATCATCTGTCCCCTCCCGCAGTCACTTATCCGTCCCACTGCAGCGACAGCGGCGGAACGCTTTGCCCGACGTTATCGTTATTGGGTAGCCGCCCCGCACCTGCGTCCGGCGGTCGTCACGTTCACCACCCGTGCCACTGAGGAGCCGTTCATGTCCGTTTTCACACGTATCGTGCGAAAGCCGCTTGCTGCCGTGTCCACGCTCGTCGCGTTGTCCGCCATCGCCCTCGCCACGGCGGGCGCGCAGGCCGCTCCGGCTGCACCTGCGGCCAACGCACTCAAGGTTGGCGACATGGCGCCTGACTTCACGGTCACCACGGTCACGTCGGCGGGTGTGGAGTCCAGGAAGTTCAAGCTCTCCGAACACCGCGGTGAAACGGTCGTGCTGGCCTTCTTCCCCAAGGCCCGCACCAGCGGCTGCACCACACAGATGGAAGCCTATCGCGACCAGTATGCGCAGGTGTTCATGGGCGGCAAGAAGGTCTCGCTCATTGGCGTCAGCATCGATTCCGACACCGCGCTCATCTCGTGGGCACAGGATGCCAAGTTCCCGTTCCGCTTTGGCTCCGACGTGGATGCCGCCGTGGGCACCGCGTACGGCGCCAACAACGCGCCGGGTCGCGGACACAAGCGCCATCTGTACGTGATCGACCCCAAGGGCAAGATCGCCTACATCAACACGCCGTTCCTGCAGATGTCCGCCGACGCGTACTCCACGCTGGGCACCGCCATCGCACAGGCCGGCAACGCGAAATAGCGCGCAGTTGCGCGAAGCAATCGTGTCCATCACATCGAGGGTGCGAGTCGCCCTCCAGTTGGTCGCCTGCGTACCGGCACTCGCCGTGGCGCAGGCGCTCAAGGTAGGAGACCTCGCGCCCGACTTCACCGTCACCACGGTCACGGCGGCCGGCACCGACACCAAACCGTTCCGACTATCCGAGCACCGCGGAGAAACCGTTGTGCTGGCCTTCTTTCCCAAAGCGCGAACATCGGGCTGCACCACTCAGATGGAAGCGTATCGCGACCAGTATGCCGACCTCTTTCAGGGTGGAAAGAAGGTGATGCTGCTGGGCGTCAGCACCGACAACGAGAGTTCGCTCACCAAATGGGCACAGGACGACCATTTCCCGTTTCACTTTGCGGCCGATGGCAACAAGGCGGTCGGCAAAGCCTACGGTGCCAGCAGCATCCTGTGGCATAAGCGGCACCTCTACGTCATCGATCCATCTGGCAAGATTACCTACATCGCGACGCCCTTCCGGCAGATGTCGGACGATGCCTACGGTGAACTTGGCAAGGCGATAGCGCTTGCGAGCGACGGGAAGTAGGTAAAGAAGTCCGCACACGCGGGTCGACGCCCGACCACCAGTGTTGCAGCTTTCGCGGCATGCCCGATCCGACTCATGCCTCGCCATCCCGCGCCTTCGCCACCGCGCTCTACAAAGCGGCGGTCGAGGGCGCGGCCCCGTTTCCCCGCACCCGTGATGCGGTGCGCGCGTGGATGGCAGTGCATCCCACCGCGATCGCGTCCGGCACCCGCCTGCACGTCATCGCCCTCGGTAAAGCCGCCTCCGCCATGACGGCGGGTGCGGCCGATGCCCTGTTCGAGCGCGACATCTCCATCACCTCCGGCGTCGTCGTCACGTCGCACCAGCCGGCCATCAGTGAGCTGGGACCGCGCGGCACGCTCCCCTGGGCTGTCGAAGTCCATATCGGCGATCACCCCGTGCCCGGCCCCGCGTCGCTCAACGCCGCCGACGCCATCGATGATGCCGTGCGCAACGTCGAGCCCAACGACGTGGTGTTCGTGCTGGTGTCGGGCGGCACCACATCACTGGCCGCCGCACCGACGGCCGCCCTCTCGCAGCGCGTGGGAGATGCGGGACGTGCCCAGGCCCACATCGCCAACCTCGCCCAGACACTGCTGGAATCGGGACTCGCGATTCACGAGATGAACGCGATTCGTCGACGCGTCTTGCGCTGGGGGGCCGGTCGACTGGCCGTGGCGCTGCACGCACGCGGCGCGGCGCACATTGCGGTGTTCGCCATTTCCGATGTCATTGGCGACGCGCCCGAAGTGATTGGCTCGGGCCCCTGCTCGCCCGAACCGCTCGACGACACGACGTTTTTCGCGCTGGTGGACGCGCACGACCTGCGCAGCAGTCTCGAACGTGACATGGCGCAATTCCTGGGCGTGCAAGGCGGCGATGCGCCGCCATTGGTGCCGCCCGTGAATCATCCCGCGTTTGCCGCGGTGTCGTACCAGTACGTGGCGCGAAATCGTGACGCCGTCGAGTCGCTGGCCAACGCGGCACGCACGGCAGGGGCGCAACACGTCACCATTGAAGACATGCCGCTGGAAGGCGACGCGGCCGAACTGGGTGAGGCCATTGCCCGTCGCGCATTGCACATGGCCGCCACACTGCCGCGACACGAACGCGCGGTGTGGGTTACCGGTGGCGAACCGGTGGTGCACTTGCGTCAGATGGTCGATCGCGCGCTGACCGAAGACGAAGCCGATGGCACACCCGACGAACCCATGAAAGGTGGACGCATGCAGGCGTTGGCCCTGTCCGCCGCCATGCGCCTTGAGGAACGCGCGCGCGATGTCGACGATTTTGCCTGGCGCATTACCCTGCTGGCCGCCGGCACCGACGGTCGCGATGGACCAACCGATGCGGCCGGCGCGATTGTCGATTGTGGAACGCCACTCAATGCGCGGCGACGGGGGAGACGTCGTCCCGATCGCGACCTGGTAACAGGGCGGTCGTGGTTTTCGCTGGATGCCGCGGGCGACCTGCTGCGCACGGGCCCTACCGGCACCAATGTGATGGACGTGGTGGCCGTGGTAGTTGACTCTCGATGAAGCCGCCGTACCTATGCCACCCGCGCTCATCCGCCGCATGACCGAGAAACGCGCCCGACCACGTCCCCGCGCCCTGCCAGTCGCGGCGGCAAGTCCCTCCGACTCGGCGCACGCATCGGCCGCGGTGGCACCCGACTCGGACGACGCGTACCGCAAACGCCCTCGGCAATCGCGCGGACAGAAGCGTGTGGAGCTGCTGCTCGACGCCGCGGCCGAGGTCATCGCTGAATCCGGCATCGCCGCTGCTACGGCCGAGGCCATCGCGCTCAAGGCACGCACCGCGAAGGGGTCCCTGTATCAGTTCTTCCCCAATCGCGACGCGGTGCTGGCCGCGCTCGCCTTGCGCTACGCGGATGAAATGCGCGCCATCCACGAGCGCGCGTTTCCCATGGACCCGCATGGTATGGCGCTGGAGCGACTCATCGATCGCATCGTCCGTCCACTCGCCGAATTTCACGATCGCAATCCGGCATTCCGCCGTGTGTTCGCCACCAACGAAGGGCCAGCCGACGATACGCGCTCGGCCCCGGTGCGCTTGCGCGCCCAGCTGTTCGACTCGTTCGTCGACCGTCTGGACGTGCTGTTCGCCGCCCGCAATCCCGCGTTGCCCGCCAAAGATCGCCGTCGCGCCGCGCTCATCAGCGCCTCGGTGGGGCAGGCCGTGCTGGCCCGCCGCAGTCGCGCCGCGGCGGCCGAGAAGAAGCCGTTGCTGGACGAACTCAAGCGCCTGCTGGTGGCGTATCTGACGCCACTGTTCGATGCGCCAGGTCGATCTGTACGAAAGGTGGTGTCGCGAGATCGGTGATGAAAGACGGGAGACGGGAGAATGGAGACGGGAGACAGGAGCCGACCATCGGACCCGGCGTCTCCCGTCTACCGTCTCCATTCTCCCGTCTTAAAACCTTGTAAACCCCGCCACTTCAGATGACCTTTCATCATGTCATCCACCAATGCGGTCACGGTCGGTCTCATCCAGGACACGGCCACCAACGACCTCGCTGCCAATCTGGCGCGCGCCGTGCACCGCGTGCGCGAGGCCGCCGCGCAGGGCGCGCAGATTATCTGCCTGCAGGAGCTCTTCAACGCGCCCTACTTCTGCAAGATCATCCGCCCCGATCGGTTCGACATCGCTGAACCTGTTGATGGGCTGGTGGTCACCACCATGCAGGCCATGGCGAAGCAGTTGGGCGTGGTCATCGTCGTGCCGTACTACGAGAAGCAGGCGCCAGGGCTTTATCGCAATTCGGCCACCGTCATCGATGCCGACGGCGCAATCCTGGGCACGTATCGCAAGATGCACATTCCGCATGATCCGCTGTTCGAGGAGAAGTACTACTTCGCGCCCGGTGACGTAGCGCCCGATCAGCGTGGCGACACGCATCCCGGCACCAGCGGATTCCGTGTGTGGCGCACGAAGTTTGCCGACATCGGCGTGCTCATCTGCTGGGATCAATGGTATCCCGAAGCCGCCCGCATCACGTCGCTGCTGGGGGCGCAGATTCTGTTCTATCCCACGGCCATTGGCTGGCATCCCGCCGAAAAGGCCGCGTTCGGCACCGCGCAGGTCGACGCGTGGCGCACGGCGCAGCGCGCGCACGCCATCGCCAACGGCGTGTTTGTCGCCGCCGCCAATCGGGTGGGCTTTGAAGCCGAGGCAGGCACCGACGGTCTTGAGTTCTTCGGGCAGTCGTTTGTCTGCGATCCCTTCGGACGCTACCTCGTCGAGGCCGGCACCGATCCCGCCATTCTCACCGCACGCTGCGACCTGTCGCTCATTGAGGAGACGCGCCGCAACTGGCCGTTCCTGCGCGATCGTCGCGTGGACGCGTACGGCCCCATCACCCAGCGTTGGCTGGGCGGTTCGTGAGCGATTTGTCCACGTCGCCCATGGTCCGCATGCCGGCCGAATGGGAGCCGCACGACGCCACCTGGATTTCGTGGCCGCATCACGAGCCAGATTGGCCGGGCAAGCTGGCACCCATCCCGTGGGTGTACACCGAGATTGTGCGCGCGCTCGCGCGGCACGAACGCGTGGAGATTTTTTGTCACAACGAAACCGTTCGTGAAGCCGCGCGCGAGGCACTTTCGCTGCACGATGTCGACGCCGTCACGTATCGACTGCATCTGCAGCCCTCCGACCGCGTGTGGCTGCGTGATTCAGGCCCCACCGGTGTGCATCGCGCGGATGGATCCGTGTCGTTGGTGCACTGGGGCTTCAATGCGTGGGCCAAGTACGACAACTACGCGCAGGACGCGCTCATTCCCGCCGCCGTCCAGCGCATCACCGGATTGCCGCGCCTGCAGGCCAGCCGTCATGACACGCGCCAACCGCTCATTCTTGAGGGTGGCGGCATTGAGACCGATGGCCTCGGCACCATGCTGGTGACTGAAGAGTGGCTGCTGAGCGATGTCCAGGTGCGCAACCCCGGCTTCACGCGCGCCGACTACGAGCAGGCGTTCGCCGAATACTTGGGGATCACGCACACCATCTGGTTGGGCGACGGCTGCGTGGGTGATGACACGCACGGACACATCGACGACATCGCGCGATTTGTCGCGCCGGGCGTGGTGGTCCTCGCGCACGAGCCGGACCCGTCCGACGACAATCACGCCCGTTCGCTGGACAACCTGCATCGATTGCGGGGTGCTCGCGACGCGCGCGGCACGCCGTTGCGCGTGGTGACACTACCCTTTCCGCGAGCCGTAATGATGGATGGCACGCGGTTGCCCGCCAGTTACGCGAACTTCTACATCGCCAACGGGGTTGTGATAGTACCCACCTTCAACGATGTGAACGATCGCCTCGCCCTCAACATCATCGCCGACCTGATGCCGCACCATCAGGTGGTCGGCATCCACGCCGTCGACCTCGTTTGGGGACTCGGCACGCTCCACTGCCTTACCCAACAGCAACCGGCGCCACGCGCCGCTTCCGCATGACCGATCCCCGATCCGACACGTCGCCCGATACCGGGCAGACCAACAACTCGCCCGACCCGAGTCTTCCCGCCTGGGCACGCCGCCAGCAGGATGCGGCCAACCCGCTCACGGACGAACGCATGATGGCGTTCATCGGTGCGAAATGGCCCACGTACGCGCGGAAGTTCGAGCCGTTCTTCAAGGACCCGTCCTTTGTACCCACCTGGAACTGGAGCGCCGCGCTGTTCACGTCGGGGTGGCTGCTGTACCGCAAGCTCTATCTGGCGGCCTTCAGCTTCATGCTCTTTCCCGGGCTGGCCTTTCGCCTCCTCACGGGGTCGGACACCCAGATGACCATGACCGAGCTGCAGAAACCGGAGAATCGCGGCTTGATGCTGACCCAGATCGGGGTGGGCGTCTCGGTGTTCATCGCCTCCGGCGGCATTGGCAATTGGCTGCTGTTCAGACGGGCTCAGGCGGCGGTGCGCATTGCCTTGGCGCAGGGGTTGCCCAAGACCGAGGAGCTCCCCTGGCTGGAACGGGTTGGGGGGATCAACAAGATCGGGGTGGCACTGGCGGTCGCCGTCTTCGTGATGTCGGTGTACGCCACCATGAGTGCCTGACGGGTCCCTGTCCCGTGAACGGGACCAGCCGGTGACGCC
Source organism: Gemmatimonadaceae bacterium (assembly GCA_016720905.1). Taxonomy (NCBI): domain Bacteria; kingdom Pseudomonadati; phylum Gemmatimonadota; class Gemmatimonadia; order Gemmatimonadales; family Gemmatimonadaceae; species Gemmatimonadaceae bacterium. The sequence continues at coordinate 154,670 of JADKJT010000003.1, read as the reverse complement.
CGTCCCCCCTCAAGTGTTGTCCTCTTGATGAATGACGCGGAGCTGATAGCTCGGACCCGCGCCGGGGACCCGGACGCATTCGGCGCTCTGGTTTCACGCTACTATGACGCGTGCTGGCGCTTCGCGTACCACATGCTAGGAGAACGGGCCGATGCGGAAGACGTGGTTCAGGAGTCGTTCTTGCGCGCGTACCTCGCGATCGCCCGCTATGACGAACGCGATCAGTTTCGCGGCTGGCTCTTTCGCATCCTGACCAATCAGTGCCGCAACGCTCTCACCTCACGTGGACGACGCGCGCGTCGCTTTGTGCAGGACGAGGTGGCCATTGAACGGGCCGCTGCTCCCCTGTCGACACTCGCGCCCGGCGTTGAGGACGTGGCGCTCTCGCGCGCGCTCGCGCAGCTCGATGCCAGCCAACGGGAAGCGTTGCTCCTCAAGTACGCCGAAGGCCTGGAATACACGGAGATGTCTGCCATGACCGGCATCGGCGAATCCGCCCTCAAAATGCGCGTCAAGCGAGGCGTCGAACGCCTCCGCGCGATACTCGGCCCGGAACATGACTGAGCGCCACATCCTGCCGTTCCCATCGACCGATGGGGAGGACGCGGACATCGCCGCGCGCATTGCGGCGCTGTACAAAGCCACACCCGCCACCGACGCCGTGCACGCCGAACGCTGCGCGCGCACCGTGCTGGCGGAGGCCATGCATCACCGGTCTCGCTCGGCGTTCGGCATCCCGCGTGCGCGCTGGTGGTGGGGTGCGGCAGCGGCCGCCGTACTGGTGACCGCCACCATGAGACCGTGGCGTGGAACCGAAACAGCGCGCGAGGCGGATTCCGCGTTTGTGAATAGCACCGCCGCTGCGCTTCAGGGATCGGTTACCCCGCTCAGCAGCAATGCTGTTCGCTTCGACCTGCAACTGCCAACGGCCGCCCGTGCGGTGGCCATCGTCGGCGATTTCAATGGCTGGGACGAACGCGCGACACCGATGGCCCGTCGTCAACGTGACGGCTCGTGGTCGGTGAACGTGCCCATGTCGCCGGGCCGCCACGTGTATGCGTTTGTGGTGGACGGCGCGCGCTGGGTGGTCGATCCCATGGCACCGCAGGTGCCCGATGAAGGCTACGGACCCGCCAACGCGGTCATGGTTGAAGGCCTGCCCAAGTGATGTCCGCTCCGTTGTTCACCCTCGCACTGGCCGGACAGCTGGTGGCGGCATCGGGTATGCTCCCGCCACCGTCACCGGTATCGGTGCGTGACGGCTTCGACATCCAGGCAGCACAGGCCAGTGCGCAACAAGTGCAGTTTGACGCCACCCGTTTTGACAGCCTCACGGCACTGAGTCTGCGTTCTTTTCTAGACAGTGCCGTCGAGCAGGGTATTCCCACCGGCCCCCTGATCAATCGGGCGCTGGAGGGTTCGGCCCGGAAGAAGAGCGGTGCCGAGATCATGCGGGTGGTACGAGCCCATGCCGCCGCGCTGGCGCAGGCCATGGAAGTACTGGGACCCACCGCGCCCGTAGCCGAGCTGGACGCTGGCGCGACAGCGTTGCGCGCCGGGATTGATGTGGCCTCGCTGGCTGCGGTGCGGGCCGCCAGACCCGTGGGATCGGTGACCGTGCCGCTGATGGTGCTGACCGACATCAAGCAGCGGGGAGTGCCGATCAACGCGGCGCGGGACGCGGTCACGGCCATCACGCGAATGCCATCGTCCGACGAAGCGCTCAACGGACTGCGGGAGACGGTGGCCAAGAACTCGCTGCGCGGGCCGGGGATGGCTGTCGACGCCCTCAATCGCTACCTTAAGGGCACGGTCCCTGGTTCCAACCCGTCGTCTGCGCCCGCAGCGCCGGATCGCAAACCGATCCGCCCACCAAGCCCGTGACGATCGCTCGCCGTGTTGTTCGCGCGTCGTACCGCCGCTCTTTGGCGAAACGCTCTCCAGTGAGTTTTGGACGCGTAGTGCCGCGCATATTGGTGCCGAACGCGGTCAGCCTGATCTCGCTGTTGACCGTCATGCCCTCGGCACTCCTGGCGCAGCGCGGTGGTGAGGCACCGGTGGCACCGGCATCGGCAATTGGTCCCGCCACATCGGCGCCCACGTTTTCGGTGCTCGGGCTTGCCTCATCAGTCGAAGGCGGCTCCGGCATCACGCAGCGCAGCGAAGTGTGGATGGGTGCCACGCAACCGTTGGGTCGACTTGGCAACGTCCGCTTCAGTGCCATCGCCAACGGTGACGTGCGGGCGCGAGACGCGGTGGGAGCCAGTGGCGCGGCGGAAGGGATGATTGCGCTGCGCGCGCGCGCGCGATTCACTGGTGCGCAGGTGTGGAGTGCCGTCAGCTACGGGTACGTGAATGTCAACGGCGGCCTTCCCGGTCAGACGTTGGGCCTCACCCCGGCGTTCGGCACCGGCCTCGACGCCGCCGCGCGGGTGGATACCACTGTTTCGCGTCGCGTGGACATCGGCGCCATCCAGCGCGCCGAAGCCGGCGTGATGTCACGACTGTCCGGCGTGGAATTCTCCGTGGGTTTCTCGGTGGAGCGCGCGTCACGCGTCACCACGCAAACACTCACCATCGACGAGACCAACACGTCGCTGCCCATGCAGATGCCGTTGTCGGGACGTCTGGTTTCGACACGCTCGACGCGGTCACTGCAGCGACGCGATATCGCCACCGGCATTGCGTCATTGGGATTCAACACGGGACCCACCACGTGGTTGGTGTCGATGACGTCACCGGTGGCGACGACCATCTCCAGTGACGCACTCGCCCCCAAGCCACGGGTGGCACCGACCATCGCGTCCATTGCCATTGTGCAACCTGTGACGGCCTGGTTGTCCGTGGTGGGTGCGGCGGCAACGAATTCCGCGTCGGTGGGATCGACCGCGTTGCGCGACGACCTGGGGTCTGGTCGCAATCGCAAATTTGCGCCAGTCGTGGCGCTTGGTGTGCGACTGGCCGGCCTGCCGTGGTTTGGCCGGGCTGATGACACGCCCGGTGGCATTCTCTCGTTTGAGACGCACACCATCGGTTCCGTCGATTCGGCGACCATCAGCATGGCGAAGGCCGACGATGCGTCGAACGCGACCGATCGAGACACGCTACGTATCGTGCTGTTGATCGACGCACCCAAGGCCGAATCGGTGGAGCTGATGGGTGACGCGACCCAGTGGATGGTGACGCAGATGACGCGCGGTCGTGACGGCAAGTGGCGCGCGGCGCTCAAGCTCGCACCCGGCGTCCATCGCATCACCGTGCGCGCCGATGGCGGCAAGTGGATTGCGCCGCCCAACCTGCCCATCGGCAATGATGACTACGGCAGCCCGGTGGGGATGATCGTTGTGAAGGGCGGACGCTAGGCCTACTTCCCGTTCTTCACCCGTATCCGCTGCGTCGTACTGTCCGTCATCCCTCCCCCAGCCACCACCAGCGTTAGCTGATATTCCCCGTTGGGTACCTGCGGGAAATTCAGCGTCAGACTCCGGCCAAACGCGCCGTCAGCCCGACCATTATCGGCGAAGCGAATCGACACCGGCGTCACCGCTTTTGAAAGTCCAATGGACGAGCCCAGCTTCTGCATGAAGCTCGCCCCGATGCGCGTGGCCTTGAGTGAGATGGACAGAGGCGCCGACACGGTGGCCTGTCGATAGATCTCCCAGTACAACCCGATGGTCGTGCCGCCCTCGATTTCCAACGAGCCGTAGGCGGTGGTGGCACTGCGTTCAAGCGACGGCGCGGCCGATGGATCGCCGCGCACCAGCACCAGATAGTCCGACAGGCGCGCGCCGGCCGGCAGCGGTTGCACCGTTTCGCGCGCACGAGCCGCTTTGCGACCTACCGGGGCCAGCACTTCAAGGCTGGCCAGCATGGGCGTGGTGCCCATGCTCAACAACAAGGCGCCAGCCGCGGTAGCGCTGTCCTTGCGCACCTGACGCGGCGCGCGGCCGTTGAAGCCGTCAAACGTCAGGGCGGCCGTATACGGCGCGCGCCCCATTTCCAGTTCGCGCACCATGCGGTAGCCACCGGCCACCAGCGTCGAATCACCGCGACGGAAGCGCGCGAACTGATGCGGCAAGGCGCCATATCCCGTGCCGAATCGCGGGCTGTAGCGCATGCGCGCCTTGGACCGCTTGAAATTCCAGTCGGCGTTGGTCGCACCCACGGGCTTCGCCAGCGCGGCCGGCGTCGGCATGAAATCGTAACTGGGCGTGGGTTCATGCCCAATCACACTTGGCGGGCGCGGATCGGCCACGCCGCCGTTCTGAATGGACCAGGCCGTGGGCCAACCGTACCGCACCTGCGACTCCAGCACATTGCGGCCAAAAGTGAGTTCGTAGGGAATGCGCCCCAACGAATGCACACGCGAGATGGTCCAGCGCGAATACAGTTCGTTGGCTACGTCGTTGGCTGGCAGCAGCCACAGTGGTTGTGCCAACCGAAAGATACGGGTGTTTTCCGCCGCGCGATCGGCGCAGGGAATGGCCTTGTACACCGTTTGCTCAGACGGCTCAAGCCACCAGGTGAGATCCGTCCATTCGCAGCGCTGTGCCGCCGGCATGGCATCCAGTGCGCGCGTAAATGCGCGGGCGGCCGCTTCATGTCGATTGTCGCTGTGAGCGGCAAGCCCTTCCAGCGCGGCACACCACCAGGCCGTGCCGGCACACGCAGTCGCGGCCATGGCCGCCGTGTCCAACTGCCCTGCTTCCAGCGCGTAGCGCACGCGCATGCCACTCACCCAGTCGTCGGCGGGGTCGGCCTGCTGCGCCTGCTTCAACACCACCAATAATTCGAGGCGCTCGATCTTGGCATCGTTGCGTTCTTCGGGCGGTGGCACGTCACCGTTGTTGTTCCAGTAACACAGGTTGCCGCCGAAGTCGACGTCGCACTTGGCGTCGGCCCCGCCATTGTAAAAGCGCAATCCCGACCGATGATTCCGCTCGAACTGATCCTGTTGCGCGCGCGCCTTGGCCGAGGTCGCGTTCAGTTTGTCGCGATCACCGGCCAGTGGATCGGTGCGAGGCGCGGGGGGCGCCGCCGTGTCCTTGGGAGGGACGCTCTGCTGCGCCGCCGCCGGCGATGCCAGCGGCGACGCAATCAGTACCGTCACGAGTGCTGCCAACAGCCGCGTTCGGCTGCCCGTCAAGCGATCCCACTGAAAGTTCGGCACCGACAATCTCCGGAGAAAACGTCACCATCGTCCGAACTCGAAGTTAACCGCTGGCCGCGGGCTCAGAAGCCCAATCGGACACCGCCTGACAGCGCCCAGTTGTGTGTCAGGTTGCCGTTCACGCGGAAGCCGATAGCGTCCTCGGAGTTGAACTTGCCAATCCAGTCCTTGGCCTGAACGCGCACGGCGAAGCCCTTCGCCAGCCCCACGTCCACGCCAACGCCAGCCGTGTACGCGAAGTTGGACGCACGTACGTTGAACAGGGTGTTCTTGATATCGCTGGTCATGCCACCAACGCCGCCCTGCACGAACGGCGCGACCCCCGTGCCCTTCCCGGCCAGGCCACCCACTTCGAGTCCGGCGTCGTACAACCAGGTCTTGGCCGTCCCGATGTTGACACCACCAAGCACCGGCAACCCTACCCGGAGATCACCGCTGGCGTACGCCAGGTTTCCAACGAGGGCTACGCCGCGCGTCAGCGGTACGGATCCCTGCACACCCAGCATCGGCGAATTGCTGGTAGACAAGTTGGTCCCGATCGGACCGTCATACCAGTTGCCAGTGATCAGGTAGCCCGCATAGGGCGTGAGCGACGCACCAACGCCGGGTTGCGCGTTGGCGATTGACGCGAGGATGAGCGAGGTCGCAGCAACAGCGACAGGACGGACAAACGAACGCATGGAGCCTCCAGTAGGTGGACGCCCCCATCAATTGCATATCATGCGCCGAATGTCAGTTCTTGTGCAACCACTTGTCAGTCAACGCTTTGCACACTCTGGAGATTGTCCAACCCGAAAGAGTGTCCCAATTTCAGGACACTGTTCACAGCATCGAATTGGACGATCGCCCAGACGGTCAGCGAGGGGTCGGCGCAGGCGGTGCCACGTAGCCCGGCGGTGGTGCGCTTTTCGTGAGGACAGGGTTCTTGATGGCAATGAACCCGCCCTCCCAACTGGTCTTGGCCATGGCCGTCGCGCTGAGCAGGCTGAGCACCAGCACAGCGGACAACATCCCCAGCCCCGGCTTCACTTCGCGGATGGTCCGTAGCGTCAACCACCACGCGGCTGCCGCGACAACGCCGGTGACAAGCACCATCCACATGGCCGCTTCAGCCGCTTCCTCGTGCTCGTGAATCTGAGCCCGGTCAACATACCACCGCTCCTCGAGTTGCTCCTCGGCTTCACCACCGGTCCAGAATGCGGGGTAGACCGACGCGCCAGACAAGGTGAGGGTAGCGAGTGTGAACAGCAGCACCGCGCGACGACGCGTGACCAGGGCAACAAACGCCGCAGCAAGCCCCAGCAGCGACAGGATCACCGGGAAGTGATTGATCATCAGGTGCAACGAATGTCCGTCCATTGTTACCTCAATTGGTGAAAGGGGCGATGCGAGTTCACGAGGCCGGTTCGTCGGGCAGGTGCGGGCCTCGCAGCTGCACAACCTCCTGCTTGGACCGGGCCCGGATGTTGAGCATTTCCACGATGACGGAGAAGGCCATCGCCATGTACGTGTAACCCTTGGCGATGTGCTGACCAAGTCCTTCGGCCACCAGGTTGGTGCCGATGAGCACGAGGAACGCCAACGCCAGCATCTTGATGGTGGGATGCTTGTCCACGAACCCGCTGATGGTGCCGGCCGCAAACAACATCACGCCCAACGCCACGACATTCGCCGCAATCATGATCGTGACGTCATTCGCCATTCCGACGGCGGTGATGACCGAGTCGAGCGAGAAAATGATGTCGATCACCATGATCTGGGCCACCGTTCCCCACAGCGAGCGTCCGCCGCCCTTGACCGACGGGTCCTCGACGGGACCCTCCAGCTTGTGGTGGATTTCGGTGGTGGCCTTGCCGATCAGGAACAGCCCGCCAATCACCAGAATCAGATCACGACCCGACAGCGCGTGCCCGACCACGGTGAACAGCGGCTCGGTCAGTCGCATCACCCAGGTGATGGACAACAGCAGCAGCACGCGGGTGACGAAGGCGCCGGCCAGTCCCAGCGAGCGCGCACGCGGTTGCAGCGCCAACGGCAGCTTGCTGCTCAGGATGGAAATGAAGATGATGTTGTCGATGCCGAGGACGACCTCGAGCACCGTCAACGTCAGCAGCGATATCCAGGCGTTCGGGTCGGACAGCCAGTTCATACGATGCGGGACAGATAAGGGAATCGGGTGACGACCCGTGGAAGGTCGCACACCGGTCAGGCCCCATCAACGGGGATCGGGTTGCTACTTTTCGCCCATGCCTGCGCCTGCCGCACCCTTCCGACCTGTATCCGATCACCCGCCCACTGCCGCCACGCGGCCCGCGGTGGTGCTGCTCTCGGGCGGTCTCGATTCGACGACGGTCCTGGCCGTCGCCAAGCGCGACGGGTACACCCCGTACGCGATGACCTTTCGGTATGGTCAGCGCCACGCCGGGGAAATTGACGCGGCGCGCCGAGTCGCGGCCGCGCAGGGCGTGGCACAGCATGTGGTGGTGGATATCGACCTGCGACTGTGGGGCGGCTCGGCGCTGACCAGTGATGTGGACGTGCCCAAGGATCGTGACAGTGCGTTGACGCCGCACGAAATTCCGGTGACGTATGTGCCGGCGCGCAACACGATTTTCCTCTCATTCGCGTTGGCGTGGGCCGAAGTGTTGGGCGCGACGGCCATCTTCATCGGGGTGAATGCGCTTGACTATTCGGGCTATCCCGACTGCCGGCCCGAGTACATCGAGGCCTTCGCGCGCATGGCCAATCTCGCCACACGTGCCGGGGTGGAAGGCACGCAACGACTGGAAATTCACGCGCCGCTGCAGCATCTGACCAAAGCCGATATCGTCGCGCTTGGCCAGTCGCTGGGAGTGGATTACGCAATCACCACCAGTTGCTACGATCCCGCCGCCGATGGCACCGCCTGCGGTCATTGCGACGCGTGTCAGTTGCGACTGCGCGGATTCGCCGCCAACGGCATCAGCGATCCTATCGCGTACGCGAGTCGGTGAGCGACGTGTGACCTACACGGTGAAGGAGTGCTTCTACACGCTGCAGGGTGAAGGCATGCACGCGGGACGGCCCGCCGTGTTCTGTCGATTCGCCGGCTGCAATCTGTGGACGGGTCGCGAAGCCGATCGGGCGACCGCCGTGTGTACGTTTTGCGATACGGACTTTGTTGGCGTAGGTCCGGATGGGGGCAAGTTCGGTACGGCCGCAGCACTCGCCGCCTTCGTAAAGACTCGCTGGCCAGCCGATGCGCCGGCCGACGTGCGCCCCTTCGTGGTGTGCACCGGCGGCGAACCGCTCCTGCAATTGGACGCGGCGGCCATCGACGCGCTGCACGCTCAGGGATTCGAGATTGCCGTCGAGACCAACGGCACGCAGCCGGCACCGGCGGGACTGGACTGGATTTGCGTGAGCCCCAAGGCGAACGCGCCGATGATGCTCACCGCGGGCGACGAACTCAAGCTGGTGTTCCCCCAGGAGGCCGCTCAACCCGAGCGATTCGAGGGATTGGCCTTCACCCATTTCCTGCTACAGCCAATGGACGGGCCGGAGTTGGCCGTGAACACGCAGGCAGCGCTGGCGTATTGCCTGGCGCATCCGAGGTGGCGGCTGTCGGTGCAGGTGCATAAGCAGCTGGGGATCAGGTGATCTGGTCGGGATCAGGTGATCTAAGACGGGAGACGGTGGACGGGAGACGGGAGACACTGACCCGGCAGCCCGGACGTCTCCCGTCTCCCGTCTCCATTCTCCCGTCTTATCATCACATTCCTGCTCTCCAGTACGCCCTTTGCCCCCCACGTGACGCTCGCGCTGGCGGTCCGATCGTCAAGCAGGTAGTTTCGAGGTCCCAACGTTCAGCCCACCCGCACCCGACCTGTCGCGTGGCCCTTTCTCGCCGTCACTTCGTGCCGCTCTGCCTCGCCGCCGCGCTTGTCGCGGGGGTGTCGCGCGCCGAAGCACAGACGGTTGACTCGAAAAAGCCATTCGCCGCCTTCAGCGCCTCGGCCTCGGCATTGCGCGACAGCGTGGTGGCCATGGCTCGCGGGCAAATCGGCACGCGCTACAAGCTTGGGGGCACCACCCCAATCGTGCGCTCGATTGCAGCGGGCTGGTGAAGTACGTGATGAGCGCGCTCGACGTGATCCTGCCGCGCACCGCGCGTCAACAGGCCAGAATGGGGCAGGAAATCCCCCGTGATCTCGCGGCACTCAAGCCGGGTGACCTGCTCACGTTTGGCCGGGGCAAGACCATTTCGCACATCGGCATTTACGTGGGCGATGGACGGATGGTGCATGCCAGCACCTCCAAGCATCAGGTGATCGAGACCACGCTGACCGGTCGGTCCCCGCTCATCAAGCAGTGGAAGGGCGTCCGCCGGCTGGTGGATGGATCCCGTTTCACGCTTCGCGACAGTCTGCTCGCTATTGCGGATACGCTGCGCTAAGGCGCAGCATAGAGGACCACGGGTTTCGCCAGCTTCGCCTGGCCGCAACTCCCTCGCCCATCGGAGGTCCTCCATGCACCACCCTGCCCTTCGCCGCGCGTTCGCGGCACTCATTGGCGTACCGCTGTCACTCGCGTCGACTCAGGCGTTCGCGCAGGTTCCCGCGCAGCCGGCGGCGAATCGACTCACCATCGCCGACTATTTCGACTGGGAGGACGTGGCCAATCCCGCCCTGTCGCCCGATGGCAAGCAGATCCTGTACACCCGTACCTGGATCGACAAGCTGAACGACAAGCGCGAGTCGTCGGTGTGGTTGATGAACGCTGACGGCACGAAGAATCGGTTTCTGGTGAAGGGGGCCGACGCCAAATGGGCACCCGACGGATCGCGCATCGCCTTCGTCGCACCGGGTGAGCCGGGGGGCCCGCAGCTGTGGGTGCGGTACATGGATGCCGAAGGGGCCACCACCCAAATCACGCGTCTCACCGAGTCGCCCGCCGATATCGAGTGGGCGCCCGACGGCAAGACGATTGCGTTTGGCATGCTGGTGCGCGGCACGGACAGCTGGCGCATCGCCATGCCGGCGGCACCACGTGGCGCCAAATGGACCGAGCCGCCGCGCGTCGTCACCAAGGTGAAATACCGCGCCGACCGCCAGGGATTCCTCGAAGACGGTCTGCGTCAACTGTTCACCGTCGCGGCTGACGGTGGGACGCCGCGCCAGGTCACGTCGGGTGATTGGGCGGCAAACGGCACGACGTGGATGCCGGATGGCAAGAGCTTCGTATTCACGTCGTTGCGCACGAAGGACTCGGAGTACGCGTGGCGCGAATCGGAGATCTACAAGGTTGACGTGAACACCGGCACGATTGCGCAGCTCACGCGGCGCAAAGGGCCCGACAATAACCCGGTGCCGTCACCCGATGGCAAGTTGATTGCCTACACGGGGTACGACAGCACCGACGCCACCTGGAAGGATGCCATTCTCTATGTGATGGACGCCGACGGGAGCAATTCGCACGCCCTCACCGAGAAGCTCGATCGTTCGCCCAGCGGCATGATCTGGGCACCCGATGGCAGCGGCATCTACTTCACCGCCGAGAATGAAGGGTCACGCAACTTGTACTTCACGTCGGTGAAGGGTGACGTGCGCGCCGTGACCAAAGGGGCGCATGTGCTCAGCACCAGCGACATCAACCGCAACTTCATGGCGGTTGGGGTGGCCACGAGTCCGCAGAAGCCCAACGACATCGTGACGTTCGACGTGCGCACGCCGGCCATCAAGCAACTGACGGACGTGAATGGTGATGTGCTGACCGGCAAGCAGTTGGCCACCACCGAGGAGATCTGGTACACCTCGGTGGATGGATACAAGGTGCAGGGATGGATTGTGAAACCGGCCGATTTCGATCCGAAGAAGAAGTATCCACTGATGCTCGAGATTCACGGTGGTCCGCACTCGATGTACAATGTCGGATTCAACTTCTCGCGGCAGGATCACGTGTCGAATGGCTACGTGATGCTGTACACGAATCCGCGCGGATCGACTGGCTACGGCTCGGCGTTCGGCAACGCCATCAAGAATGCCTATCCCGGCAAGGATTTCAACGATCTCATGGCCGGGGTCGATTCAGTGGTGAATCGCGGGTACGTGGACACGAACCGGCTGTACGTCTACGGCTGCTCGGGCGGCGGCGTGCTCACCGCATGGACCGTCGGTCACACCGATCGATTTGCCGCGGCGGCATCGCTGTGCCCGGTGATTGACTGGATCAGTTTCGTGGGCAACACCGATGGGGCCGGCTGGTACTACAACTTCGCCAAGTTCCCCTGGGAAGATCCCAGCGAACATCTCAAGCGGTCGCCGCTGATGTACGTGGGCAACGTGAAGACGCCCACCATGCTGATGACCGGCGTGAACGATTTGCGCACGCCCATCGGCCAGACCGAGGAGTTCTACGAAGCGCTCAAGATTCGCAAGGTGCCCACCGCCATGGTGCGCTTCAACAACGAGTGGCACGGCACCAGTTCCACACCGTCCAATTTCCTGCGCACGCAACTGTACCTGCGCAGCTGGTTTGACAAATACCAGCAACCGCCCACGGGCGCGCGCGTCACGCAGGACAAGCAGTGACCGCATGACGGGGCGGGACGTGTTTCTGCGGGGGCGCGGCGCCGAAGTCGGTGTTCGCGCCCCCGGTTGGATGGTGCGGTTGTGCGGGGCAACAGTGGCCGTCGGCGTCGTGGCAGTGGCCGACCTGCTGGGGGTGTGGGGCACGCTTGGCATGCCCCGTTGGATGCTGCACGTACTGGCGCTGGGCGGCGGCGCGTTGCTGGGGCCGACGGCATGGGGTGCCCTGCTGTGGCTGGCCAACGGACTGCTGGTGGCCGGGTTGATGCTGGTGATGTTCACACCGATCGTGCGACCGATGGTTTCACGCTTCGTGCGCGCCGATGCCGAAGGGGCCGCGCCCGTTGATGCGGTGGTGGTGTTGTCGGGGGGACTCACCGATGACGGACGCATCACTGGCCAGGCGTTGGATCGTTTACTGTCCGGGGTGTCACTGGCGAAGCGGCGCGCGATTGTCGAACTCGCGCTGTCGGTGGTCGTCCAGGAAGATCGTCACCCACCGGCGTCGTCCGAGGCCGATCAACGCGCCCTCGTGGCGCTGATGGCACCCGAGCTGTCCCTGCGATTGGTGCGCGACGTGCACAGTACGCGCGACGAAGCGCTGGCCTTCGCGGCGCTGGCCCGCACACATGGGTGGCGACGCGTCGCGGTGGTCACCTCGCCGATGCACACACACCGGGCCTGCGCGGCTCTCGAGACCGTGGGCATCGCCGTCGAGTGTCGTCCGGCCGAGTCGCGCGACTATTCGTTGAACGCGCTCAATCGCAGCGAGAATCGTCGGCTGGCCTTTCAGGACGTGCTGTATGAGATCGCGGCGACGCTGCTGTACAGGGTGCGAGGGTGGGGTTAGCGCACGCTGTGCAGAGTGCCTTGACGCTTCTGGCTGAGGAGTGGGAGCGGCGAGGGACTGAGGGGCCAGCAACAGAAGCGTCGAGCGCCAGAGGGGCGAGCCGGCGAGGGCAGGACTGGGTTCTCCCCTCGCCGGCTCACCCCTACGGCGGCCCGACCTCGGTGCGCTTTCGTCGTCTGGACAGGTCCGTCAACATCACCCCGCCCCGATCTGACAGCGACAGCGCCAGCTGCTCCACCTGCACCCAGACGGCCCGCGCATCACCAACCGCCGCGTCGTTCACAAAGCGGGTGCGGGTAAACCCCGCTCCGGTCGGGGCACTCGCATTGGTCGGTCGATTGAGCGTGGTCAGGTACGACGTGAACTGCTCAACCGCCCGCACGACGACAATCGTCCCCGGAGCAGTGCTGTCAGCTCCGTAGTTCGCCACGATGTGCCATTGGCGATACCGGTACGGATCCTCCCACACGCCGCCCAGGCTCGCCCGAACCCACTGGTGCTGGCGACTCTCAGCCGACGTCTGGAGTCCCGTGTTGTGCATCGCCTGCCGAATCACTTCGGGGGCATCGGCAGCTGAGGGCGGAAGCCGGACCCACACCGATTCCAGTGGAGGCGCGTCCAACGGGGAAGACATTCCCTCGGCGTGGGGTATGACGGGTGTTGGCCTGTGACAACCGGTCGATCCGACCCAGACGACCAGTGCCAGGGCCAGCCGAAATGTGTGACCCAGGACACTATCGAATTCGGGAAGCGTGACGTAGCGCACTTTCATGCGATGCCAAAGGCCCATACGTTCCTCGAGTTAGTCCCCCCATCCCCAATACCATGCCCGCAACCAATTTTCGCAACCGTGCGCTGCTGGCCGTCGCCTGTGTCGTCCTTGGCGCCGCCGCGACAGCCTGCACGGATACGGCTTCCAAGGCCCGCGCCGACTCGCTGTCGGCGGAACTGGCCAGCGCGAGCGCTCAGCGCGACTCGCTACAGAGTGTGATGCAGAGCGCCTCGGCTGAAAAGGACCGCGCCCTCAACCAGGTGGTGGAAGCCACCAAGTTCGCCGATCAGGTGGACGCCGAGCTGCGACAGGTTCGCGGCCTGACGTCGAAAGTCACGGTGAACAAGAGCGACGAGTCCGGCAAGACCGAAGCGGCCGACGCCAAGAAGGACATTCTGGCCCGCCTGACGCAGATGCGCCAGCGACTGAATGCCCGGCAGGCGCAGGTTCGCTCGATGATGGACTCCATGAAGACCATGCGCGCCGACTCGGGTGCGACCGCGACGTTGCTGGCCGACCTGAACACGCGTCTCGCCAACCGCGAGAAGGAAATCGTGGCGTTCCAGGAAGAGGTGAAGATGCTGCGGACGCAGAACGCGCAGTTGACGGCCGAAAAGGCGGTCCTGACTGACACCGTGAAGGCGATGGACGTGCGCGAGAACAAGGTCTACTACGTGGTTGGCACGCGGCGTCAGTTGCTGGCCGACGGCCTTGTCACCGAAGAAGGTGGCTCGCGCGGTTTGCTCATCGTCAAGCTGGGCAAGACGCTGGTGCCGGCCCGCTCGCTTGACGAGGCCCGTTTCACCCGCGGTGACCGTCGCGAGGTGCTCACCATTCCGCTGCCGCGCGCAGACCGGCCGTACCGCATTGTGTCGCGGCATGATGTCGGCCTCATCGAAGTCGCCAAGAAGGAAAAGGACGGTTCGTTCCGCGGCGAGTCCATCCGCATCACCGATCCGGCCAAGTTCTGGGCAACCACGCGCTACCTGATTATCGCCGAGAAGTAAGCACGACGGACGAAGGGACGGACGGGAGCTGTTGCACTACAGGTGCGGCAGCTCCCGTTCTCCCATCTCACCCGACGCCGCATGCCAATTCAGCTCTTCGGGGGACAATGGCCGGATGGCGATATCCACGGCGAGCCAGGTGGTCTTTGAGAATGGGTAGCAAATAATGCATCCGGACAGCATCAAGGCGGCCGTGACGTAGGTGATCAGGTCCCATGGCGGGTCGGGCCACGTGACATACACGAAGCCGCACACGCAGAAGAACAGGATGAGCTCCACCGCGATCAGGTTGAACAGATACGCGCCGACGAAGTAGTCCGCTTCTCCGCGTTCCAACCGCAAACCGCAGCTTGGGCAGTGTGTCTTGATCGTGACGAAGTTCGAGAACAGCCCCTTGCCACCGCAATGCGGGCAGCGCAATCGCAGTGCGCGCCACAGCAAGGTGCCCAGCGCGGCGCGAGCAAACGTCATCGTTCAGCCAGCGACGACAGGAACTCGCGCAAGTAGCCGCCCCACACGCTGGGCAGCGAATGCGTGCCATGGCCTCGCGTCTGGTCGGAAATCGGCAGCATGATGAATCGCGTCTTCGGCATCCTGGCCGCATACAGCTCGGCCATCTTGAGTTCCGGCGGGTTCACCTGATCGTCGGCCGAATTGATATACAGGGCGGGCGCCGTGATGCGATCGAGCCGGGTTGACGGATCGTAGTCGCGCGACGCGTCGAACTGATAGAGAAAGTCGTTGGCGTCGGTGGACCGCATGCGGCCATCCAGATACGCGCGGATCACACTGTCGGCCGCGTCGCGCGTGGGCGCCTGCCGCTGCTGCACCAGCGGCGCGCTGGACATGATGTACAGCATCATCTGGGCGGCCTTGAGGCCCGGTGGCGTAGTGGTGTAGTTGCCACCCTGCCACGCGGGATCATCGCGAATGGCATCCATGGCCATGGTGCGGATCATGCGATTGCGGCCGGCAATCTGGGCGGGCACGCAGGCGAACGGCGCGAGGCCGTCCATGAAGTCCGGGTGCGTCTCGCCCCACACCCAGCCATGCATGCACCCCATGGACGTGCCCATGATGAGCCGCAGGTGATTGACACCCAGATGCTGCGTCAACAGCCGGAACTGCGCGTCCACCATGTCGTCGTACGTGTACCGCGGAAACTTGGCCCGCAGTCCGTCGCTGGGTTTGCTGGACCCGCCATGCCCGATCCCGTCGGGCAGCACGATGAAGTATTTGGCGCTGTCCAGCAGTTGGCTGGGGCCAAACAGCTGCCCGGCGTACGTGCCGCTGAGAAAACCGCGCCCGGTCCCTCCGGTCCCATGGAGGATCATCACCGCGTTGCGCACGATGCCGCGCGCGTCTTTGCGCGGCGTGCCCAGCGTGGTGTAGTGCAGGCGCAACTCGGGGAGGACTTCGCCTGTGGTGAAGCGATAGTCGCGCACCACAAAGTCACCCTGTGTGCCGGCGCGGGCCCACGCATTGCCGCCCTGCGCCAACAGCGCGACGGGAAGCAGCGCCGTTGCCAGTGCCACGAGGCGCAGGCGTCGGGAATTCCGTAGAAAGCGAGTCATACCCCAACGTAACGCCTCTGCGCTACTTTACGTACGGTTTCCCTACGGTCCGGTGGCGCCTTCGCCACTCCAGCCTCCACTCGCGCACCGCGTGTCCCGGACGAAAATCTGCCCCCGTTGCGGTGAGACGTACGACGATGCCGTCGCATTCTGCGCGACCGACGGCACACGTCTGGTGCGCGGCGGCCAGCCGACGGACCTGATCGGCACGGTCATCGCCGAACGGTATCGCATCGTCTCGCGCATAGGCGAAGGCGGCATGGGCCAGGTGTATCTCGGCGAACACGTGCGCATGAAGCGCAAGAGCGCCATCAAGATCATGCGCCCGTCGCTGGTGGGTGAAGTGGAAGCCCTCCAGCGGTTCACGCGGGAAGCGGAGAACGCCAGCCAGCTGTCGCACCCGAACATCGCGGCCATCTTCGACTTCGGTGAGACGGCCGACGGGGTGGTGTATCTCGCCATGGAGTATGTGGACGGCTACTCCCTGGCCGGCAAACTGCAGGAGTCGGCGGCGCTGCACCCCGACGTGGCGGCGGACATCCTGGGGCAAGCGGCTGACGCCCTGCAGGCTGCGCACGACCTGAACATGCTGCATCGCGACATCAAACCCGACAACATCATGCTGGGCAAACGTGCCGACGGCACGTACCTGGTGAAGCTGGTGGACTTCGGCATTGCGCGCACCATGGACGGCAGCGACCAGAAGGTCACGCGCACCGGATTTGCCGTGGGCACGCCGCAGTACATGTCGCCGGAGCAGTTGGCCGGCGACACGTTGGACGCGCGCAGCGATCAGTATTCACTGGCGTTGGTGGCATTCTTCTCGCTGACCGGCAAACAGGCGTTCCCCGCCGAGTCGTCCAAGGAATCGCTGATCGCGCGTCTCACCAGTCGACCGCAGACCCTGCAGAACGCCAAGCAGGACGTGCAGTGGCCCGACACGCTGCAGGAAGTGTTTGATCGCGCGCTGGCCCCTGAGCCGTCCGATCGGTACGCCACGGTGTCGGATTTTGCCCATGCGCTGTCGGGAGCCATCAGCGGCATGACGCCCTCGCAAACCGCCGAACTGTATCGACGCGCGCTGGATATGCGTGTGGCCAATGTGGCCGCGCGCACGCCGCACAGCGATCTCGAGTCGCTGCGCACGCCCAGCGGTCAACTGGCCACCATGCGCACGCAGTCCGGTGCGCGCGAGGCGGTGTCGCGTACGGGCGCGACCGCCGTGACATCGACGTCGACGGACGGGACATCCGCCAATGGCGGCACGGGTGGCACCGGTACCGTCAAGCCGCGTGCCCGGTGGCCGTTCATCATCGGCGGTGTCGTGACAGTGTCGGTGGCCGCCACGCTGTACGTCACGCAGCGCGATCGCCAAAGCGTCAATGCGGCGGACAGTACGGTCCTGCTTGCGGTGGCACCTGCTGACACCACCGCGCGGGTGAGCGTACCGCCGGTGGCCGCCAGTGCGCCGCCCACCGTTCCTGTCACTCCGCCTGCGGCCAAGCCTATGTCCGTGGCGTCAGACAGCAGCAGGCGCGTAGCGCTGCGCGACTCCGTGCGGCGGGACTCCGTGCGGCGCGACGCGGCCAAGCGTGCACAGAAGGCTGCCGCCGACAGCGCTGCCAAGGCCAACAGTGTGCGCGCGCGTTACCCGGAAGCCGCCGAGCGGGCCATGATTGGCCGCGGAATTGACGCCAAGGCGCGCTTGGTGAAAAGCGGTGACGTGCGTGCGGTCATCATGTCGACACCGATGTTTGTGTGGCGTGCCGAGCAGGCGCGCGCCTGGAAGAACGCCAACACCGGCCCGGGTGGCACCGTGTACAGTGTCGTCGACCCGATTGAGGTGTGGAGCGCGTGGACGCCGTTGGCCGCGTCGCATCGCGCCGTGTATGTGCTGGAAGTGACCACCGAGAAAGCTCCGTGGCCCGCCTATGCGCCGGAAAAGCTGTTCGACATCAAGCGCGGCGATGTGTCAGCGGTGGAGGTGTTGCGCGACGGCGCACCCGTGTCGCTCGATGCAACCTCCCGCATTCCCGCCGTGGTGAACGGACCGGCGCACCTGGCCGCAGGCAAGGCGGTGACCAACGCGTTCGTGGCGACGTTGGCCCCCACGTCGTTCATTCCGCGCGAGGACGGCACATGGCCCAGGATCGAGCTGCTGGTGCACGACGCGACGCGTGACGGGGCTATTACCAGGGTCACGTTATCGGAATCACTGGTGCGTCGTCTCTATGACGACTTCGCGCCGTGGCGCGACGCGATTTCCCGACCCTGACCCTCGGCGACCGACGGCATGACCCACGACTCCGGCTCAATCCTCATCGGCACGGTCATCGCCGACCGCTATCGCATTCTCAAGCGCGTTGGTGAAGGCGGGATGGGTCAGGTGTTTCTGGCCGAACACATCCGCATGAAGCGCAAGAGCGCCATCAAGATCATGCGCTCGGCGCTGGTGGGCGACGCGGAGGCCCTGCAGCGCTTCACGCGCGAAGCGGAGAATGCCAGCAAGCTGTCGCATCCCAATGTCGCGTCGATTTTTGATTTCGGTGAAACCACCGATGGTCTGGTGTATCTGGCCATGGAGTTCATCGAGGGCGAGTCGCTGCATGCCACGCTCGCGCGTGAAGTGGCGCTGCATCCGATGGTGGCCGCCGATGTGATCGGTCAGGCGGCCGATGCCCTGCAGGCGGCGCATGACCTGGGCATTCTGCATCGGGATCTGAAGCCCGATAACCTGATGCTCAGCAAGCGGGCGGATGGCACGTACCTGGTCAAGCTGGTGGATTTCGGGATTGCGCGCACCATGGATAGCGGCGCCACGCGCGTCACCCGCACTGGATTCGCGGTGGGCACGCCGGAATACATGTCGCCGGAACAGCTGGCGGGCGACGTGCTGGATGCGCGGTCGGACGAGTACGCCCTGGCGCTGGTGGCATTTGCCGCGCTCACCGGACAGGAAGCGTTTGCCGACTCGTCGGCCAAGGACTCGCTGATCTTGCGGCTCACCAGCCGACCGCGTCGACTGGCCGACGTCCGGAGTGACATTGAGTGGCCGGTCACCCTGCAGTCGGTCTTCGATCGCGCGCTGGCACCCGACTCGGCCGACCGCTTTCCGCGCATCGCCGACTTCGCCGACGAACTCGCCAACGCCATCAGTCTCATGACCCCGACGCAGACCGCGGAGCTGTATGGTCGCGCGCTGCAGGGACGCGGCGTGGGTGTGGCTCGGCGCACGCCAAGCATTGACCAACCGACGGTGTCGCGACCGGCCGACCGGTCGAAGACCCCGCCGATCGAGGCGGCGACCGCCGCGCGCGAGGTGCCGGTGGCGCGACCCATCGGCATGCCGGATGCGCCAAAGCGCCGGCTGGTGCCGGCGCTGCTGGTGGTCGGTGCGTTTGTGTATGGCTTGTACTGGTATGGTGCGAAGCAGGCCGATGGTGCGGCACGCCGCCTGTCCGATTCCATTGCATCGGTCTCGCGCACGGTTGCCGGACCGGTGATGCCGTACATCGAGCGGTTGCGGAGTGCAGCAACCGTGACCGACAGTATTGCGAAGCCGGCGGCATCGCCGACGCCGAAGAAGCGCATTGCTCCGGCGCGCGCGAAACGGGATTCTGCCACCGCAGACAGCATTCCGCGCGATACGGCCCCGTTGCCGGATTCGGCAAAGCCGCCCGCCTAGCCGGACGGCGAGGCTACGAGTGGTCGCGCGACGGCGCAGCCGGTGCGCGCGGCAGCACGATTTCAATCGCGTGTCCCACCGCCCGCAGCGAGGCACCCTGCACACGCAATACGCGCTGCGCCGCGATGACCAACGGCTCATCCAGCAGGCTCAAGGCGGCGGGGCCGACATGCATCGTGCATTCGCGCGCCGATGGCGTGGTGCCGATGGTGAGCCCCTGACCCTCGCCGACACGTTCCACCGCCATGGTGGCGATCAGCGCGATGGCTTCCGCCAATGCCGCACGATTGGCCCACACGCGCGGCAGTGCCGGTTCCAGGGCGACATCGATTCGGGTCCCCCGACGATCGGCGCTGGCGCGGACCATTGGGAGAATGGCTCGGACAATGTCGTTCAGCGAGACGAACTCAGGCCGCACCACCAGCGCATCACGGTCC
Organism: Gemmatimonadaceae bacterium; assembly: GCA_016720905.1. Taxonomy (NCBI): domain Bacteria; kingdom Pseudomonadati; phylum Gemmatimonadota; class Gemmatimonadia; order Gemmatimonadales; family Gemmatimonadaceae; species Gemmatimonadaceae bacterium. Next base: position 134,609 of record JADKJT010000003.1, on the reverse strand, counting down.
GCGTCCGCTACCATCGACAAACGGCGTAGCGCCGCGTCCATGCCGTCGGCAGCACTGCGCGCCGCCGACAGCAATTCTTCCTGATTTTCGTTCAGCTCGCCGAAGCGCGCATCCAACAGGATATGGAGCGGCAGTCGGACGTCGTCCACCTGCGCTGCGACACCGCGCGACGTGGCGGCCAGCATGGTGGCCTGCTCACCCAGTTGTTTCGCGAATCGCTCCGCCTCCTCAGCACGCTCGCGGGTCAAGGTCATCAGCGCATCGTTAAGTCGGGCGACTTCCCGCTCAATCCGATCCAGCTCATCGAGGTCACGCGATGCAGTGGTGCCTCCAGTGTCGCTGCGTCCCAACCGGCGCAGTCGACCAACCAGATACCGCGTGTTCCACCAGGTCAGTGCCAGTGACATGACCGCGAGTGATGCCGCGCCGGCGACGACGAACTCGGGCGCCTCGCGCCCGATCTCGCCATAGTATGCCAACGCGATCACCAGCCCCAAGGCGAGGAGCGAGGGCGCCAGCCCCAACAGCAAACGCTGGCCGATCGCCGCGCGCAGGCGCTGGGGAATCCGGTCAACCCGAGGCAGGCTCATGACTGGGCACCGTCGGCCATATCGCGAATGGCCGAACGCGGCTCACGCGCCGTCGGCTCATCCCCTGACACCACCAGCACGTCCAGCCCCTCGCTGTTCTCCAACAATCGCTCCACCACCGAGCGCCGCCGCAGGCGGTACCAGCGCGATCGACGCGATTGTCCCACGAGCGCCAGCGCCACGCCACGTTCCCGGGCGAATTGCGCCAACGCGTTGGCGACGTCCTCACCAATCAGTTTGACGTTCTCCGCGCCCAACGACTGTGCCAGCTGAAGATTGTCCACCAATCGTCGCTGCACGGCCGCGTCGATGCGATCGGCACGCTCCTGTGGTGTCTGCACGTAGACGCAGAACCAGTCGGTATTGAGGCGCCCCGCAATGCGACTCGCCTTGCGCAGGAGCTCTCGCGACAGCGACGGATTGCTGGAGAGGCAGACCATCAGGCGGTCCACGTCCCGTGCGGCTTGCGTCCGAGGCGACTCCCGACGCGTGGCCAACTCGCGTGATCGATCCACCGAACTGGCCACTTCGCGCAAGGCGAGTTCACGCAGCGTACTCAGATTGTCGTCGGTGAAGAAGTTGGCCAATGCCGCCGGCACCTTTTCCATGTGATAGATCTTGCCGTCGGCCAATCGCTGACGAAGATCTTCAGCGGACACATCCACATTCACGACCTGGTCCGCCTGCGCCACCAGCCAGTCGGGCACCGTTTCCCGCACTTTGATCGCCAATTCACGTTCCAGCACGTCGTTCAACGATTCGAGGTGTTGCACATTCAACGCCGATATGACGTTGATCCCCTCGTCGAGCAGGAACCGCACGTCTTCCCAGCGCTTGGCGTGGCGCGACCCCGGCACGTTGGTGTGCGCCAATTCATCGACAATCGCCACCTGCGGCCGACGCTCGACAATCGCGTCAACGTCCATCTCCTCGACGTCCACGCCGCGGTAGGCCACCCGCCGGCGGGGGACCTGCTCAAGGTCGCCGATCAGCGCCATCGTCTCGGCACGCCCATGCGCCTCCACGTATCCGACAACGACATCAAGCGTTCGACGCCTGAGGTCGTGCGCCTCCTGCAGCATCCGATACGTCTTTCCGACGCCGGCTGCCGACCCGATGTAAAGCTTGAGCTTTCCGCGTTCCCGCTGTTTGACGAACGAGAGAAAGCTCGTGGTCTCGTTCATGAGAACCCGTTCAGAAGGTGAGAGCCAGCGAGGTGACCACCAGGGCATTCGACCTGCTCGGCATATCGGTCGCGCCATCTGGGAAAAGCGCGCGCCTATTCCGCCACCCGCGCAGTTCAGTGCGCCAGAGCACCCTGGCATACGGCGACACGTCAACACCAGCCGACCCGCCGACGCCATGGAATGCAGGATTCGGCGCCGGCGCGCCGTTCACGTCGTGCACTCCGGTGGCGATGATGACCTGATCGGCATCGATGTAGCCCTCGACCCGGCCGGACAGCGCGACCCGCGGCGTGGCTTGCACGCGCGCGATGGCGGTCCATCCGCTCCATGTCGACGATCCGGACACGCCCGAACCACGCGACTGCGACCCCAGGTCGACCTGTCCGATCACCGTCAGCGCCCCTTGCGTGTGCTTGAGTCCCACGCCGTTGAACGAGCGCAAACGGGTGCCCGCTTCGGCCGAAAAGAAGTTGTAGTAGCTGAACGTCGTTGCACTGGTGGCGGCCAGATCCAACCGCACGCCGGCGCCCTTTCCGCGATTGTTCTCGGCGATGTTTTGCCAGCCATTCACGAGGTCCAGTTGCGCCGTCAGCTTCGCCGTTGGCGTCCACGTGAGCTTCACGCCGCTCTGGTAGTACGGCGAGTACTCGGCCACCAGCGATCTGGTGTACGTCGGACTGTCGCGCGATACCCAGCCTTCCATCCCCATGTGCGAGTAGAACACACCGCCATCCACCCACAGGTCACTCGCAAGCTGCACGCCGACCACGGCCTCCTGTATCATGCGCGATAGCGCCGGACCACTCACGCTGCCGCTGGCCGGTTCGCCGGCGTAGTTCGACTGCACGGACGTGCCGGTCTGCAGCGCCAGTCGGCCGCGATAGTGCGGGGCCTCCAGCTTCGCCTCGATGTAGGCCAGATTGATATTGAACTCGTTGTGCCGCGCCGGTTGCGTGGTGAACGTCGTGCCACCCGCAAACGAACGATCGAAGGAGGGGGGACGCCCAAAGTCCCACGCGAAGTAGCCGTCGACAAAACCGCCGAAGGTGATGCGCGGCGTGGAGTCGGTGGGCGCGCCCTGGGCGGCGCTGTGCTGCACGGGGGCCACCGTCAGTGACAGCGCTACGGCAACAAGGGAAAAGCGGATGCGCATCTGAAGTGAGCCCCGAGTGAGGTGTCGAGTTATCTGGCGGAACCCGTTGTCGCGCTGGTGCGCGCCATGAAAAACGCCGAGTCGATCGCGATGTTGAGCAACAGCACGTTCACGCGCGGTTCACCGAGTACGCCGAACTGGCGTGATTCAGTGCGCTCGTCCAGCAGCCGGCGCACGGCCGCCGAATCGACCCCGCGAGCGCGTGCAACGCGCACCACCTGAAGCTGCGCGTTGGCGGGTGAGATGTGCGGGTCGAGTCCGGAGGCACTCGCCGTCACCAGATCCGACGGCACGGCGCCCTTCTGCACACCCAGTTCGGCCACGGCCGAATCGACTCTGTGCCCGATGAGCGTGTCAGCCAGCTTGCGATCGGTCGGTCCCTTGTTCGTGCCCGACGACGCGGCGGCATCGTAACCGCCCCCGGCCGCTGACGGTCGCGAATGGAAGTACTCGGGCCTGGAAAAGGTCTGCCCGATGAGGGCGCTCCCGACCACCTTGCCGTTCACCGTGACCAGCGACCCGTTGGCCTGCGCCGGGAAGAGCACCTGGGCAATTCCGGTGACCAGCCCCGGGTAGATGAGACCGGTGAGCACGCACAGCACCAACGTGAGTACCAGCGCCGGTCGGATGTTTTCGTGTAGCATTGCAGTTCCCTGTGTGAAGCGCGACTCAGACGAGCCGCAGGGTGACGAGCAGGATGTCAAGGAGTTTGATCCCCACAAATGGCACGATCAACCCACCGACGCCGTACACGAGGAGATTCCGACGAAGCACGGTCCCTGCCAAGGCGGGACGGTATTTGACGCCGCGCAGTGCCAGCGGAATGAGCGCAACGATCACGAGCGCGTTGAAGATCACCGACGCGAGAATGGCACTCTCGGGTGAATGCAGCCGCATGACATTGAGTGGCTCGAGCGCGCCCTGTACGCCGTAGATGGTGACGAAGATGGCGGGAATGATCGCGAAGTACTTCGCCACGTCGTTGGCAATCGAGAAGGTGGTGAGCGAGCCGCGCGTCATGAGCAGCTGCTTGCCGATCTCGACGATCTCGATCAGCTTGGTGGGATTCGAGTCGAGGTCCACCATGTTGCCGGCTTCCTTGGCCGCCTGCGTGCCGGTGTTCATGGCCACGCCCACATCGGCCTGCGCGAGGGCGGGGGCATCGTTGGTGCCGTCGCCGGTCATGGCGACCAGGTGCCCGCCCGCCTGTTCCCGTTTGATAAGCGACATCTTGTCTTCCGGCGTCGCTTCAGCGAGGAAGTCGTCGACACCAGCTTCTTGAGCGATGGCCGCCGCCGTGAGCGGGTTGTCGCCGGTAATCATGACCGTGCGGATGCCCATCGCGCGCAACCGATCGAACCGCTCGCGCATGCCACCCTTCACGATATCCTTGAGGTAGATCACTCCCAGCACGCGCGCGCCGGCGTTGTCCCGCTCGGCGACCGCCAGCGGTGTCCCACCTTCGCGCGCGACCTTCTCGATGAGCCGTTCGAGGTCGGCCGGCGATGTGCCGCCGTGTTCCCGCACCCAGCGCACGATCATGTCGCTAGCGCCTTTCCGAAGCTGACGGCCGTCCGACAGGTTGACGCCGCTCATGCGCGTGGAGGCCGAGAATGGCACGAACTCCATGCCGCTGTGTCCCGTGGCGTCGCCGACCTCGCGACCCCTGAGAGCGAACTGCGCCTTGGCCAGCACCACGATGCTGCGCCCCTCAGGCGTTTCGTCGGCGAGCGACGACAGCTGCGACCGGTCCGCGAGGGTCCGTTCCTCGACCCCATACACGGGCATGAACGAGGCCGCCTGGCGGTTGCCCAGAGTGATCGTGCCGGTCTTGTCGAGCAACAAGGTGTTCACATCACCCGCCGCTTCGACGGCGCGACCACTCATCGCGATGACGTTCTGCTGAATGAGTCGGTCCATGCCGGCGATGCCAATAGCCGAGAGCAGGCCCCCGATGGTGGTGGGAATCAGACACACCAGCAGCGCAATCAGCACCGGAATCGCCACCGGCGACTGTGCGTAGATCGCGAAGGGTTGCAGTGTGGCGACCGCGAGCACGAAGACCAGCGTCAACCCCGACAGCAGGATGGTCAGCGCGATCTCGTTTGGCGTCTTCTGGCGCGATGCGCCTTCGACGAGCGCGATCATGCGATCGATGAACGTCTCGCCGGGATTCGCCGTGATGCGAATGACGAGGTAGTCGGACAGCACCCGCGTGCCGCCGGTCACCGCCGAGCGGTCACCGCCGCTCTCGCGAATGACCGGGGCGCTCTCGCCGGTGATGGCGCTTTCATCCACCGAGGCGACGCCTTCCACGACCTCACCGTCTCCCGGGATCACGTCGCCCGGCAGGCACAACACCCGGTCATCGCGCCGCAATGACGGTGCCGGCACCTCGGTAACCCGTGCGGTGTCCACGCGGCCATGCAACGCCTCACTCGACCCCAGCTTGCGCGCCGACGTCTGCGTGCGGCTCTTGCGCAGGGTGTCGGCCTGGGCCTTGCCACGCCCTTCGGCCATGGCTTCAGCGAAGTTGGCGAACAGCATGGTGAACCAGAGCCAGATGGCCAGCTGCAGCAGAAAGCCGATGCCAAACATGCCCGACGCGACGTCTCGAAGCAACACGATGGTCGTATAGACCGAACCGACCAGCACCACGAACATCACCGGGTTCTTCACCATCAGTCGCGGATCGAGCTTGCGGAATGCGTCGACAATGGCGCGGCGCACAATCTCTGGTGCAAACATTGGCCGTTTGGCGTTGTCTGCGGGCGACGACGACTGGGTATTGATGGCGTTCATGATCAGGACAGCGCTCCGGCGCCCATAAGGAAGTGTTCAACGATGGGCCCCAGCGCGAGCACCGGGAAGAACGTCAGCGCGCCCACAATGAGCACGACGCCCACGAGCAGTGTGGTGAACAGCGGGCCCGAGACCGGAAACGTTCCGCTCGACGCCGGGACCGCCTTCTTCTCGGCCAGGAATCCGGCCAGCGCGATCATCGGCACGATCAACAGGAAGCGGCCAAACAGCGTCGCGAATCCGAGTTGCGTGTTGTACCAGTACGTGCCGCCGGTCAGTCCGGCGAATGCCGAGCCGTTGTTCGCGGTAGCTGATGAAAACGCATAGAGGATTTCCGAAAGCCCGTGCGCACCGCTGTTGTTCAGGCCGGCCAAACCAGGCGGTGCAACGACACTGACAGCCGTGAAGACCAGGATGGACGCAGCTGCCGCCAACACATACAGCATGGTCATCTGCACTTCGCGCGCCTGGATCTTCTTGCCCAGATACTCCGGAGTGCGACCCACCATGAGGCCGGCGATGAACACGGTCAGCACTACCATGATCAGCATGCCGTACAGTCCGGCACCGACCCCGCCGAAGATCACCTCGCCGAGCTGCATGTTCACGATCGGCACCATGCCGCCCAGTGGCGTGAACGAGTCGTGCATCGCGTTCACGGCACCACACGACGCGTCCGTGGTGACCACGCTGTACAGGGCCGAGTTGGCGATGCCGAAGCGCACTTCCTTGCCCTCCATGTTGCCGCCGGGGTTGACCGCCGTCGTCGCCACGTCTACCCCCCGCGCGGCATGGATCGGGTTCCCGCGGGCTTCCGCCCAGTAGGTGGCGGTGACACCACCGATGAAGAGCACGAACATGGCGGCCCACACCGACCAGCCGTGTTTCAGATTGCCCGTCATGCGCCCCAGCAGATACACCAGCGCCGATGGAATCATGAAGATCATGGCCATCGACCAGAAGTTGGTCCACGGCGTCGGGTTTTCGAACGGATGCGCCGAGTTGGCGTTGAAGAAGCCGCCACCATTGGTACCCAGCTGCTTGATGGCCTCCTGACTCGCCACGGGACCCATGGCGATGGTCTGCGTGGCGCCCTCAAGGGTGGTGACGTCGAGATACGGATGGAAATTCTGGATGACCCCCTGCTGGACGAGCACCAGCGAAAACACGAGCGACAGCGGCAGCAGCACGTACAGCGTGCCGCGGGTCAGGTCCACCCAGAAGTTGCCCAGCCGTCCGCGCCCTTCTTCACCGCGCCGCGCAATGCCGCGAACGAGCGCCACGGCCGCGGCGATGCCGACGGCGGCCGAGATGAAGTTGTGGAAGGCCAGCTGCGTCATTTGCGAGAAGTACGACATGGTCGTTTCGCCGACGTAGCTCTGCCAATTGGTGTTCGTGGTGAAGGACGCCGAAGTCTCAAACGCCTGCCGATCGACGACCGCCGGGACGTGCTGCGGATTGAGGGGCAGCACGTGCTGCAGGCGCAACGCAACGTAGGTGAACAGCATCGACACGAGGCTGAACAGCAGTAAGCCGGCCAGATATCGGGTCCAATGCTGGTCGTCCTTTGCATCCACGCCACCGAGCGCGTAGATGGGGCGTTCGATGGCGCGCAGCCACGTGAAGCTGCCGTCGAAGACCCGTACGAGATAGAGCCCCAGGGGCTTGGCGATTGCGAAGACGCACAACGAGAAGATCGCGATCTGCATCCAGCCATTCATGGTCATGACCAGGCCTCAAAACCGCTCAGGGCGGAGCAGTGAGTACACGAGATAGGCGAAGATCGCGGCGGCAAGCGCGAGCGCGATGACCGATTCGGTCGTCATTTGGCGCGATCCTCGGAGGCGTCAGCCGCGGTGCGCTTTCCCAACGCCTCGCAGGCTGCCACGTACAGCAGCATCAGCGCGAAGAACAGGATCGTTCCGGCGATGTAGAGCAGGTCCAGCATGGAAGCACTCCTCTCTGGTTCGGGACACCCGGAGGATGCGTGGCGATTCGTGAATGGCGCACAATCATTGCCTGCAATCTCGCAAAGAACTTACAAAAGTTGAGTCTCCCGTCTCCCGTCTCCCGTCTTACCCCGGCGGCCCCTCCGCCGCCGGCAGCGCCAGCACAAACACGGCGCCGCCGCCTGTGCGTGGCCTGTACTCCAGTGTGCCGCCTTGCGCGTCCGCCAATCCGCGCGCGATGGACAACCCCAGCCCCGTGCCGCGTGCATCCGGCGGCGTGCTGGCCGGCCGATAGAACGGCTCGAAGATGCGATCCCGTTCGCCCGCAGCGACACCAGCCCCCGTATCCGCCACTTCGATGATCACGTGCTCCGCATCCCGTCGGGCACTGATCTCAATGGCGGCCGATTCCGGTGAGTACTTGGCCGCATTCTCCAGCAGATTGACGAGGATGCGTGTCGACTGCGTCAGGTCAAACGAGGCAATGAGCATCTCGTCCGGCAGCCTCACGTCCACGGGATGCGACGCCAGGGCACCCTGCGCCTGCTGCAGTGCGCCCCCAATCAACTCGTCCACGGTGTTCACCGCGGGCACGGGCTGCACGGCACCCGCGTGAATGCGCGACTGTTCCAGCAGGTCGCCCACCAATCGGTCCAGTCGATCCGCCTCGTTTTCAATGATGCGCGCGGCGCTGTTCGCGTCTGTCGCCTGGATTTCGTGCGCCAGCGCCTTGATGGTGGTCAGCGGCGTGCGCAAATCATGTGAGACCGACATGAGCAGGGCGCTGCGCAGCAGTTCCATGCGGCGCTCCGCCTCCGCCCGTTCCGCCGTGGCCTCCAATCGCACGCGCTCTACACCCAGAGCCGCGTAGTACGACAGCGCGTCCAACAATCGCGCGCTGTCGGCCGTGAGCGCCTCACTGGTGGCATACCGAACGCATAGAACGCCGACTATGCGGTCACCCACGTCAAGCGTGCGGTAGAGGACTTTGAGGTCGAGTCCAATCAGGGAGGCGGGATCGAGGCGCGTCGTGCCGTCCGGAAGTTGTACCGCCAGATGCACGGTCTTTCCGAACCAGCCCGTCAGTGTGTTCCCCGCCGTGCTCGCGGTGCGATCCTGGGGCGCGACGGTCGTTCGATGCAGCGTGCCGCTGGATTCGCGGCGGTACAGCTCCACCGCATCCGCCGCCAACGACAATCTGATCACTTCGGCAATCGCCTGCAGCGCGTCTTTCGCGCTTGGTGCCGCCAGCGTCTCCGCGCCAAGTGTGGCCAAACGGTCCACTTCGAGCGCTCGGGCCAGAGCCGCCTCGGCCGTGCTGCGCGCGCGGTGCAGGAGTTGCGCGGCCACGATACCCGTGGGGAGGAACGTCACCAGGACGAGGAAATCGAGCGGGTCCGCGATGATCAGCGTGTGATACGGCGGCAGGAAGAAATAGTTGAACACGACGAATGCGACGCCGGCCGTGGTGAGGCCCACCGCCCGACCGGCAGCCGCGCTCGCCCCCAACACCACAAGCAGATACACCAGCGCGACATGCGCCTTGTCCATCCGGTCGCGCGCGAGCAGCAGGAGCAGCGTCGCGCCCACCAGCGCGCCCATCCACAGCAGCCACTGACGCCACGACTGTCGTCTCACGCGTGGCTCAACGAATCGGGTTCAAACCGATAGCCGATCCCCGGCTCGGTGTGAATGAATCGCGGGCGCACCGGATCGTCCTCAAGCTTGCGCCGAAGATGTCCCACGTACACCCGCAAGTACTGTTGTGCATCGCCTTCCGCGTTTCCCCACCCGGCGGCGAACAACTGCCGATGGGTCAGTGTCTGTCGTGGATGCAGCACGAACGCGCGCAGCAAGGCAAACTCGGTGGGCGTGAACCGTACCAACACGCCCGCCCGCTCCACTCGGCGCCGCTGCACATCCACCACCCACTCCCCGAACGCGCAGACGGCCGGTGTCGTCGACGACGCCGAACGAGCGCGGCGCAGTTGCGCGCGCACTCGCGCCACCAGTTCCATCGTGCTGAACGGTTTGGTCACGTAGTCATCGGCACCGGCATCCAACAGCGCGGCCTTCTCGGTGTCCTGGTGCCGAGCCGACAGCACAAGAATTGGCGCGTCCAGCCATTTTCGAATCTCGCGACACACGTCAATGCCCGGCTTGTCGGGCAGCCCGAGATCGAGAATCACCAGCGCTGGCCGCTCGGCTGCCGCCAGATCGATTCCCTCACGCGCCGTGGCCGCCTCCACCACTCGAACAGTCACGTCCTGAACGCCGGGCTCCAACAGCGCTTGTGCGGTCAGGGCGTGCTTGAGCGCGCGACGAATGGGCGCTTCGTCGTCCACGATGAGGATGGTGAGCTGGCCGGTGGTCATGCGCCAAACCGCTGCGGGCTGCACGTCATCCTGAAGGTTAGCTCGCTGGAGGCCACTCTGAACAGCGGCGAAACGGATCGCAGCGGGGTGCGCACGGTTTTTGCGGATTCTTTACGGGCGTCCGACTGATATTGCATTGACCCCATGACCCTTTCATCCGACGGTCCAGCGCTGACGCTACCCAGTCAGGTGGCGATGTTGCTTGACGCGGTGACCGCCTGGTCATCGCAACGGTGGCGCGCGGCATTGTGCACCGCGCGCGAACCCCTGCATCGCGCGCGCCGCGATACTTCTCGCGCCTTATGCGATGCCGTGCTGGCGGCTGACCACCAGCATTTGCAGTACTGGCTGGTGCGTGACGCAGTCCGCACCTCGATGGCGCTCTCCCTAGCGTCGGGAAGTGCGCTCAACGATGTGCTGGCCGTGGAACTGCTGGAGGATGCCGCGCTCGCGGTGCTGGCCCGACCAGCGTTGCCGTTGATGGATCTGGCCGTGCTGCTGGGGCCGTGCCTGCCGTTGTTTGGTACGGAGGGGTCCAACGAGCCCGACCCGTGAGCCGTCACCGCACTCGCTGTTGACGTCTCGTGTGGCATCCGGCTGATTTCAGGCCATGATTGAGCCTTCTGCACCTGCCGTGGCCGGCTCGTACGGCATAGCGCCGCCGGACCATCGCCTCCCCGACGCGACACAACTGGGACCGGTGCATCTCCAAATTGCCGAACTGGCGCGCTCCATCGCCTACTACACCGATATCATCGGACTTCGTGTCCTCGACCAGCACGAAGGCGTCGCCCGGCTCGGCGCGCAGCACGACAATCGCCCCCTCATTGTGCTGCACGAACTGCCCGGCGCCCGCCCAGTGCCGCCGCACGGCCGCCTGGGACTATTCCATGTGGCCATCCTCCTCCCCGACCGCGCATCGCTGGGTCGGTTTCTCACGCATCTGGCCGAACGCAATGAACACGCGGGCATGTCCGATCACTTCGTGAGCGAGGCGCTCTATCTCACCGATCCGGATGGGTTGGGACTCGAGATTTACGCCGACCGTCCACGCGAGCAATGGCAGTCGCGCGATCGTCAACTGGCGATGGGCACTGAACCACTCGATGTGCGCGCCGTACTGGCGGCTGCCGATGGCGTGGCATGGACCGGTGCCCCCGCTGGCACGACGATCGGCCACGTGCATCTGCATGTGGGCGATCTGGCGCACGCGTCGGAGTTCTACCACGACACGTTGGGGATGGACAAGATGGTGTGGGAGTATCCCGGCGCACTGTTCCTTGCCGCCGGGGGCTATCACCATCATCTGGGCACCAACACGTGGGCACGCGGTGCCGACGCGGCGCACGCCAACGAAGCGCGTCTGATGGAGTGGACGATAGACGTCCCGTCGGCGTCCGATGTGCAGGCGGTCGCGGCCTCCGCAACCAAACGGCAGGTGGCCGTGCGGTCCGACGGCGACGCGATTGTGTTGCAGGATCCCTGGGGTACGACCGTGCGCGTGCGCCCTGCAGTGTCCGCGTGAATCGCTGATCACTCACTTCACGGAGAACGGCTCATGTCACTCCAGATTCGCCCGGCAACCACTGACGATCTGCATGCCGCCGTCACACTCCTTCGCGCGCGTGACTTGCCGACTGATGGCTTTGCCGACCTGCTGCGGGCACACCCGCAGCACGTGCTGCTGGCGGAACTGAATGGTGCCGTGGTGGGGTCGGCCGCATTGGACGTCCACGACAATGTCGCGCTGTTGCGATCAGTTGCGGTGGCGCGCGATCTGGCAGCGCTCGGTGTCGGCACGCGTTTGGTGAACGACTTGATTGCCCTGGCCCGCGCGAGCGACATCACCACACTGTACCTGCTGACCACGACAGCCGAACAATGGTTCCCCAAGTTCGGATTCACCGTCATCGATCGCGCCTCGGTGCCCCCCGCGCTGGCCGCTACGGTCGAGTTCACCTCGGCGTGTCCATCCAGTGCTGTGGTGATGCGATGCGACTTGTAGTGCGCTGACACGCTACACCCGGAAATACCGCACGTACTTGGCCACCAGTGTGCCGCGGGTCGGTGTCCGCCAGGGAATGCCGCGCGCGAGATCGGTTGGCCACTGACTGGTCCACACCACGTACAGATCGGAGCCCGGCGACGACGTCCACCGCACGCGCGCGTTCACCGCACCGCGATTCGATTCATTGTCCCACTGCGCGAACAGCGTCGTGCTGAGCCGCGGGCTGGTGGCGACGTCCAGTCTCACGCGCGCGGTCTGCGCGGTGAATCGCACCGTGCTGTCGGGCAATGCCAACGATGCCGCCGTGCGGTTGTAGTCGAGGCTGACGTTGATGTGCGGCGCGAAGCGGCCGCGCAGCGAAGCACTCAATTCGGTCGAGCGCCCAGTGTAGAATCCGCCGCGCGCCACCGAGGCATCCACGCCAATTGTGCGGGCGCTGGACGATTGGAACTGGAGTTCGGTGGAATTCCAGGCATAGCGACCCGCCTCGACTTCTGCCCCATCAAAGAGATCGAACGCCTCAGTCGGCGCATCGAACTCACGTTTGAATTCAATCGAGATCTCGTCGCCGCTTTCGAATTCGAGTCCCAACGGCGACGTGCTGATCGAGCCATTGGACAGACCCGTCAACGGCCCGGTGGCGCCCATTGTGCGCACCAGATTACCGCTCAACACATCGAACTTGAACTGACGCACATGCATGGCGGTGAATGGGCGCCCGACCGCCCCCAGCGCGTCCGGACGCGGCGTCAACTCCGTGTTCCACGACGTGCGCACGACGCCACGCTGCTGCACGAAGCCGAGGTCGGGATTGAATCCGGCTCCGATGCGGTCGATGCGCAACGCGATGTCCGCGACGTCGTTCGGGAAATCGACAATGCCGCGCATGTAGTACGGGTCGCCCACGGTGGCACCGCCGTCCATGGCGGCGGTGGCCAGCAGCACCAGATTCTGGTCCCGAATGACATACGGGAGGTTGATGTCCACACCACCGGCACCGCTGCCCGGTCCTCCACGTGGTGCATTCATCGTCGCCATCGCCCCGACGTACCCACGGCCCAGGATATCGCGCTTCACCCGTCCGACAACCGCCGTAGCCGGTTCGTTCCCACCGGTGTGCGTGGTCAGCAGCCCGACTTGCTGCGCGCCGAGCCGGCCCGTCAGACGTGCGCCGCCCTGCAGCGGGATCGGGGCACCGTCCGCACCCAGCCCAACACGCCGACTATAGAACAGTTGCGTCTCGCCACGTCGACCAAAGTCGAAGATTCCCGCGCCTTCAGTGAAGAACGGACGCTGCTCCGGAAAGAAGAGCGAGAATCGCGACAGGTTCACCACCTGCCGATCGACTTCGGCCTGCGCAAAATCGGCGTTGGCCGTCAGGTCGAGCGTCAACGTGGGCGCGGGCGCCAACTTCGCATCCAATCCCGCCGTGCCACGAAGTCCGCGTGCCCGCGTGGCGGCGAGTGAGCCGTCATCGAGCACGGTGCGTTCGGTCAGGGCGCCTGTCGTCACGACATACGGTCGAAACTCGGCGATCGCGCGTCGCGGCAGCCCTGCTTCCAGCACCTGCTTCGCCTCCTTGAATCCGATCAGACTGCCGGCCCGTTCAAGAAAGCGAATGCCCTCGGTTCGCTTCCAGGCGGTCCAGAGCGCGGATTCATTCTTGCGCCGGATGTATCGTCGCACGTTGATGTCCCACGCATCGGCCGCCGCGTCGGCGTCCACGGGACGATAGCGCAGCGTCTGCCAGGGAATCAGAATCTCGGCCTGCCATCCGTCGCCCGTAATCCTGGCGCGGCCATCCCAAATGCCATCCCACTCCCGCGATTCTCCCTCGAAGTTGAGCACTTCGGCATCATTGAGCGCACCGTTCGGATTGATACTGAACAGGAAAGCCGTGCGCTTGTCCGCCGTAGGCGAGAGCATCACGGAAACGTGATCGTCGGCGCCGAAGTCGGCGTCACGGCGCAGTTGCGTGCGGCGAATGCCTTGCGGCTCGCGATCGAACGCCCACACCCCAATCCACAACCCTTCTGGCGATCCGACAAATCGCACGACCGTGCGTTCCGTGACCGCCTCGCCCTGGCGCGGATCGCGCTGGGTGAATGTCGTCAGGCTGTCCGTCCGCAGCCACGCCAGCTCGGTGAGCAATCCATCCAGCTTGAGCCCGCGCTCAAACAGGATTCGCGGCGACGCACCAGTACTGTCGCGCGTCGGAATCACCGGGACGGTGGCGCTTTGCGCACGCGCGGTGCGCGTCGGCAGGGCGAACATCGACAACGCCAGCGCCGCCGCGCACACGATGGCGGTGGAGGGGCGGCGATTCAAAACCTGACGACATCCGGAATGCATGACGTGGCCGTGAGCTCGTGAGCGGGATTGCCGTAAACAAGGAACTGAGGCAGCATACACCATCCCACTTGCAGGTTGATGACAACCCGGACGCCGCCCATGCCCAATTCTACCATATCCCGTCGCGTCTTTGCTGGCCTTGTCCTGACACTGACGGCACTGCCGATGACGCTTGGTGCGCAGACCACCAGCGGATTCACCACCACGCCCCAGTTGCCGTGGCCACCCATCGCCACGTTCTCCATTCTGGGCTACGACCCGGCCACCGGCGAGGTCGGCGGCGCGGTGCAGTCGCGCGTATTTTCGGTCGGAAACGGCGTCTTGTGGGCCGAGGCCGGCGTGGGTGTGGCCGCCACGCAGGCCATCGTGGACGTGAGTTACGGACCGCAAGCGATCGCCTTGCTGCGACAGGGCGTGAAGCCGGCCGACGTCATCAAGCGCGTGTGGGACGCCGATCCCGATCCGCGTCCCGCCGACTGGACCAAATTCGGTCGACAGTTCGCGGTGATTGACGCGCAGGGGAATGTGGCCGCCTACACAGGTCCCAAGGCCACCGAATGGGCTGGAGACAAGCAAGGAAAGTTCTGCACGGCCCAGGGCAATATTCTCGCCAGCGCCGAGGTGGTGAGTTCCATGGTGAAGGCCTTCGAAGACACTGAAGGACACTTGTCCCTGCGACTGTTGGCGGCGCTGGAAGCCGGACAGATGGCCGGTGGCGACAAGCGCGGCATGCAATCGGCCGCCATGGTGATCGTGAAGAAGGACGGCGGCGTGTGGCTGCACAACGATGTCGTGCTGCGGTTGCAGGTGGACGACAATCCAGAACCCATCAAGGAGCTGCGGCGCCTGGTGGAGAAAGCGGCAGCACAGCGCCGGCCGGCTCGCCGATGAGCGTGCGACGCGCGGTCGCCCTGTTGGCCCTGCCCATGGCGGCGATCGCGCAGACGCGTCCCACCACACCGCCACGTCCGGCCGTTGCGGCGGCGGCGGCCAATGTGCCGAACATCATCATGCTGATCGTCGACGATCTCGGCTGGCAGGATCTGTCGGTGCCGCTGTATCGCGATACCACCGCCGCCAACCGTCGCTATCGCACCCCGGCCATCGAACAGTTGGCAGCACAAGGAGTCGCATTTACAGACGCCTACGCGGCCGCCCCTGATGGCGTGTTGACGCGCGCGGCGTTGCTCTCCGGTGTGGCGAACCGGATTCCCGCCGGTGGCGGCCCCACGCCGCTGCTGCCTCGTCTGCTGCGAACCGCCGGGTACCGCACCATTCATGTGGGCAAGACCGATTGGGGCGCCGGTGCGTCAGCGGCCGACGCGACCGACGCCAAGGCACTCGGGTTCGACGAGAGTTGGCCGGGCGCGCGGCGCGCCGATTCGCTCACGGCCGACGCCATTCGCGCCATTGATGTCGCGCGCGCGCTTCAGAAGCCGTTCTTTCTCTATCTGGCATACGACGCCGTGCATCATTCCGGCGCGGGCGACGGGCGATTTCTCGATGAGGTGCGCGGGCGAACGCTGGACGAGCGTGACGCCGAGTATGCATCACGCATTGCGGGCGTGGACCAGAGTGTACGTGAGATCTCGCGATATCTGGCCACGACTGCGCTGACAGAGCAGACGCTGGTGGTGCTGCTGTCGGACAATGGCGGATTGGCCGCCTCGACCCGCAGCGGGCTGCGCGATCTCCAGAATGCGCCGTTGCGCAGTGGCATGGGCTCGGCGTACGAAGGTGGACTGCGCGTGCCCATGATTGTCCGTTGGCCCCGGGTCGCGCGCGCGGGACTGCGCGCATCGACGCCGGTGGTCGCCACCGATCTGTTCCCCACGCTGCTGCGCGCGGCTCGCGTGCCCAACGCCACGCAGCTTGCCGGCGGCGTGAAGGGCCAGGATCTCGCGACCACACTGGCCAACACCAAGCCCGTCCCGTTCGACCGTCCCTTGTTGTGGCATAACGGAGCGTATTCGACGAAGATGTTGCCGGGCAGCGAACCGTTTTCCGCCGTACGCAGCGGTATCTGGAAACTCATCTACTTCTACGTCGGCAGCAGGTACGAGCTGTACGACCTGTCGAATGACATTGGCGAAGGACATGAGCAGTCCATGAAGCAACCGGAGATAGCGGCCAGAATGTCGGAGGTGCTGCGTAGCGCGCTCATCGAGGCCAAGGTGCCAATGCCCATTGACTCGGCGTACGGCCGGCCGTTTGGATTGCCGGGTCGGTTGTTGGTGCCGAGGCCGTAGTCGGCGCTACTTCACCACGGCGTGATGCGACGCCCACACACGCGGATCCTCCAGCCCAAGCAGCCACACCGAATACCCGCGCAGTTTGTACTGTCGCACCAACTGCAGCTTCGCCTCGAACGCGCGGGCGTCTTCCAGCCACAGGTGTTCAAACACGCCGGCATTTTCCCACATGGCGTAGGGCGACTTCTGCCGTGCATCCCAACGTGCCGTCACCTGGAATTTCGCGAGCAGCCGCTGCCCGTCCGCATAGCTGATGTCACTCGCGGTCATGCGGGGACCATCACGCCAATCCCACGTGGGAAACCAGTGGTCGGAATAGCCGGGAATTCCCAGCGAAATCTTGTGCGGCGGCACTCCCTGTTTCAGCACGTATTCCAGCGACGCTTTGATCCATGGGTAGCCGCCCACCGGACCGGCGGGGGACCCCGCGGTGTGCTGCGCATACGTCATGTACGACAGGAAGTCCAGGGTGTCGGCCAGCGCCTTGTAGTCGTATACGCCGCGCCAATTGTCGTAGATCCAGCGATGATAGGGAGTCGGTCCCCGATCGTCGCCGGTACGCGGTACGACGGCGGCCGACACGGTGCATCCGGCGCGATGCAGCGAGTCCACCGACTCGCGCACAAATGACGTGAAGACGTCACGATCGGAGACGTGCACGTTCTCCACATCGAATTGGATCCCGTCCAGCTTGAGATCACGACACAGGGCCGCCAGGCTGCGAATTGCCCGTGCGCGCGGCGCGGCGACCGTGAGCAACCGGTGCATCATGGGTTGATCGAAGCCGGGGTTCATCACCAGCGGGACCAGCTTCACCCGACGCGCGCGGGCCACACGCACCACGGTGGAATCCAGGGTGCCGTGAATGCCGCCGTCGGCGTCAAACGCAAATACCTGCGGTGAGACCACCGAGATGCGATCGGCGTGCGCCACAAACTCCCGTGTACTGGCGGCGCCGTTACGCGTATACCACAGGGCTTCCAGTGGCTGCGCAGCCGCGGAATCGACGGCCAGCAGTCCAAGCACGAACACGATGGGCAAAGACGGAGAGTGCACGGAAAGCCGCCTGCGCAGCGCGCGCAGCAAAATGGTCGAGAAGGGAATGGACGCAGTTGGCACCACGATAGACCTAAAGCTATCGTGAGGCATGCGCACTGCCCGCCCGTGACCCTGACCAGCCTGTCCGACACCCCCGCCGCGCGCGCGCTGGCGGCTGCGAACTTCGTGCGTCGCTACCGCTGGCTGATTTTGCTGGGCCTGATCACGGCCGCCATCATGGAGGTGCTCGATACTACCATCGTGAATGTGGCGCTGCCGCAGATGGCCGGGAACCTCAACGCCACCCAGGAAGAGATCGGCTGGGTGTCGACCGGGTACATCCTGGCCAACGTGATCTTCCTGCCCATGACCGCGTTTTTCGCCTCACGCTTCGGGCGACAGCGATATCTCACGGCATCGATCATTTTGTTCATCATCGCCTCGTTCCTCTGCGGCACGTCGACGTCTCTGACGGAACTGGTCTTCTGGCGAGTGTTGCAGGGCGCTGGCGGCGCGGCGTTGCTCTCCACGGCACAGGCCACGCTGCGCCAGATCTTTCCGCAGGAAGAGCAAGGCATGGTGCAGGCGGTATTCCTGCTGGGCGTGATCGTCGCACCGACGCTGGGCCCCACCCTGGGCGGCTGGATCACCGACAACTACACCTGGAACTGGTGCTTCTTCATCAACGTGCCCATCGGCATCGCCTCGGCGTTCCTCGTCACCACCTTCCTGCGCGATCCGCCGGATCAACAGGCGCACACGGGACGCGTCGACTGGCCCGGCATCGGCCTTCTGACGGTGGGCATTGGCAGCCTGCAGTACGTGCTGGAAGAGGGCAACGCCAAGGACTGGTTTGACGACGCACGCATTCTGCGACTGGCGATGCTGGCCGCGGTGTCGCTGGGGACCTTGATCTGGTGGGAGCTGCACCCCAGGAACGCGCACCCGGTGGTGAACTTTCGCGTGCTGCGCAACAAGACGCTCTCGGCGGCACTCTTCCTGTTCGTCGCGCTGGGATTCGGCCTGTATGGGGGCGTGTTTCTCTTTCCACTGTTCGCCCAAGGGATCTTGCACTTCACCCCCACGGAAACGGGGCTGGTCATGATGCCCGGCGGGCTCGCCACTGCCGCCAGTGCGCTCATGTGCGGCATGCTGCTCAATGGCAAGAATCCCAAAGCCGACCCGCGGGTGCTGATACTCTTCGGCGTCGTGCTGTTCGCCGTGTCCATGTGGATCATGGGCCATCTCACCACCGCAGCTGGCGAATCGGACGTGCGAATGGCACTGCTGGTGCGCGGCGTCGGACTCGGGCTGCTGTTCGTGCCGATCAACAATGTCGCCTACGCCAGCATCAAGCCGCAGGACGCGCAGCAGGCATCGGGGCTCATCAATCTCTCGCGACAACTGGGCGGCGCGTTCGGCATTGCAGTGCTGCTCAATCAATTGTCGAAACAGACGCAGCTGCACCGTGTCGATCTCGTGTCATCCATCGCCACCGGCAATGCCCTTGCCGATGATCGGATGCGGCTGCTCACGGCTGGCTTCATGGCACGTGGGATGGATGCGTTCGCAGCCCGCCAGTCGGCCTTGGGCGTGCTCAATGCGCAAGTCCAGCAACAGGCCACCATGCTGGGCTTCAACGATGCCTGGATGTTCATTCTGGTCGTGTTCGTGATGGTGGCCCCGTTCATACTGCTGTTGGGTCGTCCGAATCGGCGCGCGTCGGCACCCGCCGTCGACGCGCACTAGCGCCCGGGGTCCCACACTCCCTTGACTTCTTGTATATGCGTATTTAGTTATATTGCTATATGCGTATCTTACGATCTATTCGCCGATCGGTCGGCTGGTGGGCTGGGCCGGGCCTGCTAGGCGCCCTGGCGACCGCCGCTTCGCTGAACGCCCAGGCGGCCCCCACGCTCTCGCTGGCTGATGCCATGCGCGAAGCCGACCGCCATGCCTTCGCCAACCGGATCGCCATCGCCAACAACGATGCCGGCCGCGCCCAGTCCCGCCTGCCGCTCAAGGGCATCCTGCCCACGGCGCGCATCGAGACGGGCGTCATCCGGACCACGGACCCCATCGGCGCCTTCGGCACCACGCTGCGACAACGCCTCGTCACCCCGGCCGCGTTCGATCCGGCGCGACTTAACGATCCGGCGGCCGTCACCAACGTGCAAGGCGGCCTCGTGCTTGAACTACCGCTGCTCAATGCCGACGCGTGGACCGGGTGGCGCGCGGCCCGCGCGTCGGCTGAGGCCACCGGCGCCGCCGGTGAATGGACGTCCCTGACCACGAAGACCAACCTCGTGCGGGCCTACTACGGCGCCACTCTGGCACACGAAAAGAGCGCGATGCTGGAACAGGCGCAGCGTGCCGCCGAATCGGCCGTGCGCCAGGTGCAGGCCATGGTGAATCAGGGACTGGTCACGAAGGCCGATGCGCTGCAGGCCAGCGTACGCGCGTCAGACGTGGCATCGCAACTGTTGTCGGCGCGCAGCGACGCGCTCAGTGCCGCGCAGCAGGTGAGCCTGCTGCTGGGGCGCACCGACGGCCGCGCCGTCACCCTGCCGGCGACGCTGCCGCCTGACGCGCCGGTTCGCGCACTCGCCGAACATGATACCGTGACGGTGCCCGACGCATCACACGCGCCAACGCCAATGGCCGCCCGTGCCGATGTGCGCGCCGCCAGCGCCGGCGTCCGTGCCGCGAACGCGGATCGACTGCGCGCCGCCAGCACGCTGCTGCCACGCGTCAATAGTTTCGCGCGCTACGATTGGAATAACCCGACCACGCTGTACGGCGGACGCAAGAACTGGACGGTCGGTGTCATGGCCTCGTGGTCGCTGTTTGGCGGAGGCAGTGAACTGGCCGATCTCGCCGGCGCCACGGCGCGCGAGATTGGCGCCCAAGTCGGTCGCGAAGCGGCGCTGGCACAGGGACAGCTTGAGGCCGATGCTGCACGTCGCGGCATCGTGGTCGCCCTGCAGCAACTCGACCTCGCCAAGGGCGCCGCCGAGCAGAGTCGAGAAGCCTATCGGCTCGTGGACAAGCGATACGCCGGTGGATTGGCCACCATCGCCGAGTTGCTCGGCGCCGAATCGCAGGCCACCGGGGCCGCGCTGGCCCACGCGGCTGCTCGCTACACCCTGATTGACGCCATCGCCACTCACCGTCGAGCCATCGGTGCCGACCCGGCCGAACTCGCCTTTCTGGATACCGCCCGATGATCCGCACTTCGTTGTTTCGTCTTCCCCTCACGGTCGCCGCGCTGTCCGTTGGCGCGTTCGCGATGGGCGCCTGTGGTGGCGAATCGCCGCCCGAGCACACCGGTGCGTCCAATGAGGCGACCACGTCCACGCGCACAGCGGGGACCGTGCTGCGCGTGCAGGATACAGTCGTCGTCTCGACGTTCGATGCATCGGGAGTGGCCGAACCGATGCAACAAGCGACGCTCAGCACGAAACTGATGGGCACCGTGAACGCCGTGCTCGTGCGCGAAGGCGACGCCGTCTACACGGGCCAGCCGCTTGTTCGCATTGACGCGCGTGATCTCGCGGCCAAGGCCAACCAGGTCGAGGCGTCCATTGCCGATGCCGAAGCCATGCAACGCGAGGCCGCCACACATGCCGCGCGCTTTCGCGCCCTGTATGCGGATAGCGCCGCCACGCGCGCGCAGTACGACGCGGCGATCACAGGGTTGGCGCGGGCGGACGCAGGCCTTCGCGCCGCGAAAGCCGCAGCCAGCGAACTCGATGCCGTGAGCAGCTACGCCACGGTCCGCGCGCCATTTGCAGGCGTGGTGACGGCGCGATTCGCGGATCCGGGGACGTTTGCCTCGCCCGGCGCACCGCTGCTCACGGTGCAGGACGTGTCCACACTGCGCATCACCGCCACGGTCGGTGCCGACGCGGTGCGCCAGCTCACGCGTGGACAAGTGCTGAACGCCACCGTCGACGGCAATCCGGTTGTCGCGAAAGTCGAGGGGATCGTGCCTGCCGGCTCCGGCAACCAGTTCACGGTCAATGCAATAGTCGACAACCGCCGTGCCGCCATCCGCACCGGCAGTTCCGCCACGTTGTTCATCCCCATCGGCACCCGGCATGCGCTGCTGGTACCGCTGTCGGCCATCGTGCGTGATGGCGACCTCACGGGCGTCATTGTGCGGGGGGCGCAGCGCGACGAGCGGCGCTGGATTCGACTTGGTGTCACCATCGCTGGGCGCGTCGACGTCACCAGCGGTCTTGAGGCCGGCGAAGACATCGTGATCCCGGCCGCGTCAGCACCGGCAAAGGCCGGGTCCTGATCATGTCGCAATCAATTGGCATTTCGGGTCGGGTCGCGCAGGCGTTCCTGAACTCGAAACTCACCCCGCTCATTGTCGTGGCCTCGCTCGCCGTCGGCGGGTTGGGCATCATGGCCACGCCACGCGAAGAAGAGCCGCAGATCTCGGTGCCGATGATCGATGTCATCGCGACCATGCCCGGCGCCTCGCCACAGGAGGCGGAGAATCTGCTGGCGCGACCCATGGAACAGCGCATGCTCGAGCTGCCTGGAGTCGATCATGTGTACTCCATGTCGGGCGAAGGCTACGCCATGGTCACGGTGCGCTTCAAAGTGGGGGAGGATCAGGAACGCAGCGTTACGCGGGTGCGGGCCAAGCTGGCCGGCGCGATGGACAAGGCGCCTCCCGGAGTGCTGCCGCCCACCATCAAGGCGCACTCGATCGACGATGTGCCGGTGCTGGCGCTCACCTTGCACGCCAAGACGCTCGATGCGAATGCGCTGCGCCAAATGGCCCTGCATCTGGAAGACGAGATCCGTTCGGTGCCGGAGGTGTCGGAAACCAGCGTCACCGGCGGAGCCCCAAAGCAGATCCGTGTCGTGCTCGATCCCGCGCGACTCGCGGCCGGCGGCGTCACGCCCGGTGAAGTCGCCATGGCGTTGCGTGGCGCGAATGCCCGATTGGCGGCGGGCGAACTCGCCATGCACGACAGTGTCATGCTCATCGCCGTGGGCGCGCCGCTCACGAATGCGCGCGAGGTCGGGAGCGTGGTCGTCTCGGTGCGCGGTGGCGTCCCGGTCTACCTGCGCAGCGTTGCCGACGTGCTCGAGGACTTCGGCGAAACCACGTCGTACGTGACGCATCGCGAAGGCGGCGGGGCCGCCGAGGCCGCGGTCACCATTGCCGTGGCCAAGCGCAAGGGCGCCAACGCCACCGACGTGACTCGGGCCGCGCTGGAGCGGGTGGATCAGGCCAAGGGGCGACTGCTACCGTCGACGGTGAGTCTGTCGGTCACGCGCGACTATGGTGAAACGGCGGGCGAAAAGGCGCAGGAGCTCATCCTGCACCTCATCATCGCCACGCTCAGTGTCACGGTGCTCATCTGGATCTTCCTCGGCTGGCGCGAAGCGCTGGTGGTGCTGGTGGCCGTGCCAGTCACGCTTGCCCTCACGCTGTTCGCGTACTATGCGCTTGGGTACACGCTCAACCGCATCACGCTGTTCGCGCTGATTTTCAGCATCGGTATTCTGGTCGACGATGCCATCGTGGTGGTGGAGAACATCTATCGACACATGCAGATGGGCGATCGTTCGCCCGAAGTGGCAGCGGTCGAGGCCGTTGACGAGGTGGGCAACCCCACCATTCTGGCGACGTTCGCCGTGATCGCGGCCATTCTGCCGATGGCGTTCGTGAGTGGCATGATGGGGCCGTACATGCGTCCCATTCCCATCGGCGCGTCGGTCGCCATGCTGGCGTCGCTGGCCGTCGCGTTCATCGTCACCCCGTACCTGGCCTACCGCCTGCTGCGCGGCCACGTCAGCAACACGCACACCAACGTCACCCATCCGCCCGAAGAGGGCAGCCGAATCGATCGCGTGTACCGGCGGATCATGGAGCCGCTCATGCAGCGGCGCGGACGCCGCCTGGCATTCTACGGCAGCGTGGTGGTCATGCTCGTCGCCAGCATGGGCCTGATGCTGTTCAAGGTCGTGCAGGTGAAGATGCTCCCCTTTGACAACAAGAGTGAGTTCCAGGTGGTGCTGGACCTGCCGGAAGGCACCACGCTGGAGACGTCCAATCTGGCCGCCTCAGAGATTGCCGCTTACCTCAGCACCGTACCGGAAGTGGTCAGCACGCAGGTGTATGCCGGCACGTCGGCGCCGTTCAACTTCAACGGTCTCGTGCGTCACTACTTCATGCGCAGTGGGGCGAACGTCGCTGACGTGCAGGTGAATCTCCTGCCCAAAGGCGAGCGGGATCGGCAAAGCCACACCATTGCCGTGGCCGTTCGCCCGTCAATCGACTCGATCGCGCGCCGCTACAACGCATCCGCCAAGGTGGCGGAGATTCCGCCTGGTCCGCCGGTGCTGTCCACGCTGGTCGCCGAGGTGTACGCCGCCAACGATTCGGCGCGCCTGGCCGCGGCCATGGCGGTGAAGACCGTGTTCGAGCACACGCCGGGTGTGGTGGACGTGGATTGGACCGTGGAGGCGCCGCAAGTCAAGCGCACGTTCCGCGTGGATCGTGTGCGAGCGGCCGAGTCGGGAGCAAGCGTGGAGCAGATCACGCAGACGCTGTACCTCGCGCTATCCGGTGCGCCGGCGGGCGTCGCCGCGTCGAGTACGGCCAAGGAGGCCATCACGATTGTCCCGCGCCTGCCGTTGGATAGACGGTCGAGCGTCGAGGCGCTGTTGGCCATGCCGATTGCAACCATGCAGGGCCCGCAGCCATTGGCGCGCTTCGTGACCGTCGTGGATGGCGTGCGCGACGGGACGCGTATTCGCAAAGACCTGCGTCCATCCATCTACGTGACCGGTGACGTGGCGCGCGAAATTGAAAGCCCGGTGTACGCGATTCTCGAGATGAACCGGCAGCTCGACGCCATTCGCGTGAATGGCGTGGCGATCGCGCGCTACAACGCCGTGCCGCCGGCCACGCTCAGCGAGACCGCCATCAAGTGGGACGGCGAATGGCAGGTGACCATCGAAGTGTTCCGCGACCTCGGGCTGGCCTTTGCCATCGTGTTGGTGCTCATCTATGTGCTGGTGGTGGGCTGGTTCCAGAGCTTCAGCATTCCGCTGGTCATCATGGCGCCCATCCCGTTGACGCTCGTGGGCATCCTGCCGGGGCATGCGATCAGTGGCGCGTTCTTCACCGCCACCAGCATGATCGGCATGATTGCGCTGGCCGGTATCATCGTGCGCAACTCCATCCTGTTGGTGGACTTCATCCAACTGGAAGAGTCCCGCGGACGTGCCTTGGCCGATGCGGTGCTGGAAGCGGGCGCCGTGCGGTTCCGTCCCATTGCCCTCACCGCAGCGGCGGTGGTCGTGGGCGGACTGGTCATGGTCCTCGATCCGATCTTCCAGGGTCTGGCCGTCGCGCTGATCAGCGGGGCCATTGTGGCGACCGCGCTCACGATGGTGGTGGTTCCCCTGCTCTACTGGGAACTGCGTCGACGCTCGGCGCCAGTGGCCCCTTCACACCTTGCCCCTTTGCACCATGTGTAACGACAAGATCATTCGCCGCTTCGCCGGGGTATTTATCCTCGTATCGGTGGCCCTGGGCTGGACGGTCCATCCAAACTGGTACCTGTTCACTGCGTTTGTTGGTCTCAATCTCCTGCAGTCAAGCTTCACGTCTTTCTGTCCGCTGGAGCGAATCCTCGGCCGAACCGGATGGTTCGGATGCGCGCCCAGCGGGCGTACACAATAACCCGGACCGACATCGATCATGACCAAACCGACCATTGCGCGCACGGCCATCGTGCCGTGCGCGGACTGCGCGAAACTTAATCGCGTGGACCTTGATCGCCTTGAGGCGAAGGCCTCCTGTGGCGTGTGTCACGCGCCACTGGTGCTCGATGCGCCGCTGACCCTGACGGACGCCACGTTCGACAAGGTCATCGCAAGCGCCAGCGTGCCGGTGCTGATCGACTTCTACGCCGACTGGTGCGGCCCGTGCCGTGCCATGGCACCGGTGTTTGCGGAATTTGCGCGCCGACAGTCAGGGCGCGTGCTCGTAGCCAAGGTCGATACCGATCGGAACCCCGCAGTGGCCGGGCGATTTGCCATACGCAGCATTCCCACGCTGGCGCTCATGCGTGACGGTCAGGAAGTGGCACGCCAAGTGGGGGCGGCGTCATTGGCCGCTTTGGAACAATTGGTGCAGCGCGCGGGCTGACGCCGCAACATCCCGTGCCACGATCCGGGCGCGTCAGCGCCCGGTGACCACCTTGCGGCGGGCATTGTTTTCCGCCTCGAGGCGCCCGCAAATCAGATCGCACAACTTCAGCACGTCCTTGTCGGCCAGTTCATAGCGCACATACAGGCCGTCGCGCTCGCGAGAGACAAACCCGCTGGTGTGCAACAGCGCCAGATGCCGGGACACATTGGCCTGTCCCATGCCGGTGTCCTGCACGAGTTCACTGACCGTCCGCGCGCCGGGACGCAACGCTTGCAGCAATTGCAGTCGCCCGCAATCACCAAGCGCCTTGAAACGGTCGGCGACGAGCGTGAGCAGTTCGGGTGTCAGGCGTGCGTTCGACATGGCGACCTCCGGCGAGTGTATGTATACCGATATAAGTATACATACACATCACCGGATTTCAAGTCCGGACTACGCCGCCAGCGTCGCCTCAAGTGTGATCGGCACGTTCAACGCGCGCGACACGGGGCAGCCGGCCTTCGCCGCAGCCGCCAGCTCGGCAAATTGCTCGGCGGTGATGCCGGGCACGGTGCCGGTCACCTTGAGGACGATCCCGACAATGGTGAATCCGATCGGCTGCTTTTCCAGCGTGAGTACGGCCTTCGTGTGCAGTTGCGTCGGCGCATGGCCGGCATTCGTCAAACCGAAGGACAACGCCATGGAGAAGCAGCCGGCGTGCGCCGCCGCGATCAACTCCTCGGGATTCGTCCCGTCGGTACCGTGTTCATCCTGGAAGCGCAGTTTGAATGAATACGGCTGGTCCTTGAGCGCGCCGCTCAGCGTGGTAAGTGTGCCACTGCCTTCCAAGCCACTGCCTTTCCAAACTGCCTGAGCTGTCCGCTGCATATGTCCTCGCAAAAGTTGTGGGTGAGTCCTTGATAATAGTGGACTTGCCGGATCGGGGCGCGGCCTGTCATTTCACCATGTCCTCAACCACCCCGCGCATGCGCCCGTTCCAACGGCTTGTCGCTGTCCTCCTCCTGCCGATAGCGGCGCTGATCGCCACCACCGCGTCGGCCCAATCAATGCCCGCCGCCCCGGACGTGGTGTTGCGGGCGGCGCGCGTGCTGGACGGCACCGGTCGTGTGCTCGTCAATCAGGATGTAGTCGTGTCCGGCGGACGCATTACCGCGCTTCGGCCAGCCACCGGCGCGTTACCGGCCAACGGCATTGATTTGCGCGGGCGGACGCTGCTGCCGGGGCTCATTGACACCCACGTGCATCTCGGGTGGTACCTCACCGCGAAACATCGACTGCATCAGGACCGCGATGGCGACTCCCCGGCCGTCGGTGCGCTCAATCACGCGGGCAATGCCTGGGCCACGCTCCGCGCCGGATTCACGACGGTACAGAGCATCGGCGAAGCCGACAACGCCGATCTGCGCGAGGCGATCAACCGTGGCATCATTCCCGGTCCCCGCGTGCTCACGTCGTTGGGTTCGCTCAGCGAGCGCAGTGCCGGTGGATCGCCCGACTCGTTGCGGTCAGTCGTGCGGCGATTCAAGGCGCAGGGCGCCGATGTCATCAAGATCTTCGCCTCGAAGTCCATTCGGGACGGTGGCGAAGCCACCATGACCGACGCCCAACTTGAGGCGGCCTGCGGCGAGGCGAAAACCGTAGGTCTTCGTTCCGTGGTGCACGCCCACTCAGCAGAAGCGGTGCAGCGCGCGGCACGCGCCGGGTGCACGCAGGTGGAACACGGAGTATTTGCCGACGATGCCACGCGTACGCTGCTCGTGGAGCGAGGGACGTTCTTCGATCCGCAGTGCGGACTGGTGTTCCACAACTACCTCGACAACAAGGCGTGGTTTGAGGGCATCGGCAACTACAATGCTGCCGGTTTTGCGTCCATGGAAAAGGCGTTGCCCTTGGCGGAAGCGGGCATCGGCCTGGCCAGTCGCACCAAACGACTCAAGTTGGTCTTCGGGACCGACGCGGTGGCCGGCGCCCACGGACGTAACGCCGAGGAACTGGTGTGTCGCGTGCGACGTGGCGGACAGCCGGCCATGGAGGCGTTGGTAAGTGCGACGTCGTTGGCTGCCGAATCGCTCGGCCTTGAACAGGAAATCGGTCGCATCGCCATCGGCTACTCCGCAGACATGATTGCCACGGATGGAGATCCGTCACGGGAGATCGAGGCGACTCAGCGTGTGCGTTTCGTGATGCGGAACGGGCGCATCTATCGCAACGACCTCACGTCCGCTCGGGGCACGCCAAGACAGACGCCTTGAACGCTTCGACATACGCTTTCCGCGCGACGCTATCCCTCACCCACCCGGCCAACCCCTCTGCGGTCAGCTTCCGCGCAACGCGAGAGTAGCTGGCGTTGCCGCCTGCGCGTGCACCGGGGCCGCGAGGCCGAGCCACGCGACCGTGAGCACAAGTGTCGGGCGCATGAGGCTCAGGGTTTCACCAGGGCGTCGTAAATCCACGCACGGTTCTTACGCTGGTATTCGGCAAGCAAGGCGCGGTCCTGAATCATGAACACCATCACCAGGTCGTTCTTCGGATCCACCCAGAACTCCGTGCCCGCGATGCCATTCCACGAGAACGTGCCGGCACCCGGTCGCTGCTTCACATCATCGATCACCAATGAAAACCCGAGGCCAAACCCCATGGTGTTGACCAACAGCCCCAACGCCGGGAAGAACAGGCCCCTGCCGCGTATCTCGGCCGTGGTTTCGTCCTGACGCATGCGCAGCAGCGTTTCCCGTTTGATGATCCGGACGCCTTTGTATGTGCCGTCACCAGCCAGCATCAACGCGAAGCGCAGATAGTCTTCTGGTGTTGACGAGAGTCCGGCCCCGCCGGCCAACAGCGGTACCCGCGCCGTATAGTCGTAGTACAACGGGTCCTTCCCCGCCGGCTGCGCAAACCGATCCGCCTTGGTGGCAGGCTGGAAGAAGTCCGTATCCGTCATGCCCAGCGGGCCCGTCACACGCTCTTTGACGGCCTGGTCGAGCGGCTTCCCGGACACCACCTCCACGATGGCGCCGAGCACCTCGGTGGCATGCGAGTAGTTCCACGCCGTTCCCGGTTCGGCCGCCAGCGGGAGCCCCGCGAGCAACCTCGCGTAGGCACGCGGCGTAAGGTCGGAGCGGCCCTCGCCAGCCTCAGCGTACAGTTTGGCCAGCCGAGCGGAGGGCTGGATGAAGCCGTAAATCAATCCGGATGTGTGGCTCATCAAATGCCGAACCAGCATCACGTTCTGTGCCGGCCTGGTGGAACCGTCGGCCTGCAGCACGTTCAGCTTGGCGTACTCCGGCAGGTACTTCGAGACGGGATCATCGAGGTGCAGACTGCCCTGCTCAACCAAGGTCATCGCCGCAACCGTCACGATCGGCTTGGTCATCGAGAACACGCGAAAGATCGACTCGTCGCTCATGGGCCTGGCCTGACCCGGCCCTTGTACGCCAAACCCTTCACTGAACGCAATCTTCCCGTGACGGGCAATCAGCAGGAACGCACCGGGGATCTTGCCGCTGGCCACGTCACCGTTGAGCGCCGTTCGAATATCGGCCAGTTTCGCCGCGCTGAAACCCAGCGCTACGGCGTCGCCCCGACTGAGTGAAGAGATGCCGGGATCGACAACGGGTCGCGTCGAATGACAGGCCGTGGCCAACGCGACGACCATCGCCAACGCCGACGTAAGCGTTCTTCGCGGAATCTGAATTCGGTGCACATCGCCCCTCACGCGTGAAGACACCTACACACCGTCTCGTGTCGAAAAGCTACGGCGTGGGCGATGACACGGCGAGGCATTGCCGCAGGCCCCGGTCGGCCCCCTCGCCGCCACGGTGACCATGGCCACTCGTTTTGCGCGCACGACCATCGGTCGCCCCGAGCCTGTTCAGGCGATGATCCCGCGTGCATGTTGAGCGACGTTGGCGGAACGCCCTGTGACCGGACGAAAGGAGCCTTGCATGCGAGTGAGCCTCAGCTACCCAACCATCGTGCTCTGGTTCGCCGTATACGCGATGCCGGCGTCGGGTGCTGCCCAAGACACGTTGCAGAACCCGCGGCGCGCTGAGGCCGAACGTACCTTCGCCACCGTGTGCGCCGAGTGTCACAGCGAGTCACAGAGCGGCCGCACGCCGAGTCGCTTTTCCATGAGCGGATTGTCGCCGCGCGCCATTGTCGACGCGCTCGAAAACGGACCCATGAAATCACAGGGCGAATCGTTGACGCGCGATCAACGCGTGGCGGTCGCGGAGTACATCTCGGGTCGCCCCTACGCGCGCGCCGAGCTCCCCGCACAAGCCTGGTGCGCGCAGCGGGGACCGGCGACGCTCAACCTGAAAGCGATAGCGTGGATGGGGTTTGGCGGTGGACTGGCCGGCACCGGTTTTCAGAGTACCGCGCGCGCCGGACTGACTGCTGCCGATGTGCCGAACCTCACGCTGGCGTGGGCGTTCGCCTTTCCTGATGCCGTGAACGTGCGCACCAAACCCACGGTTGTGGGTGATGTGATGCTGGTTGGTGGTTCGTTTGGCGAAGTGTATGCGCTGGATGCACAAAAGGGCTGTGTGCGCTGGAGCTACGAGGCCGACGCCGGTGTGCGTGGCGCGATTCTGGTGGGCGCCGGCAAGAGCGATCGCGCCATAGCCTACTTCGTGGACTTTCGCACCAATGCCTACGCGCTTGATGTGGCCGCAGGCACGCTGCTCTGGAAAACACGTGTGGGCCGTCATCCGGAAGCGAATACCACCGGCACCGCCGTGCTGCACGCTGGACAACTCATCGTCCCTATTTCCAGCATGGAAGTCGTGACGGCCGGCAATCCCGCGTACGAGTGCTGCACGTCATCAGGCGCGGTAGCGTCTCTCAACGCGGCCACGGGCGCGGTGACATGGTACTATCGTGTGACGGCGGACTCGGCGCGTGAGGTGGGCAAGAATGCGGCGGGTACGGCGATGTTTGCCCCATCAGGCGCCCCCGTGTGGGCCAGTCCCACGGTGGATGCGAAACGGGGACTCGTGTACGTGGGCACCGGAGAGAATTACACGCGTCCGACCACGGCTACCAGCGATGCGATTCTCGCCTTGCGTCTGGATAACGGCGCGCTGGCGTGGTCGTTCCAGGCCAGTCGCGACGATGCGTTCACGATGGCGTGTTCAGGACTTCGCAATCGCGAGAACTGTCCCAGTCCGCCAGGCCCCGATCATGACTTCGGTATGTCGCCCATTCTCGCGACCCGCGCCGATGGCAAGGAAATTCTCGTGGTGGGTCAGAAGTCGGGCGTGGTGTTTGCACTCGACCCGGATGCCAAGGGTGCACCACTCTGGTCCACGCGTGTTGGCAAGGGCAGTGCGCTGGGCGGTATTCACTGGGGCATGGCCACCGACAGTCGGTACGTGTACGCCGCAAATGCCGATCGTGCATCAGCTGTTGTGGTCAAGGACACGGTATCGCTTGCGCCGTCACCGGGGCTCTACGCACTTGATCTGGTCACGGGGAAATCGGTGTGGGCGCGCGTAACTGCCTGCAGCCTGCATAGATCGTCGCGGTTGTTTTGCGGCGAATTCGGCCGCGCCCACGGTGATTCCCGGTGCGGTCTTCGCGGGTGGTCTCGACGGCCATATCCGCGCGCATGCAACCGCCGACGGTCGACTGCTGTGGGATTTCGACACGCTGAAAGACTTCACCACCGTGAATGGCATTGCCGGGCGCGGCGGGGCGATTGACGGTCCGGGCCCGGTGATTGCCGGTGGTTTCGTGTATGTGAACAGCGGCTATGGCACCTTTGGACAGATGCCGGGCAATGTGCTGCTCGCGTTCTCGATTGGACGCCGATAGCGGGGCGTTCCGGGACACGCGACACCCTGATAGTCTTGCCTCAGGGCGACCATGTCGTATGTTCGCAAAAGCGGCGCTATTCACCGCCTCTCACTGTTCACCACACTCTGGAGCGCCCATGCCACGTTGTCGTTCGCTTGCGCTGCTGGCGCTTCTGGTAGCGTGCGACTCGGCGCAGTCACCACCACCGCCGGTGACTCCGCCCGTTGCGGCAGCGCCCTTCAAACTGTCCGTCACATTGAAGCAGATGATGGCCGAAGTGGTCGAGCCGGCGGCAAATGTGTACTGGGAAGCGGTTGGCACCGTCACCGACGCGAAGGGCACTCGCGAAACCGCTCCCCAAACCGACTCGCAGTGGGTGGCGGTGCGCAACTCGGCGACCATAGTCGCCGAAGCCGGCAACCTGATGATGCTTGAGGGGCGCGCGAGAAATACGGATGAATGGATGGCACTGTCGCGCGGGATGATCGAGGTGGCCGAAAGGGCGCGCGCAGTGGCCGAAAAGCATGATGCCAAGGCGGTGTTCGACGCGGGCGCGGAATTGTATGAAGCCTGCGTGGCCTGCCACTCGATCTATCTCGTGGGCCCCAAGGCGATTCCGCCGGCGATCCCGCCCGAATGATCGGTGTGCACCCGGTGATCGCATGACCCTGCTGGCTGCGCTGGAATGGCTTGCCCAGACGCCGTGGAGCATCGCGCTGCACGAGTCGCAGTACATGTGGCCGTTCACGGAATCGCTCCATGTGCTCACGCTCACGCTCTTCGTGGGGTCGGCGATTGTGCTTGACCTGCGGTTGCTTGGCGTGGGCTTTCGGGACATTCCCGTAACCGAGTTCACCGGTCGGCTGCTGCCATGGACGCGCGGTGGGTTTGCCGTGATGGTGACGACTGGTGTGATGCTGTTCTACGCGACGCCGGTCACGTATTACCAGAGCATTTTCTTTCGCATCAAGCTGATTTTGCTGGTCGCGGCCGGTATCAACGTGTTCGTGTTTCACACCCGCACGCAGCGCTCCGTGTCAGCATGGGATGTAAACGCGAGGCCACCGCGGGCGGCGCGCCTGGCCGCCGTGGTGTCGTTGGTGGCGTGGGCCGGCGTGGTGATCAGTGGCCGCCTGATCGCCTACAATTGGTTCTCCTGCGACATTCAGCCGCAATCGGATTTCATCAACTGGGCGGCCAGTTGCATGGTGGGTACACCAAAATGACCAGTGACATGCTGTTGCAGCTATTCGAGCGGGGCGAAGCCTCGTGGCTTGGTCAGCTGATCCGGCTGTCGCTCTGGCTATTTCCGGTGATCGAGACAGTGCATTTGCTGGGGCTGTGCATACTGGGCGGCGCGGTGCTCTTGGTGGATCTACGCCTGTTCGGCCTCGGCCTGCGCAGTCAACCGCTGGCCGTGGTCGCGCGCGGTGCACAGCCGTGGCTGTACGTTGGCGTGGGGGTGATGCTCACCACGGGCTTCCTGTTGGCGCTTTCGGAAGCGGTGAAATGTTTTCACAACCCATCCTTCTGGGTGAAGATGATCACATTGCCCTTTGCGCTGCTGTTCACATTTGCCGTGCGCCAGCGTTGGGCCGTCAGGTCTCCACTCATGGGGCCGTGGAAGCGCGGCCTGCTTGCCACCGTGTCGCTCGGACTCTGGTTCACGGTGGCAATGGCCGGACGCTGGATCGGGTTTTCGTCGTAGCGTCGGCGCCTGCCGCGATTATTGCTGCGGCTTTTTCACCGGCGGCTCGGTGGGATCCTTCCCATCACGCGGTGCACCAGTGCCCGAGGAACCCAGAAACATCTTCTTGCCATCGGTGAACGTCACGTCACGACCATTGGCCCGTTTCAGCGAGTGGTCCTTGGTCTGATAGCCGTCGACAATGAGCTCAGTGCCGTAGGCCAGGGATTGCCGCGTGAGACCGCGACGCAGCAAGGTGTTTGGGGTGCCACCTTCCACCATCCACACGTCCTTCGTGCCGTCCTTTTGCACGACCTCGATGTGTATCCACGCGTGCGGATTCACCCACTCGAGTTTCACCACCTTGCCCTGTAAGCGAATCGGGGCATTCGGATCAAATTCTGCCCCGAATGCGTGGTGCGCCAGCAATGGGCCGGCGGCGGCGAGCACCATCACCGCCGCGACGAGAAAGGAGCGTTTCATACGCATGGGCATCTCCGGGTATCAGGGTTTCGGCGGCTTGGCGGCGGCTTCACGCTCGCGTGCACGCTCGCCGCTGAGAATGTTCGACAGGGCGTAATTGCCCTCGTGACAGGCATACTCGTAAATGAGTTGATTCATCTTGATGAACGGCAGTTCCCCGCTCCACTTCTGCGTGAACGTTGTCAGGTCGTCGATCGTGAAGCGGTACAGAATGGTGTTCGCATCGACCATATGAAACCGCTCGATGACTTTCAGATTGTCGGACGCGCCGCGAAACAGCTGCTCGGGATGGAAGTTGGTGGTTTCCACCACCAGCGTGTCGCCTTCCCAGCGACCATGCGAGTCGCCCATCCAGGGACGAATCGGTTTCGGCAAGCGCGCTACGGGCCTCATGTGGATGGTGCGCGCGTCGTGCACCATTTCCGTCATGATCATGACGTGGTCCTTCGTTTGCACGAAGGTGTAGTTGTTGTTGTAGAAATAGTTGGGCAGCATGGGCGGACCGGCGTTTGATCCGAACGACATGATGCAGCGTTCGGCGAGCGGTCGGTTCTCCGGATTGTCGTACTCGCCGAACTTGCGATAGGCGCGCAACCGCTCAGCCGCCCTTTCGCGGCCCGCCGCCGTCAGGGCCGGTACGCGACCGTTGACCGGGTCCACGATAATCGAACTGCGACGTTCGCCGTTCACGGTGGCCATGTGGTCGCCGGCGTCAATCCAGAAGTAGTTATAGCCGCCCACGTTGCCAGCCGCGCCAGTCGATCCATCACCACCCTTGGGTGGTGCCGGGCGATTGGGATCGCTCTGCTTGGCCAGTTGCTCCACCGTATCGGCGCGAATCTTCTCCATGGCCACGACCTGCTCCGGCGTGAGCGCGCGTCCCATTCCGGCCGGTCGCTCCAGCGGTGTCATGGTGCCGTTCGACCAGTTGCCCTGAAAATCCGGATGACCGTCGGGCGTACGGGGCACCACCCAAGCAGCCTTGCGCGGCTTCGGCGCGGTCGCCTTCGCCCCCTGCGCACTGGCGGTCGCGGACATCATGGTGATGCCGGCGACCACGAACGCCATTCGCGTCATCATCGTCTTGGTACGGTTCATGATGATGGCCTCAGGGTTTGATCGGTGTCTTGCGAAGGCGCCCGTACAGCAGTTCCTCCACAAACGGCACGCACTTGAACTGTCCCAGCCGCGCATTCTCCTCAACGTGCCGATACAGCATGAGCTCGATGGACCACGGACGGGTGAATGTTTGCGGATCAGTCATGGTCGCCTGGTACTTGATGTGATCGGGACCGATCATGGTGAATCGCTCCACGACTTTGAGCGCTTCACTGTGATGGTTGCCGGCGCGATCAAACCAGGTGCCGTCGTTGAATCCCGTCACCGTCACCACAAACGTGTCGCCCTCCCACTTGCCGTCCGACTGTCCCATCCAGCTATCCGTTTCCGGCGGGCCCGGATTCGTGAGGTACACCTCACGAACGGCACTCGCATATTCGTAAGAAATGAAAACCGCCTTCTCACTCTGCAGAATCTGAAAAGGGAACGGCATGTACGTGGCGCGCGGAATGCCCGGCAAATAGCACTTCACTTCAGGATCGCGGGTGAGCCAGTTCTCGCGATTCTCGTTGCGTTTGGCGAGCGCGGCCGGGAGGTACGGAATCTCGCCACCTACCACAATCCCCATGCCGGCCGGCACCGCCCCTACGGCACCGAGTGCAAGAACTTCCTTGGCGGGGATGGGCACGACCGGACCGGGTCGCAAGGCCATGGCCGGCTTCGCGTCGTGCGGTTCGATGTCGTAATTGGCGGTGGTCATCGCCTGCCAGATCCCGTTGAGATCCGGCTTGCCGGCGACGGTGCGCGGGAGTTTTGCCCGCTGCGCGTGCAGCGGCGTCATCGGCAGCCCGCACAGGGTGCCGAGCGCGACCACGGCGAACGAATAAGACAGGAGTCGACGCAGCATCAAGACAAATGGATAGTCGTGAACGTGGCATTGCTCGCTACGCCCAAGAGTATGGGCCCAGTCGGTTCATTGCGCCATGCCAGCCGCCGTCGTAGCGTATCGAGTCATGAGCATCCACCTCTCCCCCCTCGGCACGCGGCGAATTGCGCTGGGTGTGCTGTGCGTGTGCGCTCCCGTGGTGTTGCTGGGTCTGGCACCCGTGGTCGGTGACGGCGTGTACACCAAAGAGCAAGCCGACCGCGGTCGGGTGCTGTACGACGGCACATGTGCCGATTGCCACGGAGCCAAACTGGAGGGCGGAACATCCACGCCGCTTGCCGGAAGCGAGTTCATGGCCAGCTGGGGCAAGCCCGCGCTCACACTCGACGATTTCTTCTACATCGTGCGGAAGACCATGCCCAAGGACAAACCGGGCAGCCTCACGCGTGAAGCCTACACCGATGTCGTGGCCTTCATTCTCCAGCAGAACGATTTCCCGCCCGGAGAGAAAGAGTTGAGCGCCGATCCTGAGCTCATGAAGGCGGTGCGGTTTGTCAGTCCAGCGCCTCCCGCTCCTCGAACAGCCGCTCGATTCGATCCCCGCACGCCGAGGTAGGTCATGAGCCGTTCGCGTTACCGTCGCGCCGCATGTCTGGCACTTGCACTCGTTGTCGGCGGTGCGCCGCGTGCGCCTCAGGCACAGGGGACGCCGCGCGGCACGTCGCCCACGCAGGCGCAGTTGCTCGCCGCCGCCACCGACACCACCAACTGGCTGTATGCCACGCACGATTATTCGGGCGCGCGCTACGCCGCGATCAAACAGATCACGCCGGCCAATGCCGCGCGATTGGCGCCAGTCTGTGCGTTTCAGGTGGGTGACGTCAGCACGTTACAGACAAATCCCATTGTCGTGGACGGGGTGATGATTCTGACCACGTCGCGCGTGACAATGGCCATCGATGCGCGCAGCTGCAAGCCCAAATGGCGCCACACCTGGAAACCGCGCGCGGCGGCCAACTGGCCACAGAATCGCGGCGTGGCGGTGAAAGACGGACTCGCTGTGCGCGGCACCTCGGATGGCTACCTCGTGGCGCTGGATCTCGGCACCGGCAAGGAAGCCTGGGTGAAACAAATCGCGAACGCGGATATTGGAGAGACGCTGACCATGCCACCGATGATCTACGATGACCTCGTGATCATCGGGCCGGCTGGATCGGAAAACGCCATTGGCGGGTGGATTGGCGGATTTCGACTGGCCACCGGTGATTCCGTGTGGCGCTTTCGCGTGATTCCGCCCAAGGGGCAGCCGGGTTCTGAAACGTGGAAGGTGCCAGCAGGCACCGTGGTGGGCGGCGGCGCGGTGTGGACCGCGATGTCGCTGGACGTGAAGACCGGATTGGTGTTCGCCGCCACTACCAACCCTGCGCCGGATTTTGCGGGCGGCGTACGCGAGGGAGACAACCTGTACACCAACAGTATCGTGGCACTCAACGCGCGTACCGGTCGCGTGGCCTGGTATCGACAGCTGGTGCCGCACGACACACATGACTGGGATGTCACACAGGCGGGGCCTTTGTACGAAGCGACGATCGCGGGAAAGACACGATCGCTGATGGCCACCGCAGGGAAAGACGGCATGCTGCGCGTGCTCGATCGTGACTCGCATGCCGTCCTGTTCGCCACGCCGGTCACGACCCGTGAAAATGCAGATACACCGGTCACAACCAAAGACACGCACGCGTGTCCGGGCGTATTGGGCGGCGTGGAATGGAGCGGCCCGTCCTACAACCCCATCACGAAGATGTTGTACACACCGGCGGTGGACTGGTGTGGCACGTTCAAGGCCGATGACGAACCCCGCCATGTGCCCGGCAAGAACTATCTGGGCGGCGACTTCACCTTTGATTCACCAACCGCTGGACGCGGGTGGCTTACCGCCGTTGATGCGGTGACCGGCGCGGTGCGTTGGAAGTATCACTCGCCACGGCCAATGGTCGGCGCCGTCACGTCAACCGCGGGCGGCGTGGTGATGACCGGTGAACTGACGGGCGACTTCGTGGTATTCAACGCCACCACCGGCAAGGAGGTGTATCGCTTCAATACCGGCGGTTCGATTGGTGGTGGCGTGGCCACCTACTCGCTGGGCGGGACGCAGTATGTCGCCGTGGCGTCCGGAAGTCCGTCGTCCTTCTGGACCGACGAGAATCCCGGCGCGCCAACGATTTTCGTGTTCGCGCTGAAACCGTAAACGCGGTTGCTTACTGTGGCTTGGCCGGCGGTGCCACATCACCCTTGGTGGTGCGCTTCTTGAAGCGCCACCCTTGGTCGGTTTTCACCAACTCGTCGGTATAGCTGGCCGACGTGAGAATCGAAGGCGGTTTGGTGGAGAAGTCCACCAGCACCAGATAGACCTGGCCGCTGGCGCCAGTTGGCGTGGGCGTGATCATGAGATTGGTGTTCCAGTGACGCACCCGCGCGCCGAGCCCGGCATGGAACCCATCGGAAAACTTCACGATCGCGTCGTGACCGACGTTGGCGTTGAACACGCCGTCCGGTGTAAACGTGGACGCATAGCCCTCCGAGTCACCGGCATCGATGGTCCAGTTGTACTTCGCATACAGCTGCTGAATCTCGACCAGGTCGTCGGCCTTGAGGCCTTTCGCTGCGGCGTTCGCGTAGGTCCAACCGCTGGTGCCGAGGACAGCGAATGCCACAAGGACCACGACGTTTCGAATGCGCATGCAGTGCTCCGGCGCTGAGGATGCCCCGTGACGAAATCGGAAGGCGTGACGGCGGTAGGGTTCGAGCCCTGGGCCGGGATCGTCAATCGCGGTGCGCGAATATGAACGTCAGTCGACGGTCGCGGTAGGTCGCCGACTGCGCTACGCCGACTGCGCTACGCCGACTGCGCCTGCCGCAGCGACGTGCGGAGCTGCGCGGTCTGTTCCGGTGCCAACGGCGGCGGCACACGCAGGTTCGCGCGCAGGGCCCCCAATGCGGCGGACACGTCGCCGCCAAAGCGCGCACACCGATCACACGCCGCCAAGTGCGCGCGGAGTGTTGCCACCCGCTCGCTCGACAGCTGCCCGTCCAGAAACTCCGACAGATCGGCCAACACATCGCGACAGCGCACGCCGGCAATCACGGTGTCGAGTCCTGTGTCAGTGGCTGACATCCGCCCCCCCGGTTACTGAATGTGGTTGGTCCAGCCGACGGACCACCGCGGCCAGATGCAGGCGCGCTCGATGCAGGCGACTCTTCATCGCCGCCAGGGAAATCTGCAGCAGCTGTGCCGTCTCCTCTCCCGAAAGCTCCTCGAGCTCCCTGAGTACCAGGATTTCCCGTTCCTCATCGGGCAATATCGCCAGCGCATGTTCAAGCACGTCCCGCGCCATCGAGAGATCGACCCGTCGAGATTCGGCCGGGTCACACCCCCACCCGGCGCGTTCGGCCAGCACGTCCAGCGAGACGAATGTCGCCGGTTCATTCACGCGTCGGCGTGCGCCATGCCGGTGCACGTTACGCGCGATCGACAGCAGCCAGCTGCGCACGGAACCGGTCCCTTGATACGTGCCCGCGCTCCGCCACGCCGCGATGAACGTCTCCTGCAACGCGTCATCCAGATCGGCGACCCCGAGCGACGTCAGGAACCGGCCGACGGCCGACTGATGCGCCTCCACAATGGCGTCGAATGCCGTCGTATCACCCGACGCCGTGCGACGCAGCAGCGCAACGTCGTCGACCGTGGCCGCCGGAACCGGCACTACGCGCGCTTAACCGGGCACGTGTTGAACCCCAGCACGCTGTACAAAGGACAGGTGCCAAACGCACCAGTCAACAGCGGAATCACGCCGAGGTAGCCCCAGGCGGTCTGCGGTCCGGTAAACACCAGCGACAACAGGCCAACGCCCAGCAACAACCGGGCGACGCGATCGATCGTTCCGACGTTCTTGCCGAAGAAGGAGGACATGTCGAGCTCCGAATGAGGTTGTAAGAAGTGTAGCCGACCCGCTGCCTGACTGTGCCCGGACGAGGGGAAAAGGATTCCGCGATCCTCCCCCTTTGCCTCGCCAGCTCCGTGTCGACAGCTTGAAGGGATGCAGGCCCACCCCATCTCCTTCGCTATGTCTTGCCTCATCGCGGTCCACCGCGCTGCCGTCGGCCTTGCCCTGTCGGCCGCAGCCCTGGGCGCTCAGTCCAGAGTGCTGACGGCCGACGACTACGCCCGCGCCGAACGGGCGCTCGGCTTCGCGACGCTGCCCCTGGTCTCGGGCATGGGAGTCCAACCCAACTGGCTCGCGGACGGCCGATTCTGGTACCGCGTGCGTCGCCCCGACGGCTCATCGCCGGTGATTCTGGTGGACCCTGTCAAGGGCAGTAAGACCAATTGCGTGTCGAACGCCGCGGTCTGTGCCGCGTTCGTCAACGCGCCTCCACCAATCATCGTTCCGCGTCGGGTGGGCGCGGCCCCGGAATCGCGATCGCCCGACGGCACCAAGGGCGTGTTCATACGCGACTGGAATTTGTGGGTGCGCGATATCGCCACGAATGCGGAAACGCAACT
Organism: Gemmatimonadaceae bacterium; assembly: GCA_016720905.1. Classification (NCBI taxonomy): domain Bacteria; kingdom Pseudomonadati; phylum Gemmatimonadota; class Gemmatimonadia; order Gemmatimonadales; family Gemmatimonadaceae; species Gemmatimonadaceae bacterium. Next base: position 94,237 of record JADKJT010000003.1, on the reverse strand, counting down.
CACCGCCGACGGCGTACCGGATTTCGGGTACGCCACCGACAATGCCGGCTGGATACACTCCGATCGCGCCATCGTCAGCTGGTCGCCCGACTCCAGGAAGATCGCCACGTTCCAGCAGGATCAACGCGGGGTGGGCGAGATGTTCATGGTGCGCACTGAGGTGGGCCACCCCGTGCTCAGCCGGTGGAAGTACCCGCTCCCGGGCGACAGCGTGGTGTCGATGATTCAGCGTGTTGTGATCGACCTGTCGGGGGGAACACCCAACGTGGTGCGTTTCAGGATGCCGCCCGACCAGCATCGATCAACCGTGTGCGACCACATCTCATGCGTGGATGGCGAGTACGCCGATGTGCAATGGTATCCCGATGGATCGAAGCTGGCCTTCGTGTCATCGTCGCGCGATCACAAGGTGGCCACGTTACGGGTGGCCGACGCCACGACCGGCGACGTGCGCGACGTGCTGCGGGAGGAGGTGAAGACCCAATTCGAGTCGGGGGACAATGTCCCCAACTGGCGCGTGCTGCCCGCCTCCAACGAAGTGCTCTGGTTTTCCGAGCGCGACGATTGGGGGCAGTTGTACCTGTATGACCTCGCCAGCGGTGCGCTCAAGCGCCAGGTGACCACGGGCGCGGGCAATCTGGTGTCCATCGTGCGACTGGATGAAAAGGCGCGCAAGCTCTGGTTTGTTGGCGTGGGCAAAGAGTCTGGGCGAGATCCGTACTTCCGGCATCTGTATTCCATCGGATTGGACGGCAAGCCATTGACGCTGCTCACGCCGGAAGACGGCGATCACAACGTGGTGCTCTCGCCCGATGGCCGCTATGTACTGGACGGATGGTCACGACCCGACCTGCCGCCCACCTCGGTGCTGCGTCACGCCACAACCGGCAAACTGATTGCCACGCTGGAAACGGCCGACATCTCCAAGCTCACCGCCACCGGATGGAAGCCGCCCACGCGCATTACCGTGAAATCGCGAGACGGCACAACCGACCTGTATGGTCTCATGTTCACGCCGTCCAATCTGGATTCGACCCGGCAGTATCCGATCATTAACTACATCTATCCGGGCCCGCAGGTCGGCAGTGTCGGCAGTCGTTCGTTCAGCGCGTCGCGTGGGGATCATCAGGCGCTGGCCAATCTGGGCTTTGTCGTCGTGCAGATTGACGGCACCGGCACGCCGCTGCGGTCGAAGTCATTTCACGACGCGTACTACGGCCGCATGGGTGACAACACGCTGCCCGATCAGGTGGCCGGCATGAAGGAACTGGCGCAGCGCTATCGCTTCATCGACATCGGCAAGGCGGGCATCTGGGGGCACTCCGGCGGTGGCTTTGCCACGGCCGGCGCGATGTTCCGCTATCCCGACTTCTTCAAGGTGGGCATTGCCGAATCCGGCAACCACGACAATCGCAACTACGAAGACGATTGGGGCGAGCGCTATCATGGGCTGCTGGCCAAAGGCGCCGACGGGAAAGACAACTACGACGCCGAAGCCAACCAGACGCTGGCAAAGAATCTCAAGGGCAAGCTGCTGCTGGCCCATGGCACATTGGACGACAATGTGCCGCCCGACAACACGCTGTTGGTGGCCGACGCACTGATCAAGGCCGGCAAGGACTTCGACCTGCTGATGATTCCCAATGCCGCGCATGGCTACGGGGCGGCCAGCAACTACATGATGCGACGTCGCTGGGATTATTTCGTCACGCACCTGATGGGCGCGACGCCGCCGAAGGAATACCAGATCGGTCCTAAGGACCCGCGCCCATAGGGGGCACTGTCATATGGAAATATTTCGTGAGTTCACCTTCGAAGCCGCGCATCGGCTGCCGAATCTTCCGCCCGAACACAAGTGCAGTCGACTGCACGGGCACAGCTTCCGTGTAACCATTCACGTGGAAGGTCCGCTCATGCCGCGCGAAGGATGGGTGATGGATTTTGCCGATCTCAAACGCATTTTCCAGCCGCTGTATGATCAACTCGACCATCACTACCTGAACGACATCGAAGGCCTGGAGAATCCCACCAGCGAAGTCCTCGCGCAGTGGATCTGGGAACGACTCGCGCCAGCGCTGCCGGGGTTAACACAGGTGGTGGTGAGGGAGACGTGTACGGCGGGATGCGGGTATAGGGGTTAAGACGGGAGACGGGAGACGGAAGACGGGAGACCTCCGGGGTGCAGAGTCTCCCGTCTCCATTCTCCCGTCTCCCGTCTCCAGTTTAGATTCCCGCCCATGCACCGTCTCTTCCTAACAACCGGCGCCCTGTCCGCCGCCATCAGCGTGGCCGCCGGCGCGTTCGGCGCCCATGCGCTGCGCGACAAGGTCGAGCCACGCTTGCTGGAGGTCTTCGAAACCGGCGCGCGCTACCAGATGTATCACGCGCTGGCGCTCATCGCGGTGGGCCTCGTGGCCAGTCGCTGGCCCAGCAGCCTGCTGACCACCGCCGGCTGGTTGTTCGTCGCCGGCACGCTGTTCTTCACCGGCTCGCTGTACGCCATGACGTTCACCGGCATTCGCGCCCTGGGCGCGATCACACCGATTGGCGGCGTGTGCTTCATTGCCGGCTGGGTGTGCCTGGCCGTCGCGGCGTCGCGCGTTCGGTAACACGCGCGCCGCCAACCATCCACTACTTCAGATGGTCTCGCACCTTCAATAGCCGTTCACCGGCGGCGTGCAGCGTCTCGGCGCGCTTGGCAAAATGCAGTCGCAGGTAGTTGTGCACGGGCTCGCGAAAGAAGCTCGACCCCGCCACGCCCGCCACACCGATGGTCTTGATGAAGAAGTCGGACGCCTCAGCGTCGGTCTTGAAGCCAAGCGGCGAGACATCCACCATCACGTAGTACGCGCCCTGCGGCTCGGTGTACCCCAACCCCGACTGCCGGAGGTAGCCCAAGAAGAGTTCGCGCTGCTGCGTGTAGAACGCCCGCACGTCGGCATAGTACTGATCGGGAAAATCCAACGCGGTCACGCACGCTTCCTGCAACGGCGCGGCAGCGCCGATGGTGAGGTAGTCGTGCACCTTGCGCGCGCCACGAATCACCTCGGGGGCCGCCTGCACATACCCGATGCGCCAACCCGTGATGGAGTACGTCTTGGACAGCGAGTTGGTGACGATGGTGCGCGCGAACGCGCCCGGCAGCGCGTGCATGTAGCAGTGCTCATGCGGCGCATGCACCATGTGCTCATACGGCTCGTCGGTAATGATGAACGCATCATACCGCTCGGCCAGCGCCAGGATCACTTCCAACTCGGCGCGCGTGAACACCTTGCCGGTGGGGTTGCCGGGATTGCACAGCACGATGGCCTTGGCGCCCTGGGCGAATGCGCGCTCCAGCTCCTGCGGATCAAACCCGAAATCGGGTGGACGCAACGGCACCCAGATGGCCTCGGCGCCGGCCAGAATCGTGTCGGCCCAGTAGTTCTCGTAAAACGGCGAGAAGATGATGACCTTGTCGCCCGGATTGCAGGCGGTCATCATCGCCACCATCATCGCCTCGGTCCCGCCGCACGTCACCACCAGATGTTCATCGGGATCAATGGCGACCCCGCTGAAGCGCGTAATCTTGCGCGCCAGCGCCTCACGAAAGCGTTGCGAGCCCCAGGTGACGGCGTACTGATGAAACGGACCGCGTGCCGCGACTTCCAGCGCCTCAAGCAATGCCTGCGGCGGATCGAAGTCGGGAAAGCCCTGCGCAAGGTTGATCGCGCCGTACTGGTTGGCCGTGCGCGTGGTGTTGCGGATGACCGACTCGGAAATCGTCGCGAGTCTGCGTGAGGTGGCTGGCATGGCGGCCAATATGACCCGATGCGCGGTCGGCTGCTACCGCCCCGCCTGCAGGCCAGCCATTGTTCCACACCGTGACCGTCGCATCTCCCTCTGCCCTGCAATTGACCGTGATCGCGCTCATCAGCGCGATCAGCGGTGCCGCCAATTCAATTGCCGGCGGCGGGACCTTGCTCACCTTCCCCGCGCTGCTCGCCCTCGGCGTGCCGGCCATTCCGGCCAACGCCACCAGTACGGTGGCGCTCTGGCCGGGTTCCTTCGCCAGCATGATGGGCTATCGGCGCGAACTGGTGGGCATCGAACGATGGGCCACGCGACTCGCCGTGCCGAGCCTGATTGGTGGATTGGTGGGTGCGGCGCTGTTGCTCGTTACGCCCGACGCGCGCTTTCGCGCCATCGTGCCATGGCTCGTTTTTGGTGCCACGTTGCTGTTCGCCCTGCAGGGGCCGGTGATGCGCTGGCTCAAGCAACGACTCGCGGTGTCAGCCGAGGTCATGGTCGACCGACCCGTTGATCCCACCTGGGGCATGCTGGCGTCGCAATTCGCCGTGGGCATCTACGGTGGCTACTTCGGAGCCGGCGCCGGCATCCTGATGCTCGCCGTGTTCGGACTCATGGGGCTGACAAACATCCACCAGATGAACGGTCTCAAGAACATCAATGGCATCTGTTTCAATGGCGTGGCGGCCATCGCGTTTGCCGTCATGGGGCTGGTCAATTGGCCGATTGCCCTGGTCATGGCCGTTGGCTCATCGGTGGGCGGTTACGCCATGTCCGGACTCGCGCAGCGGGTCCCACAGGCTTGGGTGCGGAACGCGGTGACGCTCATCGGATTTGGCAGCGCCATCTGGCTATTCGTGAAGTAGACAGCAGTCGACAACACAACAAAGCGGGGACTCTGGTGAGAGTCCCCGCTTCGTATCCAACGTCCTCTCGCCCCCCCCGGAGCGATTGACGCTTACACGGTGGCGCGACGACGACGGTTGAGATAGCTGAGCACCGCGAGTCCCGACGCCATGAGCGCATAGGTGGACGGCTCCGGCGTGGTGGTCACCGGCGGCTGCTCGTTCACCAGCGTCTGGACGTTCACTTCCGGCATGCTGCCAAGCGACGACGACTCGAAGCCGGGATTGTACGTCAGCCCATTGAAGTTGTCGCCGACATCGTACACACCGTTCGACTCGGCCAGCCCGTTGGAAAAGGCGTAGGCAAACCATTGCACCGAGGTAGGGGCCGCCAAGGCAAAGCTCTGGGCGGTGAATCCGGTCAGCGACTGTCCGGGAAGCAGCGACGTCGTCTTGTCGGTCTTCCACGAGTTCTGGTAGGTCGTTCCCGATCCACTGGAGGTCGTCCAACCACCGTTGGACAGCCAGCTTCCCGGCGACGCCGACACCGTCGCGCTGGGGGTGCGGACGCCAAACCAGTAGACGCCCATGTCCCCCGGCGAGGAAAAGTTGTTCCGCAGGGTGAAGTTGAGGAACCAGTTTCCGGCCGAACCGGAGACCGTGTAGTCGACACTCACCGGTTGCGCCTGGGCAGACGCGGATCCCAGCAAGAGGGCTGCGACTGCAGCGATATGACGTGTGCGCATGAGGTACTCCGGAACGCTGGAAGAAGTGACTTGCACCTGTGTTCTCACCTCTCCCTATCTCAATCTTCGTGCCAGACTCGACCATTCGTGCCATTTCCAATGGTTGAGCCCGTTCCCCTATGGCGGACACAGGCATACAGGCGTTGCCAAAGCTATTCGGAGCTTTCCGTTTTTTGGAATTTGTCGCTCACGCGCAACAGTTCGCTTTGCAGCCACTACAGATGAGTCAGCTAGGCCTGGTCACGCGCAGGGACGATCGCCGCCCTCAATGCACCACGAAATCGCCTCGTCCCGCGTATCGATGCTGACGGCCCGCCCTATGTTCAAGTCGACGGTGAGCGCGTCACGGTTGTCCACTATGAAGGAGGCAGGATGTCGCGTATGAGAGGCTCGGTGCGTTGGAGCGTGGTCGCCGCGTTGGTTTCCGCCGTCGCGGGAACAACCCCGGCCCTGTCCGCGCAGACCGCGCAGAAGCAGGACGAGGAGTACACGAAGCTCATCAAACAGCACCTTACCGATCCGCGAATTTCCACGGATCTGGTCGACCACCTCCCGTTCTCGGACAAGGTCCCCACCACGCTCAAGTTCCCGGGCATCAACCGCATCGTCGGGACGCCGGGTTATCTGACGCACGCCGTCGACATCCATCGCTACCTCAAGGCCGTGGCCGACGCGGCGCCCACGCGCGCGAAGTACTGGACCATCGGCAAGACCGAAGAAGGCCGGGACATGGTGGTGCTCGTGGTCGCCGACGAGGAGACCATCAAGAACCTCGATCAGTACAAGGGTTACCTCAACGAACTGGCCGATCCGCGCAAGACGCCGGAAGCGCGCGCGAAGCAGCTGTTCGGGCTGGCCAAGCCCGTGTACTACCTCACCAGCGGCATGCACTCCACCGAAACCGGTGGACCGGAAATGCTGATGGAGCTGGCGTACCGGCTGGTGGTGGAAGAAACGCCGTTGGTGCAGAGCATCCGCAAGAATGTGCTCACGATGATCACGCCCGTCATTGAAGTGGATGGCCGCGAGAAGATTGTGGACGGCGCCTGCTATCGTCAGAAGACCGGGCTCGCGCTGCCCACGCCGTACTGGGGCAAGTATGTCGCGCACGACAACAACCGCGACGGCATGGGGCAGTATCTCAAGCTCACGCAGAACGTGCGCAAGCTGGCCAACGATTGGCATCCCACCATCCTGCACGATCTGCACGAAGCGCAGACGCTGCTGTACGTGTCCACGGGCACGGGCCCGTACAACGAACAACTCGACCCCATCACCATCAACGAGTGGTGGTACATGGCCGAGAACGACGTGATGGAGATGACCAAGCAGGGCGTGCCCGGTGTGTGGACCTACGGGTTCTACGACGGCTGGGTCCCGAACTACATGTTCTTCCTCGTGCACTCGCACAACGCGATCGGTCGTTTCTACGAAGTGCAGAGCTATGGATCGGGGTGCAATGGCGTGTCGGCCGGTGGTCGTGGTGGCGCGGCCGGCCCGTTGGCGGCAGCGGCACCGACGGCTGGCGCAGCGGCAGCGGCGGCACCGCCAGCAGGGGGTCCGCCGGCAGGACGTGGCGGTGGTGGCGGACGCGGTGGACGCGGTGGCGCCGCGGGCGGCGCAGCCAATGGCGACACATCACTCACCATGATTCTCGGCGGCACCAACTACAACCAGAGCCGCGAGTGGTTCCGCCCCAATCCAACTCCCAATGACATCCGGTGGGGATCGCGGGCCAACACCAACATCCAGCAGTCCGCCGTGTTGTATGCGCTGTGGAACACGGGTAAGGAGCGCGAGCGCTTCCTGGAGAATTACTGGATCAAGAACAAGAACGCGATCAAGAAAGGCGTGCTGGGACCGGTGAAGGGGTGGGTCATTCCGGCCGGACAGCACTCCAAGGCCAATGCGGCCGAAGCGGTGAACGAACTGCTCGACCAGGGCCTCGAGTTCAACGTCGCCAACAGCGACATGAAACTCGGTTCCATTGACGTGAAGAAGGGCGACTGGATCGTGCGCGGCGATCAGCCGTTCCGCACCATCGCCGACATGTATTTCTCCATCCAGAATTATCCGACGACGAACCCGTCGCCGTACGACGATACGGGTTGGACGTACCAGATGATGCGCAACATCGTCTTGCACGAGATCAAGGATCCGGCGCTGTTGACCGCTTCGATGACGCCGGTTGCCAATCACGTGGTCGCGGCCGGTGGCATCAGCGGCACCGGCGCCACGGTGATTGTGGAACACTCCGGCGACAACAACTTGGTGGCGCTGCGCTACCGGTTGGCCACCACCAAGATGACGGCTGCTGAAGCCTCATTCGAGGCGGCGGGCCATCAGTTTGGCGCAGGCTCGTTCATCATTGCCAAGGCCAACAAGGCGCAATTGGAGCCGGTGCTCAAGGAGTTGGGACTTTCCGCGTGGGCGGTTGATGTGGCACCCACGGTAAAGTCGCACGATCTCGACATTCCACGTATCGGCTATATCCACAGCTGGTCCAACACGCAGGACGAAGGGTGGGTGCGCGCGGCGCTGGACTACTACAAAATCCCGTACAACTACTTCGGCGAAAACTCCGTGCGGAAGATGGGATCGTTGCGCGCGAAGTTCGACGTGATTCTGTGGCCGCATGGTGGTGCCGTTGGTCAGCCAGCGCCCACCTCAGGCGCACCCATTCCGTATCAGCGCACGGCCGAGTATCCGTCGCTGGGGTTCCCCGACTCCACGGCCGACACGCGGGGCGGTTTGGGTGAAGACGGACTCAAGATGATTTACGAGTTCGTGCAGCAGGGCGGCACGTTGGTCACCGAGGGCGGCACGTCAGCCATCTTCCCCACGTACAACCTGACGCCTGGTCTCAAGCCCACCACGGCGCCGGGCCTCGTCAACCGCGGCACGATTCTGCGCGGCGTCATCACCGACATGTCGAGCCCCATCGCCTACGGCTTCAACGTGAATCAGTTGCCCGTGTACTTCAGTGGCGGCACGTTGCTGGAGGCAGGCGTGCCCATGACACCAAACGCCTCGCCCATCAGCAAGACCGATGTGCTGCGTCCGGGAAGTTCGGCGGCACTGGCCGGCACCGCCATTGGCGGTGGTGGTGGTCCCGGCGGATTTGGCGGACCGGCGGGCGTGTATCAGAACACGCAGCCGATGGCCACGTGGGTCGAACATTCCGTGTGGGATCCCATGCAGCAGTGGTCAACGAACACCGCCACGGTGCCGGCGTTCGACGGTGGGTTTGGCGGTCGTGGCGGCGGCGGCGCTGTGGCAGCGCCGGCTTCACGCACGCTGGAAGACATGCGCCCCCGCGTGGTGATGTCATGGCCCGCGAGTTCGCGCGACATGCTGTTGTCCGGCGTCTTGCAGGGCGGTGAGAACCTCTCCAACCGTCCCAACGTCATCGACTCGCCCATCGGCAAGGGACATGTGGTGATGTTCACCATTCGCCCCTTCTGGCGCTGGCAGACACAGGGCACGTTCATCATGGGGTTCAACACCATCATGAACTGGAACGACCTGAGCGCGACGGGCAAGTAGCACGCACCGGTGGTGCGCGGGACATGGTGGAAACACAACGGGGGCCTCAGCCGGAGGCCCCCTGTTGTTTACGCGCCAATTATTGGATGGGCCAGACGCGCAGCATCACCACACCATGTGACGGCACCGCCGCCACATAGCGATTCTCCACCAGGGCGGAATCGGTGTGCGCCCACAGGTCGCGCACGCGGGCCTTTCGGGTCTTGAGGCCAACGCGCTCCCAATCCACGGTGATGGTGGACGACACCGACGCGCGATTGAAGAACAGCACCGCGCGCGATCCGTCGGCCAGCGGCTTCACCCACACCTGCAACTCGCTGGGCGACGCCTGCACAATCTTGCCCTGCACGCCCAGTGAATCCTGATCGATGGCGATGACATCCTTGTTGAGCAAGATCTCGCGCACGCCGGCCGCCGCGCGCGTGGAGTCCGACATGGTGCGCACATCGTTGCCGGCAATCAACGGCGCCGCCATCATGGCCCACAAACTGAAGTGCGCGCGGTATTCCGTTTGCGTCATGCCGCCGTTGCCCACTTCCAGCATGTCCGGATCGTTCCAGCCGCCCGGACGGGCCACATGCCAGTACTGCGAGGACAAGTCCACCAGCGAAATCACGCTGCTCCAGCGATCGGAAATATCGAACGTGGTGCGCCACAGATTGCCCACGGCGGGGGCCCACTCCCACGGTTCATTGCTGCCCCACTCGCAGATACTGAACACGATCTTGCGCCCCGACGCGGCCAGCGCGTCGCGGAACTTCGTGTACTGCGTGCGCGCGTCCAGTCCTTCGGAGTTGCACCAGTCAATCTTCACGTAGTCAACACCCCACGACGCATATGTCTTGGCGTCGATGGCTTCGTAGCCGTAACTACCGGGGCGCCCTTCACATGTCTTGCGCCCGGCGTCGGTGTAGATGCCAAAGCCCAGCCCTTTGCTGTGCACGTAGTCGGCCAACGCCTTGATGCCCGCCGGGAATCGCACCGAGTCGGCGACAATCACGCCGTTGGCACCGCGCGCCACCTGCCAACAGTCATCGATGGTGACGTAGCGATAGCCGGCGTCGCGCATGCCGTTGGCGCTCATGGCGTCGGCCACTTCGCGGATGAGCTTGTCGCTCACGTTGCAGCCGAACTTGTTCCAGCTGTTCCAGCCCATGGGCGGCGTGCGGGCGAGGCCGTTGTCCAGGCGGGGGGCGGCGTGGCGCGCGGACAGTGCCACGCCTACCAGGGCGCACAGGCCGAGTCCGTGCCGGAGTCGCCGGCTGGTGAGATGCATGGATGGTCTGTTGATCACAAGGAGTGGAGTTGTCACGGAGTTCACTGCCCTCGCCACGGCGAGACATTTTTCCACCCCCGGAGCGCGTCGCGCGCCCACTCCGTGCTTTTGCCCACGTGACACGTAGTACAGGCGTTGGGAATCTTGAACTGATCGGTGAGCGTTGGCGTGATGAACGCAAACGTATGGCTGCGCACGTTCACGTCGGCAATGGTTTGGGCGAGTTTCGGCATGTGGCAGTTCACGCACTCACTGCCCGCGCTGGCTGACACATGATGCGTGTGTGATTCAAGCGTGGCCGTATGAGGGCCATTGGGCGACGCGGAACCGTGGCAGCTCAGGCACAGCTGACCCACCGGCTTGATCAGGTCCGCGGCGTTTTCGGTGCCGTGTGCATCATGGCACTCGAAACAGGTGACGCCTCGCCGGTACATCACGCTCTGCACGAAATCATTGCCTTGCATCCGGTTCTTGTGGGCCGTGCCATCGGGAAAGTGGGTGAAGGTCATCTCACCCAGCTTGTGCTCCTCAAGCGTCCAGAAATCGCGCAGATAGAGACCCTGCTGGAAACCCACTGGCCAATCGTAGTACTGGCCGTTGATGGGATTGCTCACCGGCTGTCCCTGCGAGTGGCACTGGATACAGGTGTCGTTGGCGCGCACGAAGTCCAATCGCGCCGGGTTCACGATGTTCTCGCGGGACGGCTTTGCCGCGTGCGTGCTGCCTGCGCCGTGGCATTTCTCGCACCCCACGTTCCATTCCGTCACCGTCTTCGTGGAGACGTTGTAGTTCACCGAGTGACAGCCGTCGCACAGCGGTCCGGTGGGGCGTTTCATGTTGTCGGCCGGGTAGAACTTCACCCACCAGTCCGTATTCGGTTGCACAAAATAGGGACGCCACAACTTGTTCGTTACGTCCCACTGCGCGGGAAGCGGATAGTACTCGGTGCCGACTTTGGTGAAGTAGCGTTGCTTCCATTTGCTGCCGTACACAAGCGCCACATCGTCCAGCGTAAAGGTGCGAAGCGCGTTCGCCTTGGAGAAATCCGGAATCACCGCCTCGGGATGCTGGCGGGGATCTGACACCACATTGGCCATGCGCGTTTTGGACCACCGCGCGTACACCGCCGTGTGGCACTCGCCGCAGAGTGCGGAACCCACGTAGGTGGGTGCGGCTGGCGCGGCGGTGCTTTGGGCAGGCAAGGCCCGAGCGGACACGACAGCGGCGGTCGCGACGAGAAGCCCGAGGAGATTGTGATGCATACGGCCAGATTGCACCCGAGGTACCGGGAATGCAATGACGCCGAACGGCAATTGCGAATCGGCAATTCGTTGCGCCAATGGGCGTGTCCCTTGATAGCTTTGGCCGATGTCCACGTTGCCGCGCCGCCGACTGCCGGCCCGCTCACCGCTGCTCACGCTGCTGCTGGCCGGGCTGGCCACGCTGTCGGCGTTTGCCACCGACATGAGCCTCCCGGTTCTTGGCGATACGGCGGCGTCGTTCGGGGTCACCGTCGGGCAGGCGGCGCTGACGCTCAGCACGTTCATGATCGGGTTCGCCAGCGCACCGCTGATATCGGGTCCGGTGTCGGATCACTTCGGCCGGCGGCCCATGCTTCTGGTGGGGACCGCGGTGTATGCGGTGTGCGGTGCGTTCGCCGCTGGCTCGGGATCGCTGGGCGCGCTGCTGGTGTGGCGCCTGTTGATGGGAGCGGGTGCCGGTACCGGTTTCGTGATTGTCGTGGCCATGGTGCGCGACCTCTTTTCGGGAGCGGTAGCGCGCGTGCGGCAATCGTACATCAACATGGCGGCGGGCGTGGCACCGGTAATCGCGCCAACCGTGGGCGTGGTGGTGGCGGCAGCTGGCGGATGGCGAGCGATTTACGGCACGCTGTCTGGCGGCGCCGCCGTGTTAACGATGATCGCCTGGTTCGCCCTCGACGAATCACTGTCGCCGTCGCAGAAAGATGCGTCGTCATACCGCGCGCACTTTGATCGCGTGCGGGCAAGCTATGCCAGAGTGCTCCGCGAGCGACTGACCGTAGGATGCATTCTGATGGCAGCGCTCAACTTCGGCGCCCTGTTCGCCTACATCACCGGCTCGTCGCTGGTCCTGATTGGTGTACTGGGCATCGACAAGCGCACGTACGGCCTGCTCTTCGCCTGCACATCATTGGGGCTCATGGTGGGCGCGCTGACCAATGCGCGCCTGAGTCGACGTGGCGTGCCGCATCACCGCTTGATCACCGGGGGGATGACCGCCATCACTGGAAGCGCCGTGGCGATGTTGGCCCTTTCCATGGGCGGTGTGCTGAGTATTCTCGCGGTCGTGCCTCTCGCGGTGGTGGGCTTCATCGGCCACGGCATGGTGCGTCCCAACGTGGTGCAGGGCGCACTCGAACCGGTCCCGGAAGTAGCGGGCGTGGCGAGCGCCATCATGAGCGCTGTGCAGATGGTGACCGGCGCCGGCGTGAGCGCGCTGGTGTCGACGTACTTCGATGGCACGTCGGCGCGCTCCATGACGGTGGCGCAGGTGGTGTGTGCGGCCGTGTCGGTGCTCGTGTTCAGTGTGGTGGTACTGCCGGCCGAGCGGCGGTTGGTGCCGCGCTAGTGGGCAGTGCCAGCAGGCAGCGCTCAGAGCCCGCCGACTTTCACCGGCGTGGTTCGCTGAGTGGTCGTCCCGTCGCCCAGCTGCCCCGAGGCATTGCCACCCCAACAGTACACCAGCCCCGCGGCGGTCCGCCCGCATGAATGCGACATCCCGCCAGAGATTGCGGTAAACGTCAGTCCGCCGGGAATTGCCGTTGGCACCAGGCGATTGGCCAGCGTTCCGTCGCCCAGCTGACCATTCGCGTTCTTTCCCCAGCACCACACGGAGCCCGCCGCATTGCGGCCGCAGGTGTGCTCGAGTCCGGCGGTCAGTTCGACCAGCGGCGACACGGTATTCGGCACCGGCCGTGCCGTAAGTCGATTGATGGTGGTACCGTCGCCCAGTTGACCCGCACTGTTCGCTCCCCAGCAATATGCGCCGCCGGTAACACCGGCGCAGACATGCAAGCCGCCGGCCGCAAGCGAAATGAACGGCACCACAGGAAATGTTGTTGGCACGAGGCGCGCGGTGGTTGAGTTGTCACCCAACTGCCCGCTGCTGTTGGCGCCCCAGCAATACACTGCACCCGAGGCGATGCGTCCGCACGCCGATTCATTGGCCGTGGCCACTTCGACAAACAGCTGGCCGCCCGCCACGGGTGTGGGTGTGAGTCGCCGTGTCGTCGTGCCGTCACCCAACTGTCCATACGCGTTGTCGCCCCAGCAATAGGCGGCGTTGGCGGCGGTCCGCCCGCAGGTGAACGTGACACTTGCGGCGAGCTCCACGAACGCGAACCCTCCGAAAATCGGCGTCGGTGTAGTTCGGCTGGTTGACGAGCCGTCGCCAAGCTGACCGGTGAGATTGAAACCCCAACAGTAGACCGCGTTCGCAGCCGTCCGTCCACAGGTGTGGCCCGCGCCAGCCGCGATCTCCGCGAACAACAGCCCGCCGGAAACTGCGGTGGGCAGTAATCGATCTGTCGTGGTACCGTCACCAAGTTGACCCGAGCCGTTTTCTCCCCAGCAATACGTCGCGCCAGTGACCGTTCGCGCACAGGTGTGCTCGTAGCCCGCGACCACATCAACAAACGATGGCCTGGCGACGGTGAATGTCACCGCGACGGAAACAGGTGAATTGGTGACGCCGGCCGCCGACGAGGCAATCGGCACGGTGGCGGTATAGCTGCCAACCGCGAGCGCGCCGGTCGCGGCACTGAGTGTGAGTGTCGCCGGCGCCGTTGACGTGTTGAGTGTGGCCGTCAGCCATCCGGTGCCGCCCTGATAGCTGATGTTGCCGACCGTGAGCCCGTTGAGCGTACCGGTTCCGCTGTTCGTGATCTGTGCCGCCTGCGTGGCTGGTGCGGTTCCGCCCATCGTCCCGCTGAAAGCGAAGCTACTCGCACTCAAGGCAATGGTTGGCATCGGCAAGGGAGGCGCGGTCACGGTAAACGTCACCGTGAGCGCGTTCGGCGAGTTGGTGACGCCAGCGGCCGAGGACGCAATCGGCACCGTCGCGGTGTAGCTCCCGACAGCGAGTGCCCCACTGGCGACGCTCACGGTGAGAGTCGCCGGTGCCGTGGTCGTGTTGAGCGTGGCCGTGAGCCATCCGGTGCCGCTTTGGTAACTGATCGTACCCACGCTCAGTGCATTGAGTGTACCGGTTCCACCGTTCGTGATTGGCACCAATTGCGCCGCAGGCGACGCGGCACCAGACACAGCGGCAAACGACAGACTATTCGCGCCCAGCGCGATGACGGGCGCCGCAGGAGGGGGACTTCCGCCACCTCCCACCAACGTCGGTGTCAGACGATTGGTCGTGGTCCCGTCTCCCAGATTCCCCTGGGCGTTATTGCCCCAGCAATACACAGTTTTCGCGGGAGTCCAACCACACGTGAATACACCGCTGGCAGTCAGACCGGTAAACACGGACACCCCCACCACCGGCACCGGCACGAAGCTTTTCGTCAGATTGCCAGTTCCGAGTTCACCGAACGCGTTGATCCCCCAGCAGTACGCTGAACCCGCCGGCGTCAGCGCACAGGTGTGTCGCCAGCCGGCGGCCAACAGCCCAAACTCAAATGTGCCAATCAGCGGAGTGAGCGTAGTGTCCGCAGGGCTGAAGTCCGTGCCGATCCCACGTTGTCCCCACGAATTGTCGCCCCAGCAGTACACGCGATTCGCAATGGTATGCGCGCAGTCGTGATCCCACCCCGCGGCAAACCCGGTGAATTTCTCGGGACTCCGCACAAGGCTTGGCGCATTGCCATCGATGCCGGAGGGCTGCTGGACGCTGTTGGGATCGCGTCCGCCCCAGCAATACACCGCGTTGCCGGCGGTCCGTCCGCACACATGGCGTTCGCCCGCGACGAGTTCGACGAAAACTGTCGTTCCGGTTACCCGCGTCGGGATCTTGCGACTGGTGTATGTGCCATCGCCCAGTTGTCCATAGGTGTTGTCCCCCCAACAGAGCGCGGCACTGGTGATGGTCAAGCCACAGGTGAACGAGGCCCCCGCCACCAATTCGGAAAACTGAATCCCACCGGTAACCAATGTGGGCGTCTGGTGGTACGTGAGTGTTCCGTCGCCCAGTTCACCGTAGGCGTTCGTGCCCCAGCAGTAGGCCGCGTATGAGAAGCTGATGCCACACGTGTGGTAGAATCCGGCCGATAACGAGGAGAACTGCAGGTTCCCGGCCACGAGTATCGGAGTGAGCCGCCGCAGTTGAGTGCCATCGCCGAGTTGCCCTTGCTGATTCTGCCCCCAGCAGGCTGCCAGGTTTGCCGTGGTGATGGCGCAAGCGTGTGAGTTTCCGGCGGTAGCCGAAATGAAAAGCGATCCGGCCGGACGAACCTCGCTGACCGTGAGCACCACGGTCACCGACTGCGTTGCGGCAACCGACGTCAACACGGGCACCGTCGCTGAATACGACCCGGGCGGCATGGATGCGGAGCGAGCCGTCAGGGTCAGTGTGGCCGGAGCCGTTGCGGTACTGAGGCTCGCAGTCAGCCACGAGGCGGGCTGGCCCTGCTGATAGTTGATCGTTCCGACCGACAGCCCGGACAGTGTTCCGGTGCCGCGATTGGTCACCAGCACCGTGCCGATAGCGTCAGCGGTACCGCCGGCGGTTGCGCTGAGCGGGACGCTGCTCAGGTCCAGGCTGAGCGTCGGATTGTTGCCACCGTTGTCGGCCGGTACAACGGGGTGGGAGTGCTTGTCGCACGAGAGAATGGCCACGGCGAGCAGGAGGCAGGCGACCGGCGTATGGAAACGGTGTTGCATTAAATGGTCTTCTGGGGAAGCACATCCGTGCCGACGTGGGTTCTTTTGGCAACGTACGGCGTGAGGAGCGAGTTCGCTCGTCCTCTGGGCGGCGCCACTTTTGTCACGCAGGATGCACAAAGCCCCGGCGCGAGGCCGAGGCTTTGTGTTGAACGCATGCTGACGGAAGTTGCCCCTCCAGGTTTCGAACCTGGAACCTTCTGATTCAGAGTCAGACGCTCTGCCAGTTGAGCTAAGGGGCATCACCCCGTCGGTCCGGCACCTGCCGACGGTGAACGGTCAAATATAGGCGGACCCCGGCCCGATGGTAGTGCAAAGCAAGCCCCGGGCCGCTCCCCACGCCCTTTACACGGGCTTCCCTGACGATCTCCGCAAACAGTGCCACCAAATCGATGGCAAGCGGGGCCACGGCCCCTGCGGGCTGCCACGTAATCGCGATGAGGCAGATCTCCGGACGTTCCGCGTCCGGGGTCCAGCGCTCCACCACTCGCGCATCGAGATCGACCATCCAGTATTCGACGCCCGTTCGCTGATAACGCGGTCGCTTTACGATCCGATCCTGACGGGCCGTGGACGGCGACAGCACTTCCACGGCAAGCAACGGCGGCGGCCGCTGGCGAGGATTGTCCCTGAGTGCGAGATCACCTGCCGGCGGCAGGACACACATCAGGCTGCACCATGGTGTCGTCCGCCATCACCACATCGAGCGGCGCCGGCAGTGCCTCGCCGATCATGAATTGGCTCACGTAACGCTGCAACAACTCCAGCAAGACGCGCACCGCGCGCTGGTGCACCAACGAAGGCGCCGGACTCACCAGCAGCACCCCGTCAACCACCTCGTAGCGTTCGCCGCACTCCGGCAACGCCCAGACGTCCTCAATGGTCCAGTGGTGCTGCAGTGCGATCGGCATACCCATAGTCTGCTCGGCCTCGGCGTGAATTCGCAAGAACTCGCCCGAGCGCGTCACCCCTTCTTGAGCTCCTTCGCCCAGCTGTCCCGCAACGCCACAATCCGGTTAAACACCAATCGCTCTTTCGTTGACGTCTCCATCTCGCTCATGAAGTAGCCCGTCCGCTCAAACTGATATCGGCTGCCAAGCGGATCGCTCGCCACACTCGGCTCGATCTTCGCGTTGCTCACCACCACCAGTGAATGCGGATTGAGCGCTGACATGAAATCCTGCCCCTCCGGCACGTCGTCGGGATCGGGCTGCGAAAACAGGCGATCGTACAGCCGCACTTCACAGTCCAGCGCGCGCGCCGCCGACACCCAGTGAATGGTGCCCTGCACCTTTCGCCCATCGGGCGCCTGGCCGCTGCGCGTGGCGGGATCGTAGGTGCAGTGCAACTCGGTCACCTCGCCCGCCTCGTTCTTCACCACCGACTGGCAGGTGATGAGATAGCCAAAACGCAAACGCACTTCGCGACCCGGTGACAGGCGATAGAACTTCTTGGGCGGATCTTCCATGAAGTCGTCACGGTCCACCCACAGCTCGCGCGAGAACGGCACCATCCGCGTGCCACTCTTGGCAAAGTCGGGTGGATAGCTGGCCGCCTCCATCTCCTCCACCTGCCCCTCGGGATAGTTGGTCAGCACCACCTTGAGCGGATTGAGCACGCACAACACGCGCGGTACTTCCACGTTGAGATCGTCGCGCACCGCATGCTCGAACGTCGCGATTTCCACGCGCGCATCGTTGCGCGCCACGCCAATCACCTCGGCAAACGCGCGAATGGCCTCGGCGCGCACGCCGCGCCGACGGAGGCCGGCAATGGTGGGCATGCGCGGATCGTCCCAGCCACTCACATGCCCTTCGTTCACCAGACGCAACAGCTTGCGCTTGCTGAGCAGCGTGTAGTCCAGCTCCAGTCGGGCAAACTCCATCTGCCGCGGCGGATGCTCAAACCCGGCCTCGCTCACCAGCCAGTCGTAGATGTCGCGGTTGTCCTTGAACTCCAGCGTGCACAACGATCGGGTGATGCCCTCAATGGCGTCACTCAATCCATGCGCGAAATCGTACAACGGGTAGATGCACCAGTCGTTGCCGCGCCGATAGTGATGCGCGTGTCGAATGCGCAGCAGCAGCGGATCACGCATGATCATGTTCTGGTGCGCCATGTCGATCTTCGCCCGCAACACATGCGCGCCGTCGGGGAATTCCCCCGCCCGCATTCTCCGCAGCAGGTCGAGGTTTTCCTCCACCCCACGCGTGCGATAGGGACTGGGCGTCCCCGGCGTCGTCACCGTGCCGCGCCCCTCGCGAATCTGTTCCTCGGTCTGCGAGTCCACATACGCCTTGCCTTTGCTCACCAGCGACTCGGCCACGTCGTACAATTGCTCGAAGTAGTCGCTGGCGTAGTACTCGTGGTCCCACTGGAAACCCAGCCACTGCACATCACGCTTGATGGACTCCACGTACTTCACGTCTTCCGTGAACGGATTCGTGTCGTCAAAGCGCAGGTTGCAGGTGCCGCCAAATTCCTTCGCGATCCCGAAGTTCAGGCAGATGGACTTGGCGTGTCCCATGTGCAGGAACCCATTCGGTTCCGGTGGGAATCGGGTGGCCGGCGCGCGGCCAAACCGACCGGTGGCCACATCTTCGGCGACAAGTTCGCGAATGAAGTCACGTCGCGGCGCGTGGGCCGCGTCGGAGGAATCAGGAGGAAGCGTATTGGCCACGGCAGGGTATGGAGAGAGGTGCCGCGAAAGCTAACCTCCAGTCATTCTTCTTCCATGTCCCGCGTGCCCCTTCCGTTGCGCCATACGCTGTTCGTTGGCCTGCTCCTGAGCGGAACGGGCTGTCGTGCCGCCACGCTGGCGTACGGCCCGGACGTGGCGTCGGCGCGCGTGAACGCCGAGGCCTTTGCCGACGCGCTGGAACAGCGATTTACGCGGGTCGTTCGCCTGCCGAAGTTCCTGTACGCCCGCATGCGCATGGGGCGGTTTGCGCTTTCGCCGTCCAAGCTGGTCAACGATACGGCGCTGTGGACCAGCGAACGTTCCACTCGCGTGGGCGCTGAACGCGATCTGGAGGTGGCCGGCACGGTCATTGGCGGCCGCTATACGTTTTCGCCCAGGGCACAGGTGGCCTCACCCGTCCGCACGGGCGACTCCCGGCACTTCATCGGGCTTGTTCAACTCCCCGCCGACAACGATTGGCAGTGGACGACCAAGGTTGAGAACGCGGTCGGTGGGATGCCGCCGGCGCGGGCGACGGATATCATGCGGGCGCTGTTCCTGTCCGCCGAACGACCGGCCACGGATATTCGCGCCGACTATCGCAGCGCGTTGCCCCGCACCACCACGGCACTGGGTCGGCTGTTGTTGCTTGACTCCCTGAGCACCGACGCACAGCCGGACGGCTCGACGCGGGTGTCGATGCACATCCACATATCTGGCGATTCGCTTCAGGGGGAATTTCCAGAGATGTCCAAGTACGTGCGCAAATATCTGGCGCCCGCGCGCTTTCACTTTCGACTGAGCGACAAGGTCGGGGCGGATTGGTTTGATGTGCAGAGCAGGAAATCGCGTCTGGTCATGCGGTTTCGCACGCGAGGGGGCGAACTGCAGCCGCTGGAAGGACCACCGCGCCGCATGCCGGACACCCTGGTGCTGCATGCCGACGCCTCGGCCAAAATTTCGTTCTTCACGGTGGGCGCGTCGAACGTGGTGGGGGAGTTTGTGCATGTGAGTACGAGCACGCAACGCGAGTGGGCGATGCGCTTCACCAAGGAGCCGGACTGGGACCTGCCGCTGCTCACCGAGCAGCTGTTGAACACGCCGCTCAAGCGTCCGTTTGAAGGCGGCGGCGCGCAATTCCGCATCGGCTTCATTCGCGGAGCCGACGGGCAGACACTGTTGGCCCGAACGATGGTGCTGGCGGTTCGCGAAAGCGCCATCATGCGCTTTCTGGGCAATCTGGGATTCACGGCCATGAGCGACTATGCGGGCCGGGTGGAAGACGAGGAGAATCGCTTCCTGGCCGAGTTGTTCGCCGCGATGCGCGCCGACGTCCGATCCCTGAAATAGGTCGGGTGTGTGAGCTGCCTCGACCGTATCGGGGAGGGGTGAGCTATGAGAGTCCTTAGGGGCGAGCAACCGAAGGTAGTGAGCGCTTGAGGGGTGAGCCGGCGAGGGCAGAACTCAGTCCTGCCCTCACCGGCTCACCCCTCTAACGCTCGACGCTTCGGTTGCTCGCCCCTCAAGACTCTCACCGCTCCTCACCTCACCGCTCGACGTCTTCTTGGTCGACCGCAGGCGCCCGGAAACAGAAAACCCCCGCCGGGCTATGCCCTCGGGGGTCTTCGAACAGGTGCCACGCGCGCTGTCATTGGAACTCTCCGTCCTACCGAACAGCGGCGGGCTCAATCCTTCTACAACATACTACGATTTAGGTTCCCCGGGGTCACAAACTCGTGTCGACCGTCACACAACCCGGTAAATATCTATGGAGCTGAGGGGGCTCGAACCCCTGACCTCTGCAATGCGAATGCAGCGCTCTCCCAGCTGAGCTACAGCCCCCGTGCCGGTCGGCTGGTCAGCCGACTCTGACGAAAAAACCCCGCACCGGTGGCGCGGGGCCCTTCGGAACACTCCGTTAAGCTAGCCGCGATCACCCTTCTGTCAAGGTGAACCGGACCATCTGACCGATTCATGATACCGGGCGGAACGCCGCGGGTCTCCCACACGTTCAACCGGCGCCATGAATTCGCCAACCGTTCGCGCCGCGCCGCCGCGCCCCCATCGTCTGGACAGCGACTTCGTGCGCGATCAGCTGGTGGCCCGCACCGTCGATATCAACGGCAAGCGCTATCAGCCGGACGGCGCCTACGTGCTGTACTGGATGCAGTCCACCCATCGGTTGGATGAGAACTGGGCGCTGCGCGCGGCCATCCGCACGGCCGATCGCGTCAACCTGCCGCTGGTGATCCATCAGGGACTCGATCCCACGTATCCGTACGCCGCCGACCGGCATCACACGTTCATCCTGCAGGGCGCGCGTGACACCGCGCACCAGGCGGACGCGCTGGGATTGCACTATCAGTTCGTGCTGCGCCGCGGCCGCGATGATGACCGTCGCGTCGTTGATCGACTGGCGAGTCGGGCCTACGTGGTGTTCACCGATCTCTTTCCCACGGCCGGCGTGCGTGAGCGCACCGCGCGGTTTGGCGAGCGGGTCACCTGCCGTGTGCTCGCGGTGGACAGTGTCTGCACGGTGCCCAGTGGTGCCTTTCTCAAAGCCGAGTACGCGGCCCGGACCATCCGCCCCAAGCTGGCCAAGCTGATCGATCACGCCATCGAGCCGGTGGAAGATCAACCGCCGCGCGTGGAAGCGGGTGAGGCACTCAAGGCGTCGTTGCGCGCGCTGATCGGGGTGGAGCCGCTGGCGGTTGGCGCAATGACGGACGCCGATATTGCCCGCGAAGTCGCGACGTGCGACATCGATCACACGGTGGGTGCCGTGACGATGCGCGGGGGCAGCGTGGCGGCGGCCGATCGATGCGAGTTGTTCTGCACGCGCGTGTTACCCGAGTATGCGCAGCGACGCAACGAAGCGTCCGACGGTGATGGCACCAGCGGTCTCTCACCATACCTGCACTACGGTCAGATCGCCTCGGCGCGGGTGGTACGCGAGGCACGCGCCAGTCTTGCGCCGTCTGACTCGCTGGAGGCATTCGTGCAGCAAGTGACCACGTGGCGGGAGCTGTCGTTCAACTGGTGTCTGCGAACGCCCGCCTTCGACGCGCTCGGTTCGTTGCCCGACTGGGTGCAGCGCACGATGGCCGAACACGCCAACGACCCGCGACCAATCCTGTATGATCTGGCGACGCTGGAGCGCGCGGAAACCGGCGACGCCCTCTGGAACGCATCGCAACGACAACTGGTGAACACCGGACTCATTCACAATTACCCGCGCATGTTGTGGGGCAAGACCATGCTGCTCTGGACACGCGACTATGAGCAGGCCCGCACGTGCATGTATCACCTGAATGACAAGTACGCACTCGATGGCCGGGACGCGAACAGCGTGGGCGGCATCATGTGGTGTCTGGGGCTCTGGGACCGGCCCTGGGGCAACAAGCCGGTGTGGGGCGGCATTCGCCCCATGGTGACCGCACGGGCGACGAGGAAGTTCGACGTGGCGCGATACATTTCGCAGCACCCATGACCACACCATTCCTGAACCCTCGCATCCTCCCGTCGGTGGATGCCGTGCGCGCCGCCGCCGATCATGTGCGTGTGGTGATGCCACCCAGTCGACTGGCGCGCGATGAAGCGCTGTCGACAGCCGTCGGTGCCGATGTGTACCTCAAGTACGAACTCGAGAATCCCACGGGGTCGTTCAAGGTGCGCGGGGCGTACAACGTGCTCGCCTCGATGTCGCCAGCCGAACGCGCGAAGGGCGTGGTAGCCTCCAGCGCCGGCAATCACGGTCTGGGTGTGGCGTATGCCGCCCACGCGTTCGGTGTTCCCGCCGTGCTCTACGTGCCGAGCGACGCGCCACAGGTCAAGAAGGACGGCATTCGCGCGCTTGGCGCGACGGTGAACGACGAAGCGCCAGACTATGACGCTGCGATGGTGGTGGCCAAGGCGCACGCCATCCGGCACGACATTCCCTATATCAATCCGTGTCTCGGTGTGGAATTGCTGGCCGGGCAAGGCACGGTGGCGCTGGAAGTCCTTGATCAACTGCCGAGCGTGCGCACCGTGGTGATTTGCACCGGCGGCGGCGGACTGTTGGGGGGAATGGGCGCGGTGTTGCGACGCCTTGCACCCTCGGTACGCATTGTTGGCGTACAGAGCGTGGAAACGGCCGCGATGACCCGCAGCGTAGCGGCCGGGCGCGTGGTGTTGTGTCCGCACACGCCAACATTGGCCGACGGACTGGCCGGTCAGGTCGATGACGACGCGCTGCACATCGGCCAGAGCTGCGCCGACGACATGGTGCTGGTCAGTGAGGAGGCGCTGGGTGAGACGATTGCCTGGCTCTCGCGAACACAGGGACTCATTGTCGAAGGCGCGGGTGCCGTGACCGTCGCCGCGCTGCGACACGGGCTCATTGCGGCCATCGAAGGGCCAGTGGTCGCCCTGGTGAGCGGGCGCAACATAGACCGCGCGCGACACGAAGCGTTGCTGTCGCGCTACCAGGGGTAGCGACGGACAACCTCGTCGGTATTGAGCCAATCGGATAAAAGCAGAACGGCCACCCGCGAGGGTGACCGTTTCGCTGCTGGCAGATCCAGCGTCATGTCGCCGCGACGAGCTCAGCGTCCCGGCGCGTTCCCTTCCGTCATCCCTTCCGACCGCAACGTCTCGGTCCGCGCGCGCTCGTTGGGACGAATCTCCGTACGGCGACCGTCCATTCCGTCCCGGGAAATCGACATCGGTACTTCCCGCTCCGGACTGCGCTGCCGCGCCTGACGGGCGGCCGCACTGCGTGACTCACCACCTTCGCGCCCAATCGCGGCCATATGATCGCGATCCTGTGAGACGGTGACTCCACCCTTCCGGCCAGCTTCCCGAGCTTCATTCGCCGACCACTCATGAGCGGTGCCCTTTTCGTGCGCCGCCCTCCCACCCCTGCTGGCAATCTCGCGCTGTCGCGCGGGATCCATCGACGCGAACCCGCGCCGGCTTTTTCCGGACATACGCCCCCCGGCTGTCTGGCCGTTCATTAAATCGTGTGCTTCGGCGGTTCGAACCAGCGGTACACTGTTTCGTACCCGGCACGGCACACACTTACGAACAGTCCGTTCTGCAAGCATCGGACCGTCCGCACCAGACTCGCCGAGATCGGTCTGGACAACCGGTGTTGTAGCAAGCATCGGGCCGCCAGTTCGTCCCATCCATCTATATTCCGCCGATGCCTCTGCTCGTCCGTTTTCTCGGCACCGCCGCCTCTCGCCCAACTGTTGAGCGCGGCGTCAGCGCGCTCGCTCTCATTCGGGAAGGCGAGACAATTCTCATCGATTGCGGCGAAGGAACACAGCGCCAGATGATGCGCTACGGCATTTCCTTCGCCTTCCAGGACCTGTTCTTCACCCACACCCACGCCGATCACATTCTTGGCCTTACCGGGTTGATTCGGACGCTCCAACTGCAAGGCCGTATCGAGCCGCTGCGGCTGTGGGGGCCTCCGGGCTCATCCAGAACGTTGCGGGCATGCATCAGCTTGGGTGGTGAACGCACCACGTTTCCGGTCACGATTACCGAGTTGGAAGCGGGCTCATCAGTGAAGCGAGATGAGTATCGAATCGACGCGTTTCCGGTCGATCATCGCCAGACGTCGAGCCTCGGAATCGCGCTGGTGGAGGAGGATCGCCTCGGTCGTTTCAACCCGGATCTGGCCCGCGCCATGGGGATTCCTGAGGGGCCGCTCTGGGGGCGCATTCACAAGGGTGAGCCCATCGTGCTGGAAGACGGTCGCGTGGTGCAACCCGCGGAGTTGGTGGGTGTCCCGCGACGTGGTCGCAAGATCGTGGTTACCGGCGACACCCGTCCGTGCGCCGGGACCGTGCTCGCGGCGCAGGATGCGGATGTGCTCATTCACGAAGCGACTTTCGCCGATGAAGAGGCCGCGCGGGCACTGGAGACTGGTCACAGTACCGCGCGCGAGGCGGCCGAGGTGGCGCGAATGGCCGGTGCCCGCCGACTGGTGCTGACCCACATTTCCGCGCGCTATTCGGCCGATGCGAAGGAGCTGGAGCGCGAAGCGAAAAGCGTGTTTCCGAAGTCGTCGGTGGCGCGCGACGGCACGGAGGTTGAACTGAAATTGACGGAGGAAGAGGTGGTGGTGGCGGGAGACGGGAGACGGGAGACGGGAGACGGGAGACGGCCCGCAGATTAGGGGTCTTCCGTTTCCCGTCTTCAGTCTCCCGTCTTTATGCGCCGCAGGGCGCGAAGCGCCGGCACTCGCCACGCTACCGTGACCACCACGCCCAATGTGGCGAAGCCGCCCACTACTACGCTGGCTACTGCACCCCACCAGCGCGCCGTCAGTCCCGATTCGAATGCGCCAATTTCGTTGGACGAGCCGATGAAGATCTGATTCACGGCGGCCACGCGTCCGAGCAACGCCTCCGGTGTCCGCGCCTGCAGCATGAGGCTGCGAATGACCACGCTCACCATGTCGAAGGCGCCGCCAAACGAAAGGATGGCCACCGATAGCGGAAGACTGGTGCTGAGACCGAACCCGATCATGCACACACCGAAAGCGGCAACGGCCAGCAGCAGGTTGCGACCGGTGCGTGCAAACGGCGGCCAACGGGTGAGTGCCACACTGGCCATGACCGCACCCGCTGCGGGCGCGGCGCGCAGGATACCAAGCGCGCCGGGCCCCGCGTGGAGGATTTCCGCCGCGAACACGGGCAGCAGCGCAGTGGCCCCGCCAAACAGCACCGAGAAGAGATCGAGTGTGAGCGCGCTCAGCAGGATCGGTTCCCGGAACACGAATCGGAGTCCGCCCGTGATGGACGTGAGAATCGGTTCATCGCTCACTTCGCGGATTGGCGAGCGATGACGCACCGACACCAGCACCCCGACGCCGACCGACATCAGCACCGCATCAACGGCGTAGCCCAGCGACGTGCCACCGAGCGCGTACAGCGCGCCGCCCAGTGCCGGCCCCAGCACCGCCGCCAACTGCCAGCTTCCGCTGCGCCACGTGATGGAGTTGCTGAAGAGATGTCGCGGCACCAATTCCGCACTGAGCGCCTGTCGCGCCGGTTGGAGAAACGCGCGGGCCAGTCCGCTGATGACAATGACGCCATAGATCGCGTTGACGCGAAGCGGCACCGAGAGCACCTGTCCAAGCGGCGTCGCGTGCGCGAGCGCCCACAGCGCCACCGAACACGCCACCAGCACGATCATCGCCATGATGGCGATGCGTCGGCGATCGTGCGAATCGGCGACGTGTCCCGCCACCAGCGACAGACTGATGGCTGGCAGCGCCTCGGCGAGACCCACCAGGCCCAGGGCCAGTGGATCGCGCGTGAGATCGTAGATCTGCCATCCCACCACGGTGCCCTGAATCTGGATACCGAGCGTGAGCGTGAAGAGCGCCACGATGTAGTTGCGGAAGTTCGGGATACGCATGGCCGCGTATCCGTCATTCTCCCGCAACGGTGTGGCGTCGCTCACGCGTGCCGGCTCAGGGGCGACGGTCAAGTCCTTCGGAGATACGGGCCTCGGACTGACGCTCCTCGAGTCGCCGCTGCCGACGTGCCTGCGCGCCGAGATAGCGGCGGCGCTGGTCGTCGGTCTCGGGACGCACCGCGGGAATCGGCACGGGACGGCCGTTGCGGTCAATCGCCACGAACGTGAGGTAACACGTGTTGGTGTGGCGACGAATGCCCGTGATGAGGTCTTCGGACTCGACGCGCACACCGATTTCCATGGACGTGTTGCCGACGAAGTTCACCGATGCGCGGCAGGTCACCAGTTCGCCCACGTGAATCGGTTCGCGGAAGTCGACGCGATCGATGGAGGCGGTGACGCAGTTGGTGCGCGCATGCCGGAAGGCCGCAACGGCCGCGGACTTGTCTACCATCGACATGATCGCACCGCCGAACGCGTGGCCAAGAATGTTCGCATCCTGCGGCATGATGAGTTCGCTGGATTCGTTCTGTGATTCCGCAACGGTGCGAGACGGACGTTCAGTCATTGGTGCGTAGCCGGAGAGAGCGCCGCGAATTCGCCGATGGCGCGACGCGACGGGTAGCAGTGCGAAACACCCGACGATGCCTGGCGTCCGACGATCGCGGCGCGAACCAGTGGCGTCCGGCAGCCGTCGACACGCCATCGAGCGTCGACGACGCATCGAACGCGCGCGCCAGGGCATCGTGCATCGCGGCGGAGACAGCCGGCGCGTCCAGCGGAATGAGCTGATAGGCCGGCGCAGGCACGGTCGCGATGGGCCACTCGGCGTTCGCACGGGCCGGCAACGGCACCAGCGACAGCGCCAGGGACTCGCCCTCGTCGGTGGGCCTGGCCACCACCTCGTACCCGCGTCGCGTCCATCGCACACGACTGGAATCGGGCGCCCATGTGGGCAGCGTCGGCTGCACCGTGCGCCACCACGCGGGCGCCTGTGCCGCGATCGGCGGCAGGTTGAGCGCGAGCGCCTCGCCATCGCTGCCATTGCCAGGGATCAAGAACGCGACGGCCGGTTCGCGCGCGATATCCGTCAGACCAAAGCTGGAGGAATCGAACTTGAAGCTCTCCAGCGATTCGCGCGCCAACGCCGCCCGATCGTCACCGGCGCGGCGGATCGAGTCGGTGAGTTGCGCGAACGACTGACGGGCCGCCGCGATCAATCGCTGTGCTTCGGCGTCGCCAAACAGCGCGCCAAGTGTGGCACGCTGACCAGTGCGCACATCGACCACGAAGCGCTTGCCCACATGCCGGTGCGGCTCGCGATCGGCCAGGTCGATGTCCAGCAGATGATTGAGCGTGACCCACGGCCCGTGCACATCCAGAATCTCGATTTCCTCCGAGACCACGGTGCGCGGGTCGGTCGGCACGTCATCGCTCTCGGGATCAATTGCTGACTCCTTGGGATGGCGGCGTTTCCAGGCTTCGGCTTCGCGCATCACGCTGCCATCGTCGAACAGCGACAGCGAATCCCGGCGCGTGACCTCACGCGCAAACACGCGGGCCACCGCAAAGGCGGCGTCCTCGTAGTCAACGCCGTCTTCGGCGATGAAGACCTCGAAGAAGCGGTCGTCCACCTGGGTGAGCAGAATGGGCGCGCTGCGCACGCGCAGACCAGCCGCGCTACTGTGCACCCAATACGTGGAGTCGCCTGACGCAAAGAGGAACTCCGCGGTGGGCGGCTCGCGCGACGTGTCTGCGGAACGCCCACAAGCGGCTGCGCTCACCAGCATCAATACGACGGCCCATCGGCGCGCTGTACTCAGAGCGCCCCCGTCGCGAGGTCTCGCACGCCATCGATCAGCCGGTCGATTTCGTCGGCCGTGGTGTAGCACGCACATCCCGCCCGCACGAGGCCTTCTTCGGCGAGTCCGATCCGACGGGCCACGGTGGTCGCATAGAAGTCGCCGTGCGACACGAACACGCCACGCGGAGCCAGGGCTCGCGCCACCTGCTCGGATGGATGGCCACGCACGTGGAACGAGATGGTCGGTGTGCGCGGTGTGCCCGGCGGCGGACCGTACATGGTGACCCCAGGAATGTCCGCGAGACCCGTCCAGAGGCGGGCCGTGAGCGACTCACCGCGTGCGTGCAGCCCCGCCATCGATGCCGCCAGACGTGCCCGGCGATCGGCGCCGTGTGGCGCGAGTGATGCGAGGAACCCGACGGCGGCCGCGGCACCAACGATCCCTTCGTGATTCTGTGTTCCGGTTTCGAGACACTCGGGCACATAGTCCGGCGCCGGCTCCAATCGCGGCACATCGAGTGCCGCGGTGGCCGCGTGACGGCCATAGCACACGCCAATGTGCGGTCCATAGAACTTGTACGCGCTGCACAGCAGAAAATCGGCGCCGATGGCGCGCGCATCAACCAACTCGTGCGGCGCGTAGTGCACGGCATCAACCACCGTGATCGCGCCGGCGGCGCGGGCCAGCGACACCAGCGCGCGCACGTCGCTGATGGTGCCCAGGATATTCGACGCGGCCCCGATGGCCACCACCCTGGTACGCGGCGACAGCAGGCGTTCCAGCGCGCCCTCTTCGTGCCGGAACGTGGTGAGATCGAGCGGCAACCACCGCAGCACCGCACCGCGCTCACGGGCCAGCGCCTGCCACGGCGCAATATTCGCGTGATGATCGAGCTCGGTGACAATGATCTCGTCGCCCGGTTCGAGTGACCGCCCGATGGCGCGCGCGATGTGAAACAGAATCGTGGTCATGTTGGCGCCAAACGAAATCTCACCGGCGCTGGCCCCGAGAAAGTCGGCCATAGTCTCCCGGGCATCCTGTATCAGCGCATCGGTTTCTGCGCTGGTCGGATACGCCCAGTGCGTGTTGGCGTTGTGGTACAACAGGTAGTTGGACATCGCATCGGCCACACGTTGCGGCACCTGCGTGCCACCGGGCCCGTCGAAATAGGCCACCGGATAGCCCCCCTCGTGACGCGCCAACGCGGGGAACTGCGCCCGAATGACATCAACAGTGGCGACATCCATCTCCAGTACCCCGGTCACGTTGTACCTCCGGTTGATGTGGTCCCGCCGATGATGGCTCCGCCTAAGCGCTCAACCACCTGAACGGCCTCGACGTGATCGGCCATGTCGCCCAGCTCACCATGGGCCATGCGAAAGAGCTCCGCCGTCAATTGCAGCAGCGGTGACGGGACCTTCTGCTCACGGGCCAGATCGGCCGCGATGCCGACATCCTTGTCCAGCAGTGCCAATCGGAAGGTGCGCGGAAACGCGCGCGACACCACGCGATCGGGGAAGAGATTCATGCTGGCGTTGGACCGACCGCTGGAGGCATTGATGACATCCAGCGCCACATCCGCGCGAACGCCAGCCTTTTCGAGGGCCACCAATCCTTCGGCTGTTCCCCAGATGTGCATGGCCAGCAGTGCGTTGTTCACGGCCTTGAGGGCGTCACCGGTTCCCACCACGCCACAATGGACGATGCGCTTGCCGAAGCGATCGAGTACCGGGCGCACGCGCTCAAGCGTGGCGGCGTCACCACCAACCATCACGGTCAGGGCACCTTGTTCGGCCCCCACCACACCGCCGGACACCGGTGCATCCAGAAAACCGATCCCGCGTTCGGCCAGACGGGCCGCCATGCGACGACTCGTCGCGGAATCACCGGAGGTGCAGTCGACCAGTACGGAGCCGCTGGCCATGGTCGCCAGAAGTCCCGTGGGACCGTCCAGCAGTGATTCCACGTCGCGTGAAACCGGAAGGCAGGTGATCACGATATCGCGTGCGACGGCCGCCTCGGCAGGTGTCGCGGCGATACGCACGGGCGTCTGGGCGGCGAAGGCCTCAGCGCGAGAGGACGTGCGGTTCCAGACTACGAGATCGAGGTCGGGCCCGGCCAAATGGCGTGCCATGGGCGCGCCGATGGCACCCAGACCCAGAAACGCAACGCGAGGCATGCGAGAATGGCGTAAGGGACGAACAACGCCGGAGTGTGCTTGACAGAGTTCCGGTCTGCATCAAAGATGATGGGATACCCCGCGTCATAGGAGGTCCGATGCGCAGATTTTCAAGCCGAGCGGCAGGCTGGCGCCGGATCGCGGTTTTGGCCATGGCCGCTGGTGGGGTGGGCGCGTGCGGGGCCAGTCCGGTCGGTGGGCCGGATCCGGCGCGATCGACGTACTTCAAGGCGACCATGATTGACGGCGGCGCCCTGCCCTATCGCTTCCGGTTAAGCCCCCTCGACCTCGCTTTCACGTATTTTATCGAAGCGCGTTTAGTGCCGCTCGATCTCGGGCGTACCACCGATACCCGAATATTCGATGATCGCGGCGGTACGGGGTCCGGTGGCGGCAATGGGCGAGATACCACGGTCTCCACCGGACGCATGTCGGATATCCGGACTTTCTCGTCGGCGGCCGAGGGCGGCAGCGTGCAGACCGATTCGACCGTTGTGGATGTCGTGCGAGTGGGAGACGTCCTCTATATCACGCGGCCGCATCCCGACCCGTCTCGCAATGTCACCGACACGGCTTTCTACGAAAGCGGGGTGTTGGTGCGACCCCTTAGATACTGGCGCAGCGTGATCGAGCTACCCACCGGGCGACGCGTGACCTACACCACGGTGCGGTAGCGCTTCTCGGGGCCTTGACGCCTCGCTAACTTGCGCCCGCCGCCACCCCCCTCGCGCATGTTCCGAGTCCGGTGGCGGAACCCGTCACGCTTCAACACAACCCAGAACGCCGCGCGGCGGTGAGTAGCCATTACTCACCTCGGGAGGGGCCCCCTATGATGTCACCCCGGAACGACAAGATGCGGCCGCTCGCGGCGCTGCTCGTGCCCGACCTTCTTGAGTTGCTTGAGGAGGCACCCGGGAGCATCGGGCCACAAACGGAGGAAATGCACCCGGCCGATCTCGCCGACGTCGCTGAGGCGATGCCGGAGGATCAGGTGCGCGCCTTTCTGGCCGCGCTGGGAAAGCAGCGCGCCGCCGACGTGTTGGAGTACCTCGACGATGACCTGCGCACGCAGGTGCTCGAGGAGCTGACCACGCACGAGGCGGCGTCGATTGTCGCCGAGATGGACCCCGACGAGCGCGCTGACGCGCTCGATGAACTCGACGAGGAGACCGCCGACGAGATTCTGTCGGCGCTCGGACCGGCGGACAAGGCGGAAACGGAGCGACTGCTCCAGTACGACCCGTATACGGCGGGTGGTCTCATGACCACCGAGTTCGTGTCGGTGGACGAAACCCTGACCGTGGAAGCGGCGCTGCTGGCGGTGCGCACCATGGCTCGCGCTGGCCGGCGCGAGGCGATGTACACGATTTACACGACCGACGTGAACGGCCGGTTGCGCGGCGTGCTGTCGCTGCGCGAACTGCTGGCGGCCGCCGAAGGGTCGCGCATCGGCGAGCTCGCGTGGGACGAAGTTGTCAGTGTGCCACCGGAAACGCTGCAGGAAGAAGTCTCGCAGCTGACGTCGAACTACGACCTGGTGGCGCTGCCGGTTGTCGATCAGGATGGTCGTCTGCTGGGCGTAGTCACGGTGGACGACGTCATCGACGTCATCCAGGAAGAGCAGACCGAGGATGCGCAGAAGGTGGGCGGCATGGAGGCCCTCGATGAGCCCTACATGCAGATCGGCCTGTGGCAGAACGTGCGCAAGCGCGGTGGCTGGCTGTCGGTGCTGGCGGTGGGCGAGATGCTGACGGCGTCGGCCATGGCGCACTATCAGGGGGATATCGAAAAGGCGTCGATGCTGGCGATGTTCATTCCGCTCATCATGAGCTCGGGCGGCAATTCAGGATCGCAGGCCACTTCGCTGATCATTCGCGCGATGGCGCTGG
Organism: Gemmatimonadaceae bacterium; assembly: GCA_016720905.1. Lineage (NCBI taxonomy): Bacteria > Pseudomonadati > Gemmatimonadota > Gemmatimonadia > Gemmatimonadales > Gemmatimonadaceae > Gemmatimonadaceae bacterium. Next base: position 62,199 of record JADKJT010000003.1, on the reverse strand, counting down.
GCGAAGTCCGGGTGCGTGATTGGTGGCGCGTGCTGCTGCGCGAGATTCCGGCTGGCCTGATTCTCGGTGCCATCCTGGGATGTATCGCGATCCTGCGCATTGTCGTGTGGCAGCAGCTTGGCCTGTATCCGTATGGCGACCACTATGTCAAAGTCGCGCTTGCGGTCGGTGCGTCGTTGATCGGCATTGTCATGATGGGCTCGGTGACCGGATCGATGCTGCCGTTTCTCCTCAAGCGCTTCGGGCTCGACCCGGCCAGCGCGTCGGCGCCGCTCGTGGCCACGCTGGTGGATGTGTCCGCGGTCAGCATCTATTTCAGCGTCGCCTATCTGGTGCTGAGCGGCACGTTGCTGTGACGCCGGCCCACGCGCGCCGCGAGATTCTGCGCGCGACATTGCTGGTCGCCGTGAGTGCCTGCTGTTTCGGATCCATCTCGCCGCTCACGGTGATCGCGCTCAAGAGCGGCGTGGCCCTGCAGGGCATTCAGGCGTTGCGGTACGCCACCACGGCGGTGCTGTTGATGCTGTACGCTGCATGGCGTCCATCGCCCGTCCACGCCGCGGCGGCGCAGGCGCGCGGTTTCGGGGCCGCACCGTGGTATTCATGGCGTGTGCTGTTGGTAGCCGGCGGCGGTCAGGCGTCGGTGGCGACACTGGCACTGGTGTCGTTGCGCTGGATTCCGGCATCGACGTCAGCGTTTCTGTTCTACACGTATCCGGCGTGGGTGGCCATCATGACGGCGGTGCGTGGCATCGAGCCACTGGGACCGGGACGCGTAATTGCGCTCTTGCTGGCGCTGGGAGGAATCGGAGCGATGGTGGGGGCACCGTCGGCCGCGTCGCTCAACCCCACGGGCGTCATGGTGAGTCTGGTCGCCGCCCTGGTGTACGCGGGCTACATCCCGGTGCTCAGTGCGCTGCAACGCACCCGGGCGCCGCTGGATGTCGCCCGGGCGATCTCGCTGGGCGGCGCCGTATTGTTCCTGACCTGGGCGCTCAGTACCGGGACGCTGTTTGCCCATCATGACGCGCGCTCCATGGCGGCGAGCATGCTGCAGGGTGTGTTGTCGGCTGGCGCCTTTCTGGGGTTTCTGGCCGGCTTGTCACGACTGGGAGCGGTCCGGACGGCCATCACGTCCACCATCGAGCCGTTCTGGACCACACTGGTGGGCGTCCTGGCGCTCGGCCAGGGAGTCGGCGGCGGAACGCTGGTCGGCGGCGCCGCCATCATGGCCGCTGTCCTGCTGCTTCAGCGGCCGAACGTGGCGTTGGGCCGGTTACATTCGTCCTCATCGCACGAGGGGGACCATACGGGTCGCCCGACTCCCTGAGGATCCGCATGGCGAAGATTCTGGTCACCGGCGCTGCCGGCTTTATCGGCTACAACACGAGCGAGCGATTGCTGGCGCGTGGTGATGAAGTGGTCGGCTTCGACAACGTCAACGACTATTACGATCCGACGCTCAAGGAAGCGCGTCTGGCGCGGCTGGCGCCGCACGCCGGCTTCCGCATGATGCGCATGGAGCTCGGCGATCGCGACGGCGTGGAGCGCCTGTTTCGGGAAGAGCGGTTCGATCGCGTGATCCACTTGGCCGCGCAAGCCGGGGTGCGTTACTCGCTCACGCACCCTCACGCCTATGTCGACAGCAACCTGGTCGGATTCCTGCACATCCTCGAGGGATGCCGCCATCACGGCGTGCAGCATCTGACGTATGCGTCGTCGTCCAGCGTGTACGGCGCGAATACGGCCATGCCGTTTTCGGTGCACCAGAATGTCGACCATCCGGTGTCGCTCTATGCGGCCACCAAGAAGGCCAATGAACTGATGGCGCACACCTACAGTCATTTGTACGGTTTGCCCACCACCGGACTACGGTTCTTCACGGTGTATGGGCCCTGGGGCCGCCCGGATATGGCCCTCTTCCTGTTTACCAAGGCCATCCTCGAGGGCAAGCCGATCGACGTGTTCAATCACGGGAAGATGCGTCGTGATTTCACGTACATCGACGACATCGTCGAAGGCGTCATTCGCACCAGCGATCACACGGCGCAGTCCAATCCCGACTGGAATTCCGATGTGCCGGATTCGGCAACCAGCAAGGCGCCCTACCGGTTGTACAACATCGGCAACAATAATCCCGTGGAGTTGATGCACCTGATCGCCACGCTGGAACAGGCGCTGGGTCGCACGGCCGAGAAGCGCATGCTGCCGATGCAGCCGGGCGATGTACCCGCCACCTACGCGGACGTCGAGGCGCTGGTGCAGGACGTGGGGTTTGCACCCAAGACGCCGATCGAGCTTGGCGTGCAGCGCTTTGTCGAATGGTACCGCAACTACTACCAGATAGGGGATTGAAAGGCATATGAAGATTGCCATGATCGGCACCGGATATGTGGGGCTCGTGTCCGGTGCGTGTTTTGCCGAGTTTGGTCCGACCGTCGTGTGCGTCGACCTCGACGCTTCTAAGGTGGAGCGCTTGCGGCGCGGTGAGATTCCCATTTACGAACCGGGTCTTGATGACTTGGTGGCGAAGGGCGTCAAGTCGGGACGACTCTCGTTCACCACCGATCTGGCTGAGGCCGTTGCCGGAGCCGATGCGGTGTTCATTGCCGTCGGTACGCCGTCGCGTCGCGGTGATGGTCACGCCGATCTGCGGTTCGTTGAGGCGGCCGCGGCTGACGTGGCCCGCGCCATGACGGGATATACCGTGGTGGTCACCAAGAGCACGGTGCCCGTCGGTACAGGTCGGCGAGTCGAGGACATCATTCGGGCTACGAATCCCGCCGCCGACTTCGACGTGGCGTCCAATCCGGAATTTTTGCGGGAAGGCTCGGCCATTACTGATTTCATGCGGCCCGATCGCGTCGTCATCGGTGCCGAAACCGATCGGGCGCGCGAGGTGATGCAGGCGCTGTATCGCCCGCTGTATCTCATGGAAACGCCAGTGGTGATGACTACGCTGGAGACAGCGGAACTCACCAAGTACGCGGCCAATGCCTTTCTGGCCACCAAGATCACCTTCATCAATGAAATCGCCGACCTGTGCGAAAAGGTCGGCGCCAACGTGCAGGATGTCGCGCGCGGCATGGGGCTCGACGGCCGCATTGGCAAGAAGTTCCTGCACGCCGGTCCTGGCTATGGGGGATCGTGTTTCCCGAAGGACACCCTCGCCCTCGTGCGCACGGCGCAGGAATACGGATCGCCGGCACGATTGGTCGAAACGGTCGTGCAGGTGAACGACACGCGAAAGGGTGCGATGGCGTCCCGGGTGATACAGGCGTGCGGCGGCAGTGTCCGGGGAAAGACGGTGGCGGTGCTTGGCGTGGCGTTCAAGCCGAATACCGATGATATGCGTGAGGCCCCGAGCCTCGCGATCGTTCCGGCCTTGCAGGACGCGGGGGCGATCATTCGCGCCTACGATCCGGCGGCAATGCACGAAGCCCAATCGCTGTTGCCCGATGTGCAGTGGTGCGACGATGCGTACGACGCAGCGGCCGGCGCCGACGTACTGGTATTGATCACGGAATGGAACGAATTCCGCGCGCTCGATCTCGAGCAACTGGGCGCGGCAATGCGTGCGCGCGTGCTGGTGGATCTCCGCAATGTTTATCGCCCGGACGACATGCGCGCGGCCGGCTTCCTGTATTCGAGCATCGGGCGCCGCTAGCGCGCGCGGTTGGATGTTTCGCGCAGTCCACGCAGCGCCCGACGTTCACGCGTCGGGCGCTCGTCGTTTGTGCACACATCTCGCGCCATGCGCCGCATTCGGCGCGGCACAGCTCCTGCTTTTGGCTACGGTGTGTGAAGGGTGTGGAAAGCGTTACCGGACCGGAACGTCGGCCGTATGGGCGAGTCCAACTCGTTACCTGGCAACGCCTTGTATCAACCCTTCGCACAGATCGTCTATTCGGAGTGGCCGTTTTCGGCCACGTGACCCGGCACGTCCTGCCCTTCCCGACGGCAGGAGCTGCCGAGTCGCGCGTATTCGCCAACGAGCCCAACGGCTCAATTCCATTCGGATCACGAATCATGTGCGGCATCGCCGGCTTCTGGTCGACGCGACTCGATGACGCGACGGCGGTCCAGACCCTTCGGGGAATGACCGACGCGATCGTGCATCGTGGTCCGGACGACTCCGGCGCGTGGTGCGATCCGGATACGGGCATTGCACTGGGGCATCGCCGCCTCTCCATCGTCGACCTGAGCCCGCTCGGTCATCAGCCGATGGCATCGGCCGGACAGCGCTTTCAGATCGCCTTCAATGGCGAGATCTACAACTACCGCGCGCTGCGCGACGAACTGAGCGTCCAGGGCACGCAGTTTCGCGGACACTCCGACACCGAGGTCCTGCTGGCTCTGGTGGAGCGCGACGGTCTGCAGGCGGCGCTCGCGCGCTGCACTGGCATGTTCGCGATTGCGCTCTGGGACCGTGAAACGCGCACGCTCCAACTGGCGCGCGACCGTTTCGGCGAAAAACCGTTGTACATCGCGCAGTGCGGCGCGGGCATTGCGTTTGCGTCCGAGTTGAAAGCCCTGCGAATTCATCCGGACTTTCGTACCGCCATCGATCCGGCGGCGCTCTCCTTGTTTCTGCGTCACGGCTACGTCCCGGCGCCGTACGCCATCTTTCAGGGCGTCGAGAAAGTCGAGCCGGGCTGCATCGTCACGTTCAACGCGCCGAACTGGAACACGCGGGAGTCGACGGTCTACTGGAGCGTGCGTACGGCAGCGGCGTTCGGCCTGGCGCATCCGTTCGAAGACGCCCCCGAGCGCTGCACCGACCAGCTCGACGCGCTCATGCGCGAGGTGGTGCGCGACCAGATGGTCGCCGACGTGCCGATCGGGGCCTTCCTGTCCGGCGGTATCGACTCGTCGCTCGTCGTGGCGATGATGCAGGCCGAGAGTGCGCGTCCGGTACGCACGTTTTCCATCGGCTTCCGCGAAGTCGGGTTTGACGAGGCGCCACATGCAGAAGCGGTCGCGAAGCATCTGGGCACGGAGCATACGTCGATGTATGTCACCGCGCAGGATGCCCTCGACGTCATCCCGCACCTGCCGGCCATCTACAACGAGCCGTTCGCGGACTCCTCGCAGATTCCCACCACGCTGCTGGCCTCACTGGCGCGACGCCACGTGACGGTGTCGCTGTCAGGTGATGGCGGGGACGAGCTGTTTGGTGGATATGAGCGCTACGGCATTGCGCAGCGCGCGTGGTCCCGGCTGTCGATGGTGCCGCGTCCATTGCGCGCAGCGGCGTCGGGCGTGGTCACGGCCGTCGCACCAGAGCGGTGGAATGCGGCGCTCCGACCGACGGGTCTGCACGCCCGGGGCGTGACCGGTGACCGCCTGCACAAGCTGGCGGAACTCTTCGATGCGCCGACGTCGACCGAGTTCTACCGCGACCTTGTTTCGGCGTGGCGGCGGCCGGCGCGCATCGTGCGCAACGGGGCGGAGCCGATGACGGCACTGATGGACCCGTTTGACGGCCAGCGGGGAGGATTGCTGGCCGAAATGATGATGCATGATCAGGTCAGCTACCTGCCGGACGACAAGTGAAGGTCGATCGGGCCGCGATGGCGGCGAGTCTGGAGTCGCGGGCGCCGCTGCTGGACCATCGCATCGCGGAATTCGCCTGGCGCCTGCCCGCGCACTATTGGCGTCAGGGCGGACAAGGCAAGTGGATCGTGCGTCAGGTCCTCGATCGCTATGTGCCACGCACGTTGGTGGAACGACCGAAGCAGGGATTCGGAATTCCCGTGGCCGAATGGCTGCGCGGCCCGCTGCGCGACTGGGCCGACGATCTGCTGGCTCCCGACGCCCTGCGCCGCGATGGCCTGTTCGACATCGCACCGATTGTGACCGCGTGGACGGAGCACCGCAGCAGTCGCCGCAACTGGGCATCATCGCTCTGGTCGATCCTGATGTTTCAGGCGTGGCGCACCTCATGAGCACGATCACCGCGATCGGCCCCTCGCGTTCAACGCGTTGGCCGTCCCTCTGGAGTGCAGCGCTGGTCGTGGGCGGACTCACCGCCACCGCGAAAGTCGTGGCGCTGTTCAAGGACAGCCTCGTGGCGGCCCGATTCGGCAATGGTGCTGAGCTCGATGCCTTTCTGCTGGCGTTGGTCGTTCCCGGATTCCTCATCTCGGTGGCCGCGGGAACGCTGCCGGCCGCCTTGACGCCGACGTACATCGCCGTGCGAGAGCGCGAAGGGGTTGAGGCCGCGCGCGTGCTCACTCGCGCCGTGTTTGCGCACACCATTCGCTGGCTCGCCCTCGCGGCGATCGTCGCGGGCGTGGCGTCGTTGGCCTACAGCACATTGCCAGGCAGTCGCCTCGCCCCCGCCACGCGCGAGGCGCTGCCGACGTTGGCCATGTGGTTGGCCCCGTACACACTGCTGCAGGGCATCTGCGCCGCGTGGTCGGGGCTGTTGGCGGCCGAACGCGGCTACGCCGCCAGCGCGTTGGCACCGATTGCGCAGCCGATCGGCATGGCGCTCGCACTGTTCATCGGCGATCGCTCGCTGGGTGTTGGCCTCTTGGTGGGTGGATTGCTTGGCGGAACGCTGGTGCAGGGCGCCATCTTTGCCGTGGCGCTGCACGCGCGCGGACTGCCCCTGCTGGTCTGGCGGGTTCCACCGACGATGTCCGCGTCTACACGGGCGGCGCTCGCGCGCGTGCGCGCGCAGTACGCGCCCGCCGTGGCTGGCGCCGTGCTCATGAGCGCGACATCAGTCGTCGATCAGACGATGGCGACCTGGTTGCCACCGGGCAGTGTGTCGGCCTTGGGTTTTGGCACCAAGTTGAGCGCCGTGATGATGAGCGTGGGGGCGATCGCGCTCAGCACCACGCTGCTCCCCCATCTGTCTGAGCTGGTGGCGCGCGAGGATTGGCCAGCCATTCGCTTGCTTGAGCGCCGCGTCGCGCGCCTGATACTCGGCACGACGATTCCGGTAACGATTGTCCTGATCGCCGCGGCGGACCCCATCGTGCGCCTGCTCTTTCAGCGAGGGGCATTCACCGCAGCCGAAACGGCAACGGTGGCCACCGTGCAGTCTGCCTATCTGCTGCAGCTACCCGTGCACCTGCTGGGCATTCTGTATGTGCGCCTCATCTCGGCACTGCAGGCCAATCGGTTGCTCTCCATCGGATCGGCGGTGAACCTCGCGGTGAATATCGCGTTGAATGTGGTCTTCATGCGCTGGTTCGGCGTCGCGGGGATCGCGTTGTCGACCGCCGGCGTCTATGCGCTGTCCTGTGTGTTCCTGGCCACCGCCGCGCATCGGCGATTGGCGCACGCCGAGCGCGATTCGCAGGCGCGCTTCGCGTCGTCGCCCGCAGCACCGGCCTCACCCGCGGAGGGGCGATGCGCATCTGCGGCGTAATCGCGTCCCTGGGCGCCGGAGGCGCGGAACGCGTGATGACGGAACTCTGTGCCGCATGGGCGACACGGGGAGACGATGTCACGCTGTTGACGCTTGATGACGGTCGGCACGACTTCTATGCCGTCCCGACGGGCGTGCATCGGCGGGCGCTCGATCTGGCGTCGCGCAGCCGGACCGCCAACGATGCGCTGCGCGCCAACGTGCTTCGCGCACGCGTCATGCGCGCCGCCTTGCGCGCCGCCCGACCGGACGTGGTGGTGAGTTTTACGGATCGGACCAACGTGCTGACACTGCTGGCGGCGCGCGGGCTGTCCGTGCCGGTGGTCGTTTCGGAGCGCATCGACCCGCGGCACCATGATATCGGGCGCGCGTGGAGCCTGCTGCGGCGACTGACCTATCCCTCGGCTTCGGCGCTGGTCGTGCAGACCGAGGCGGTGCGGCGCTGGGCCGACGATATCGTGTCCCCTGCTCGCGTGGCGGTCATCCCGAATCCGCTGCGGCCGATTGCCGGCCCCACGACCGCAGCGGGAGCGCGCGACCACATCGTCGTCGCGCTCGGACGCCTTGTCCCGCAAAAGGGATTCGACGTCCTGATTCGCGCCTTCGCGATGTTGGCCAGTGAATTTCCGTCGTGGCAACTGCGCATTCTTGGCGAGGGGCCTGAGCGATCCGCCCTGCAATCGCTGGTCGACACATTGGGGCTGGTCGAACGCGTCACCATGCCCGGGCGCACAGCCGATCCCGATCGAGCACTCGGTGCCGCCGCGGTGTTTGCATTGCCTTCCCGGTACGAGGGGTTTCCCAACGCGTTGCTGGAGGCGATGTCGCAGGGCTGTGCCTGTGTCGCGACGCGTTGTGACTCCGGTCCTTCAGATCTGCTGGCTGACGACGCCGCGGGCTGTCTGGTGCCCGTGGGAGACGTGCTCCACCTCGCGGAAACGATGGCCATGCTGATGGAGGATGGTGCGCTCCGCACACGGCTGGGGGGCGAGGCACAGCGTGCCGCTACCCGTTTCGCGCCTGCCGTGGTGCTCAGCGCCTGGGATGCGGTGTTGTCGACGGTGCGAACATCATCCCGGATGGCCGCATGACCGCCTCCTCGATGATGCTGGCATCAGCGCGCCCTGCGGTGTCACTGCCGGGCGATTGGCGCAATGTCGCGCGAGGCGTGCGCATCGTGGCGGCGTTGCTCGCGATCAGCGCGCTCTTCTCCAGTGCGGCGGCCTGGGGATGGAATACGGGGCGATTGCCGGCACCGCCGCTGGCCATCATGTTGGTGATCTTCGCGCTCACGGGTATGGCCGTGCTGCTCGACCTGTCGCGGTTGGGTAGCGGCGCCATCATGGGTTGGGCATTGGCCAGCGCGAGCGTCGCCATGGCCGCCTTTCTCTGGTCGTCGGGGAGCGACGTCGCACTGCAGGAAGTGCTCACGCGCACGCTGTCCTCGCTGCAGCTCATCGCGTTCGTCATTCTGTTGGCGGATCCGCGCGTGCGACGGATTGCGCGGGGTGCCGTGGTGATCGCCAGTCTCGCCGCGGTCGCGATGAATCTCTGGGAGATCACCCATCCCATGGCGTTCAGCATGTCGCTGGGACGCTCGGCCGGTTTCTACGTCAATCCCAATATCACCGGCGCCGCCCTGATCGCCGGCATGCTGCTGGGACTGCCCGCCGTCCCCACACGGCTTCGCGAGCCGTATCTCCTGCTGATCGCCGTGGGCGTCTTTACGACGCTCTCGCGCGGGGCGTTGCTGTGTTGGGTGATGGTGATCGCCTTTCTGATCGTGTCGCGCGCGGTACGTGGCAAGCGACTGGCCATCACCTTCGCCGTGGGCGTGACGATGGCATTGTCCGCTGCGGGCGCCATGCTGGCCAGTGGACAGCTTGGATATCTCGGCGGCGGCGCCGAGCAATTCGTGCGGCAACGACTCGCCATCGGGAACAAGGAACAGCTGGGCGCCGATGTCAGTGCCTCCTCTCGATCCCATCTCGCAATGCGAGCCGTGGAGCTGTTCGGCGAACGGCCCGTCGGCGGACATGGTACCGGCGCGACCATTGAATGGAGCGAGCCGGAATCCACGCACAATATCTACGTGCGTCATCTCGCCGAATACGGACTCCTGGGCGCATGGCTGGTACCGGTCCTGCTGGTATTGGGTTGGCGCGCGGCACCGTATCAGCGTCACACAACGGGTGACGCGGGCAACGCCGACGTGCGCGTGGCAACGGCGCGGGCCTTCGTTGTGTTTGTCGGATTGTGGGGATTGTTCAGTCACAACGTGCTCGACGATGCGTTCGTCCTATTTGGCGTCGCCCTCACGGCCGCCCTGCCTGTGGCCCCGGCCGGTGATCACCAATGACATCGGCTCAGCGGCAGCTGCGTATCACCGGAAGTCATCGTGCCGTCACGGGTCACGGCGCCGCAGAGGGCGAGCGCCCGCTGACGATTCTGATGTTGCTGGGCGGGTTGGGTGTTGGAGGCGCCGAGCATCAGGCCATTGCATTGGCCGGCTCGTTGCAGCGTCGCGGACACGCCGTGCATATCGTCGCCCTTGCGGATGGGCCCTTGCGGCAGATTGTCGAGGCCGAAGGCCTGTCACTGGACGTGCTGGTGCGTCCGCTGGCGTTCTCCCCGGCGGCCATACCCGCGCTGGCACGCGTGATCCGACGCACGGCGCCGGACGTGTTGTATGCCTTTCTCGATGTGCAGTGGCTGATGGCGCTCGCCGCGCGCACGCTGGCGCCGCGAGTGCGCGTGGTCCTCGGACTTCGCTCCAGTCAGTACTTTCAGCAGGTGGATGGTGCGCGCGACCGGGCGGTGCGTCAACTCACACGGCGGTTTGCCCGGTTCGCCGATCTGCTGATCGCCAACAGCCTCGCCGGACTGAACGACTTCAATCGGTTGGCGTCGCGGGCACCCTACGGGATGGTCGTGCCCAACGGCATCGACCCTGCCCGCTTCTCGCCCGACCCAGTCGGCCGTCGCGTCATTCGTGCCTCCTGGTCGGTATCCCCGAGCGACATCGTCATCGGGCACGTTGGTCGGCTTGATCCCGTGAAGCACCACGAGCTGCTGCTCGACGCGTTCGCGCGGCTCGCCGGCAACGATCCGCGGGTGAAGCTGGTTTGCGTCGGTGAAGGCAGCGCGGCACGCCTCGAAGTGCTTCGCGACGCGGCGACACGCCATGGCATCGCCGATCGCGTGTCCTTCATCGGTGGTCGATCGGACTTGTCCGCCGTCTACAGCGCCTTCGACGTACTCGCGCTCTCGTCCGCGCGGGAGGGATTTCCCAACGTGGTGGCGGAGGCCATGCTCTGCGGCGTACCGGCCGTGGTGACGGACACCGGCGCATCGGCGGAGATCGTCGGCTCGCTTGGCGACGTCTCGCCCTGCGGCGATGCGGCGTCCTTCGCGGCGGGCCTGGCGCGGGTCATCGCCCGACGGTCTCCCGCACTGTCCGCCCGTTGCCGGCTGCGCATTCTGGCGGACTTCACCCTTGATCGATCAGCAGCGCTCACCTGCGCGGCATTTCAATCGTTGATACCTCATTCTGGCGATCGCCAATGACTTCCACTTTGCCCTTGAGCGGACTGGGTCCGCTCGACCTCATCCGCCTCCTGTTGGCGCGTCGACGTGTGATGCTCCTGCTGCCAACCATCGCCGCTGCGGTCGTGATCGCTGTCGGTCTCCTCGGCGATCGCAGCTGGAGCGCGCAGGGCGCGATCGTGGCACAGTCGTCGTCCGGCAATGTGTCCCGGTTGGCCGGGTTGGCCGCGCAGTTCGGTGTGGCCGTCCCCACCGGACAGGCCGGTCAGAGCCCTGACTACTTTGCCGACGTGCTGCGCAGTGATGGAATGCTGCGTCGCTTGCTCGCGGCGAAATACACCGGCGCAGACGCTCGCCCGATCGACCTCGTGGCGCATCTCGTGCCGTCCGCACTGGCGACAGCGCCCCGAGCTGAGTTGGCGTTGCGCGAACTGCGCAATCGGGTGACGACGTCCGTCGGACTCAAGACCGGCATTGTGCGCATCGGCGTGAAGCTGGCCGATCCGGAATTGGCGCGTCAGGTGGTTGCGCAGGCCATCAGTGAATTGAATGCCCTCAACATCAGTGCCCAGCAGACCATTGCCGCACAGGAGCGGCGATTCACGGATGAGCGGTTGGCGGTCGCGCGAGCGGAACTCCGACAGGCGGAGGATCGCCTCGAAGGCTTCCTGCGTGGCAACCGGGCCTTCACCGGTGGGCCGCAACTCGTCCTGCAGGAAGATCGGCTGCGTCGCGACGTCAGCCTTCGCCAGCAGGTGGTGGTCGGACTCGCACAGTCGTTGGAGCAGTCCCGCATGGAAGAAGTCCGCAACGTGCCGGTGATCTCCATCGTTGAGGCCCCGGTGCGACCCGCATTGCCGGACAGCCGCAAGTTGGTGCTCAAAGGGCTGTTCGCGGCGATCGCCAGCGGCACACTCCTGTTCGCACTCCTGATCGCCATGGAATGGCGTCGACGGTTCACCACGGCCAGTCCGGAAGCGGCGGCCGAAGTGGAACAGTTGGCGCGCGAAACCGCGGAGGACTTGCGTCGGCCATGGCGAATGCTTGCCCGCGATCGCCGCGCCGCCTAGTTCGTCGATTCGTCCTCATGACCGTCCGCCTCGTCGTCGACGCCGCGCGCCCGCGAATTCTGCATATCATCACCGGCCTGGGGACCGGCGGTGCGGAAGCGAGTCTCCTGCGCGTCATCGCGCGCAGCACACCCGACGCGACCCATGCGGTGGTGTCGTTGACGACGGCCGGTACGCGGGGCGTGGAGTTGCAGACGCTTGGCATTGACGTGCACACGCTCGGGCTCGCCCGGGGTGCCATCGCCCCACGGGCGCTCGGGGCGTTGCGCCGCCTCGTGCGGGAGTTCCGTCCCACCGCCGTGCAAGGCTGGATGTACCACGGCAATCTCGCCGCGTCGTTGTTGGCGCTGTCGGGCGCGCACACGGGTCCGGTGCTCTGGAACGTGCGACACGCGCTGGACGCATGGTCCGAAGAATCGCGCGTCCTGCGCGCGATCATCCGGGTCAGCGCACTGATAGCGCGACAGCCGCGTCGCATCGTGTACAACAGCCATCGGTCCGCGTCGCAACACATGGCCCGCGGCTACACCGCCGCGTCAACCTGTGTCATCCCCAACGGCGTGGACATCGACCGTTTTCGCCCCGATCGGAATGCGCGCATCCGGATTCGGCAGGAACTCGGAATCCCCAGCCAGGCCTTCGTGGTTGGTCTGATTGCGCGGGTGGATCCGCTCAAGGACCACGACACGTTTCTGGACGCTGTCAAGCGACATGCGACGGCGGATCGCGACACCTGGTACCTGCTGGCGGGTACGGGAACGGCACCGGGGCAGCTCGGGGCCCGGGGGCCGCTCGATGTGCGGATCCGTCGCCTCATGAGCGCCCATCCCGAGCTTGTGTCACGCGTGCTGCGGCTTGGCGAACGCCGGGACATCCCTGCCGTCATGAATGCCTGTGATGTTGTCACGCTGTCCTCACGCAGCGAAGGCAGCCCCAATGCCATCACGGAGGCCATGGCGTGCGGCGTGCCGTGCGTCGTAACCGATGTCGGCGACGCGGCCCACATGGTTGGCGATACCGGCATGGTGGTTCGCGTGGGCGACGCCGGGGCGATAGCGGCAGCGTGGAGGCAATTGCGGGCCGACCGGACCGTTCTCGCGGTCCGCGGACAACGGGCCGTGGAGCGGGTACGCACCTCGTTCAGTGCCCAACGCGAAGGAGAGGCATACATGTCGCTCTGGGCGCAGACGTCAGTCGCGCGCACGCCCCCTGTCCCGAGCACGGTTGGCAATCGGAGCACGGCGTCAGCGCCCCGTGTCCTGATGGTCGCAACCGTTGCAACCACCGTGCGCGCGTTTCTGCTGCCGCTGGCCGATCGATTCCGTGCTCATGGGTGGCGCGTGGATGCACTGGCCGCGGGCGCCGATACCGACGGGGTCATCGCGCCACACTTTGATTCCGCGTTCGGCATTGCCTGGGGGCGGAATCCGTTCAGCGGACGTAATCTGTCGGCCATTCGCCGTATTCGGGACGTGACCCGGGCCGGTGCCTACGACATCGTGCACGTGCACACCCCGATTGCCGCGTTCCTGACGCGATTTGCCTTGCGACACGATGCCGCTGCACGCGTCGTATACACGGCTCACGGGTTTCACGCGCATCCCGCCGGATCGCGGATCCGCAATGCCCTGTTCCGTTGGATTGAGCGCCGCGCGGCACGATGGACCGACTATCTGGTCGTCATGAACGCACATGACGCGGAGCTGGCCTGCCGTGATCGGCTGGCCGCTGCGGGACATCTTGTGCAGCATCCCGGCATCGGCGTCGATGTCACCAGATACCGTCCGCTCGCACCGGCCGAACGCGAGCGCGTACGTCAGGGACTGGGCGTTGATTCGTCTCGGCCGGTGGTGGCCGTGGTCGGTGAGTTCAATCGTAACAAGCGTCAGCATGATGTCGTCGCGGCGCTGGCGCGTCTGCGCGATGAGGCCACCCACGCGATACCACTCGTGTGGTTCATTGGGGAAGGACCGTTGCGCCCCGCGGTGACACGGCACGCGCGAGCGCTCGGCGTCGATATGCATGTGCGTTTCCTTGGCCAGCGCGATGACTGTCCGGCGCTGGTTGGCGCGGCGGACGCCCTGGTCCTCGCATCCACACGCGAGGGACTCCCACGGTGTCTACTGGAGGCCATGGCCATGGAGGTTCCCGCTATCGCCTCAAGCGCGCGCGGATCGACCGACCTGCTGGGCGACGACCGCGGGTGGCTGTACCCGATTGGCGACGTGGCGCGACTCGCGGATCGACTGCGCATCGTGTTGACCGACCGCGAGTCCACGCGAACGCGGGTGCTGCGCGCTTCGGCCTGGATCCGTCAAGTGGCGGCACAGGAACACGTGCTGGATCTGCACGAGGCCCTGTACGACGCCGTGCGGCGAGGTGTTCCGGTGCCGGAATCGGGCGTCACACCAACGGCACGAATTCCGCACGGTTCCATCGCGGGCGTCTCCAGCGCCGCGTAGCAGCCGATACTCCAAGGCGTGATGCACGACCGTATCGCGTCGTGACTGGACGTCCAGACCCACATTGTCTTCGCCCGCGAATTCTCCGCCTGTGATCAAGCGCGCCTTCGATATTCTCGTTGCCTCGATGCTGCTGGTGCTGCTCGCTCCGGTCCTCATGACTGTTGCGATAGCCGTCCATTTCGCACTCGGGTCGCCGGTGTTGTTCCGGCAGCAACGGCCGGGCCTGGCGGGGCGCCCATTCACACTTGTCAAGTTTCGCACCATGCGGGACGCGGTGGACGAACACGGGACACCACTCGAGGACTCCCGGCGATTGACCGCGTTTGGTCAGTTCTTGCGCGCCACGAGTCTCGACGAACTGCCCGAACTGTGGAACGTTCTCCGCGGAGACATGTCCGTGGTTGGTCCGCGGCCGCTGCTGATGGAGTACTTGCCGCGCTACACCCCGGCGCAACGTCGCCGGCATGATGTGCGCCCCGGCATCACCGGATGGGCGCAGGTGAATGGGCGCAACGCCAGCTCATGGGACGAACGATTTTCGCACGATGTCTGGTACGTCGAGCATCGGACTTTTGGACTCGATGTGCGCATCATGGTGCGAACCGTGCACCAGGTCTTCGCGGCAGAAGGGATTGCCCAGCCCGGCCACGCCACCATGCCACGCTTCACCGGCCCATCGGAAACCGCATGATGACGACGTCGATGCCAACACCCATCGTGGTGTACGGCGCGAGCGGCCACGGTCGTGAGGTCGCGCTGCTGCTGACCAGTATGATCGACGCGGGCGCACCATGGCGGTTGCTCGGATATCTCGACGATGATGCCGCCATGCACGGACGCCTGATCGGTGATCTCCGCGTCCTCGGCGATGGTTCGTACCTGGCGGCACGGGCCGGACAGGTCGACGTGGCACTTGGCATCGGCAATCCGGATGCGCGCCGCCGCGTGGTCGAACGCATCCGCGCGTTCGTGCGCGCGTTTCCCGTGCTCGTGCATCCCAGCGTCCCGCCGTTCGCGCGGGTGACCCTCGGGGAAGGTGTGCAAATCCACGCCGGCGCCATTCTCACGATCGATATCGCCATCGGCGCATTCTCCATACTCAATCGCCATGTCGACGTGAGCCACGACTGTCGGCTTGGCGACTGGTGCACACTGGCACCCGCCGTCACCCTCGCCGGCAACGTACACCTCGCGGCGGGCGCCGATCTCGGCGCGCGCGCCACGTGCATTCCCGCCGTGCGCATTGGCGCGTGGAGCGTCATTGGCGCGGGAGCGGTGGTGACCCGTGATGTCCCCGACGGTGTCACCGCTGTCGGCGTTCCCGCCCGTGCCCTTTCATTGGCTTCCTGAATGTCCGATCGCATCTATCTCTCTCCGCCACACCTGGGCGAGGACGAACTCGCCCTCGTCACCGAAGCGTTCCGTTCCAATTGGATCGCGCCGCTCGGCCCGCACGTGGACGCGTTCGAGCGCGAACTCGCTGCATACGTCGAGACACCGCACGCGATCGCCTTGAGTTCCGGCACCGCCGCCTTGCATCTCGCCCTGCTGGCCTTTGGCATCGGCGAGGGCGACACCGTGTGGGTCAGTTCGCTGACGTTTGCGGCCAGCGCATTTCCCATTCGATACGTCGGTGCGACGCCGGTTTTTGTTGACAGCGACCGTTCCACCTGGAACATGGACCCGCTGCTGCTGGCCGAGGCACTCGATGACGCCGCGAGGCGCGGGGCGCTGCCTCGCGCCGTGGTGCTGGTGCACCTGTACGGACAGTGCGCGGATGTCGAAGCGATCGCTGAGGCCTGCGCGCGTCATGAGGTGCTGCTCATCGAAGATGCCGCCGAGGCACTCGGATCCCGGTTCAAGGGGCGTGCGGCCGGCACGTTCGGCGATGTCGGTTTCTATTCGTTCAACGGCAACAAGATCATCACGACATCGGGCGGTGGGATGCTGGTGACCCCGCACGCGGATATCGCCGCACGCGTGCGCATGCTGGCCACACAGGCGCGCGAGCCGGTCCCGCACTACGAGCATACCCGTGTGGGCTACAACTATCGGCTCAGCAACGTGCTGGCCGGCATCGGGCGAGGCCAACTGCGTGTCATCGAGGATCGGGTGGCGGCACGGCGCGCGGTCTTTGATCGCTATGATGCGGCACTCGGTGCGCTGCCGGGTGTCCACTTCATGCCCGAAGAAACGTTCGGGTCGACGGGGAGTCGCGCCAATCGCTGGTTGAGCGTGATGACCATTGACCGTCAGGAGTTCGGTGCGGAGCCGGAGACCGTGCGTGTGGCGCTTGAGGCGGCGAACATCGAAGCGCGACCCGTATGGAAGCCGATGCACCAGCAACCGGTGTTTCGTCGAAGCGACGCGATCGGTGGCAGCGTGGCTGACGATCTGTTTGCGCGGGGGTTGTGCCTGCCCAGCGGATCTTCACTCACGCGGCACGAACAGGAACGGGTCATTGAGGTGATTGGCAACACCTGCCTGTCAAGCCGTCATCAGCCACTCGCCAGGCGTCACTCGACATTGTCTGCCGCCTAGAGGCTGACAGTTTGCGCTTTGCCGCGGGCGGATGATCGACGACCCCCCGGAGGCCGACCACCCGCCCGGCAGCAACGCGCGAAGTTACCAGTACAGGCCGACCGTACGCGTACCGTTGGCACCCATCACCAGAGCCGGTCCCGGCAGTCGCACATTGTGCATGACCTGCTTGATCCGCACCCATGCCGGATGCGAACCGGGCAACTGGGCCGCGTCGAGGTCGAGCCCCAGCACGAAGTCACTGGGTGCGCCACCACCGTAGGCGCGACGACCCATGGACAACCGCACGGCCGACGGCCATGCCCGCGACACGGACGTCGGCAGCAGCTCGTGGACGTTCGCGGACAGCCACAGCGTCTGATTCGCGTAGTCGGTGAGCGCCGCCGTCGGACCGCCCTTCGATACAAACGCCCGTGGCGCAACCGAGAACGAAGGCGTGACGTGACGCAACGCCGGTACGTACGCCTGTGCGACGGCGTATCCGGCACCCACCACATCCACGGCCAGATCGGTCGGACTGAACCCGTTGTAACGCGCGTCGGAGACTTCCTTCGCGGTGCCGATGGCCAGCGAGAGGGCAGCGCCGCGCAGCGCGGCCCGGCGCATCGCGGCCGACGACGTGCACTGAGTGGAACCGAGATTGCGCGCCATGTGGTACGAACCCAGCGCGTGCAGGTGTGAACTCGGGTCGGCGGCCACGGCGGCGCGATCAGATTCCTGCGCCATGTGCCATCCGCCCTGGCGCGTCATGTCGCGGTACTCCAGACCGGTCACGAGAGAGGCCGCGGCAACCTGGCCGGCGACACGAGCGACCGTGACCGACGTCGCGCAATCGGATTCAGCGGGCGTCTTCGCCAGCGCGACCCCGGCCGGTACCAGACCGAGCATGAGCGCCGCCAACACGCTCCGCTGTCCGATCTGACCCGCCACGCGCTGCACGATTGTCGCCATGTTCTCTCCGCTGTCGTTGTGTCGGCGGTCGGACGACCGCTCGGCTGACATGGAGGAGAAGCAATGGCTGTGCCCGCCACTGTATCATTGGTGTGCATTCATGTGACGGCGGAGAGGCCGCGGAATCGGTCTCGTGGATCGGCCGATTGACGTGATACCGTCCCAAGAGGGATTTGTGAGAGTTGTGCCTCTGGTGTAACGGTCGCCAGCAATTCATGGGCGCAGTACATCGGCCCACAGTATCACTTTTCCCATTTCCGGCAACAGTGAGGCGGCATCAACGCTGCAGCATATGTGGCGCGATTGCCTCACTCAGCTCTCTTTGCGCACTCCTTTGGCGACAAAGGACAGAAAGCCCACCATAAACACCGACGCGAACCCGAACCACTGGAAGGCATAGGACTTGTGAGGTCCTTCGCTGGGTGACGGGGGCGGAACACGCGTCGGTCGCGCTACGTCGCGTGGGGTGGTGTCTCCAAGCGCCAGCAGGACCACCGGCACCAGTGGGCGACCCATCATGGCCATCAGGGTATCGCGGTCGAGCAGCCGGATGGCGCGTGTTGACGTCGGGGATCGAACCGCGCCGGGCCGGGGAGGCGGGAACGCCGTGACGAGCGCGTCGACCGTCAGGGTGTCGCCTTCCCGCGCACGAGCAAAATCGATGGTGCGGGCATCGGCCGAGTACAAGTAACCACGCAACACCAACAGCGAGGTGTCGCCCCATCCGCTGTCGACTGGTCGCACCGGCGTAAGCAGGTAGACGCCTGGTGCCCCCGCCTGCGATCGAGATGTTTGTACCATTTCGGCGTCGTAGTCGGCAATACCTCGCACCGTGACGCGTCGCCAATGGGTCGCGCTCGTGTCCATCTCACGCACCGCGCGCATCGAGAGAGGCGGCGCGGCGCCGCGGGCCAGCACCAGCGCATTCTTGGTGCGACGTTCGTCGAGGCGGGCGAGTTGCCACATGCCCAGACGAACGCACACTGCAGCGGCGGCGACACTGGCAATGCCGAAAAGCACGACCCGTTTGGTCATTCGTCGCGCTGCGTCTTGTCGGGTTTCGACTTCTTGCCCTTCGACTTTTTCGACTGCGGCTTCGGCCCCTTCGGCCCCTTCGGCCCCTTCGGCTTCTCCTGCACCTCCTGCTGTTTCTTCTTCTGCTGCCGGGCCTCCCTGGCCTTCATGGCCTGCTTCGCCTTCGCCTTGTCCACGCTGGAGGGCTGAGATCCCGCCGTCATTGGCGCGATCGGCGCAGCCACATCGCGTGGACGTTTGCTCACCGAACGACGACGCGTGGGCGCGGGTGTCTCCGCGGCCGATGCCGCCGACACCGGGGAGATCCCGCAGCGCCATCTCGACCGAGTCAGACACCAGCGTGGCCGCACTCGACACACGCGGCGTCCCCGGCTCCGGCATCGGATCGGGCAACAACACCAGCATCGACAACGGCGGCAGGGTGATCACGAGTGACTGTGGAAACCCGTGATAGGGTTCGGCATCGGTCATCACGTCGTCGGCCACAGAGTATCCACTCCCGCCGAACGTCGCGGCATCGCTGTTGAGCGCGACGCGATATCGACCAGCCGTCGGCGCTCCCAGGCGATAGTGATCGCGCGGCACCGGCGTGAGGTTCATCACCACCACCGCGTGTGCCGCACCATCGAAGCGCGCATAGGACAGCACCGACTGGCCCTTGTCGGTCACATCGATCCAGGAAAATCCCGACGGATCGTGGTCGTGGCGCCAGAGACTGGACTGCGACTGATACAGGGCGCCGGCGGCGGCGACAAACCGCTCCAATCCGGCGCGCCGTGGATCGTCGCGCAAATGCCACTCCAAACTGGCATCGTGATTCCATTCGCTCCAGGGTCCCAACTCGGTGCCCATGAAGAACACGGACTTCCCGGGGCGCGTGATCGAGTAGCCGATCAACGTGCGCAGATTCGCCAAGCGCTGCCACTCGTCGCCCGGCATCTTTCGCAGCAGCGACCCCTTCATGTGCACCACTTCATCGTGCGACAGCGGATTCACGAAGCGTTCGCTGTACTCGTACATCATGGCAAAGGTCAACTTGTCGTGCGCACCCTTCCGGAAGAACGGATCGACCTTGTAGTAGTCGAGGGTGTCGTGCATCCACCCCATGTTCCACTTGAACGTGAATCCCAATCCGCCGTCCGCAATGGCATGTGTCACGCGCGGCCAGGTGGTGCTTTCCTCCGCGATGGTGACCACACCGGGATGCAGCGATTGTACGGTGTGATTGAGTTGCTTGAGAAAGGCCACCGCCTCGAGGTTCTCGCGACCGCCGAGTCGATTGCGAAGCCACTGCCCCGCCTCGCGCCCGTAGTCGAGATACAGCATCGACGCGACCGCGTCGACGCGCAGTCCGTCCAGATGGAACTCCTCAATCCAGAACAGCGCGTTGGCCAGAAGAAAGTTCCGGACTTCGTGGCGCGCATAGTTGAAGATGTGCGTCCCCCACTCGGGATGGTCACCGAGGCGCGGATCCTCGTGCTCGTAGCACGCCGTGCCGTCGAATCGCCGCAGCGCCCAGTCATCCTTGGGGAAATGGGCCGGGACCCAATCCAGCAGCACGCCGATCCCCGCGTGATGCAGCGTGTCGACGAAGTACCGGAAATCGTCCGGCGATCCGTGCCGCGAGGTCGGGGCGTAGTAGCCGCCAACCTGATAGCCCCACGATCCCCCATAGGGATGCTCAAGGACCGGCAGCAATTCCACATGGGTGAAGCCCAGACGCGTCACGTGCTCGGCCAGGAGGGGCGCCAACGCGCGATAGTTGAGGAACTGTCCGCCTTCCCCCTGACGCCAGGATCCCAGGTGCACCTCATACACGAGCATGGGCTCCGCCACCGGATTGGCGTTCGCGCGACGCGCCAGCCAGTCCGCATCCGTCCAGGCATACACGCCAGACCGTTCAACGATCGAGGCATGCCCGGGCGATTGCTCCATCTTGAATCCCAGCGGATCGCTCTTCACGCGCGTGGCACCACTACGCGCGCGGATCTCGAACTTGTACAGCGCGCCCGGCAGCACCCCGGGGATGAACAACTCGAAGACGCCGCTGCCACCCAGAGCGCGCATGGCGTGGGCGCGTCCATCCCAGTCGTTGAAGTTGCCGATCACCGACACGCGGCGCGCGTTGGGTGCCCACACGGCGAACGAGGTGCCTTCCACCCCATCGATCACGCGCGGGTGCGCGCCCAGCTTCTCCCACAACCGCAAGTGACGGCCTTCACCGTACAGGTGCAGATCCATCTCGCCGATCGTGGGCAGGAATCGATAGGGGTCGTCGAACTCGCGCTCGCGTCCGTCGACCGTTTCCGCGATGAGTCGATAGGCGAGCGGCAGCGATTCGCCGGGAAGGAAACACCCGAAGAACGCATCGTGCACGCGCGCCATCGGCACGCGCACACCGCGCAGCACGATCCACATCCGCACCGCCCGCGGCACGCGGGCCCGTACCACCACCCCGTCAACGCCATCACTCGATGCCGGATGCGC
This sequence comes from Gemmatimonadaceae bacterium, assembly GCA_016720905.1. Classification (NCBI taxonomy): domain Bacteria; kingdom Pseudomonadati; phylum Gemmatimonadota; class Gemmatimonadia; order Gemmatimonadales; family Gemmatimonadaceae; species Gemmatimonadaceae bacterium. Next base: position 40,720 of record JADKJT010000003.1, on the reverse strand, counting down.
TCCCAGCACATCGTGCGGCGTGCGCCATTCCCCGCGCATCAACTGCCGAATGGCATCAGGAGGTCCCACCAACACGTCCGCGATGCCCTCGCTGGACGACGGGAGGCTATGGTCCCTGGTGGAATCAGAATCTGGCATGGGCGAAAGCTAGCGCACTCGCGGCACACGGGGATCGGCAGTGGGCCGCCCGCACGACCACTGGTCCCCCGAATCCCGCAATCGATCCCTCCAGTGACACTCCCGAGGCCTCGACTCGTATCGAAGAAGTAACGCCCCTGCGGGCGGGTCCCGGAACGGAAACGCGTCGCGTTCCGTGCGCGTGATGACTCTCTGCTTCGAGGTGCTTCCCATGTTCACCATGACACTCTTCGCGCTGTCGACAGTGGCCGCGGTGCAAACCGGCCTCGCACCGGACCACATGGTGCGGCACGCGGACCGACGACCCGCCATCGCCTCGTCGCGACCCGTGCCCGCTCACGCGACCGCCGAAATCCGCGCCGATGTCCGCGGTGCGGCCGAGCATCTTGATAGCGCCCGTCGCGCCATGTCGCTTGGCGCGTTCGACCTGGCGCGTCGTGAGTTTCGCCTCGCGGCAACCATTGAGCGCGATGCCGGAAGACTGTCGGTAGACGCCATGACCGGTCTCGCGAGTGCGCTCTACGCACAATCGTACAATCGCGAAGCCGCCATGACGATGGAGCAACTGTCCAACGACGCCTTGCGACTTGGTGATCCCGACGCGGAGGCGCTCGCGCTGGCCGATGCGATCTGGCTGTATGCAGATGCCGGCCAACGCGTCGCCGTGCGCACCCTGACGCAACGCCTGCGAACGCTGATGCGCGACACCCCGCTGTCAGTGGAAACCCGCAAGGCGCTCAAGGCGCGCATTGGCTGATCGTTCGCCGCGCCTCGGCCGCCTCAGCGTCGGCGCGATTTCGCCGGGAGCGGCGACGCGTCAGCGGCAACCAGCACCTGTTCGGCGAGTCTGAGACCCACCATCGACTCGGAGGTCCCGATGCGCAACGTGAGCGGTCCGTCAAATGGCGCCCGCGCCAGCACGGTCACGTCCGTGCCCGGCTGCAGTCCGATCTCCGCCAGATAACGCAGCAGGGCCGGATCCTTGTCGCTGACCAGCAGCATGCGTGCCGCCTCGCCGATCGCCAACTCCGCGAGTGTGCGCAGAGCCGGTTCTTCTACCGTGCCTTCGGCGGTCGGGATGGGTGCGCCGTGCGGATCGACAACCGGATGGCCCAAGGCGGCCGCCATGCGTTCGATCAGCTCGTCGGACGCCGCATGCTCGAGTTGTTCCGCCTCGTCGTGGACGCGATCCCACGGATATCCCAGCACGCCGGTGAGATAGCTCTCGAGGATTCGATGGCGACGGATGGTCCGTAGCGCCGCGCGACGGCCCACCTCAGTCAGTTGCACGCCATGATACGGCACATGATCGAGATATCCTTGCGCGGCGAGTCGGCGAATCATCCCGGTCACCGAGGCCGGTGCGACCTCAAGTGCCTCGGCCACTTCACTGGTCGCGGCGCTCCCCTGCCGCGTCTCGAGTTCGTAAATCGCCTTGAGATAGTCCTCAACCGGCGCGGTGAGCGTCGGCAACGGCACGATCGCCTTTTTGGTTGCCATCGGCGCCTAGGTCGGGACGGCGCACCACGAGAGGCCGATCACCTCACGTGGGCGTGTCACGTCGGTCGTGTCGCGCGACGCGCATCACGCACCATCAGCACCGGCACGGTGGTCAGGTGCCGCACCTTGTTGGCGGTCTGCCCGTAGATCACGTCCTGCAGTCCCTTGTGTCCATGCACCGCCATCGCAATCAGATCGCAGGATTCCCGGTCGGCCGCAGACGCGATTTCGACTGAGGGTTCACCGCCCGCCAGCACGGACTCCGCGTCAAACCCTTCCGCGCGCAAGGCGGCGCAGCACTGTTCGATGTACTCCCGATCCTGGCGTATCTCTTCCGACTCGCGAAGGTTCAGCGGGCGGAGATTGCGCGCCGCCCAGCCGTCAGCGACATGGATGAGGAGCAAAGACGACCCGCACAGCCGCGCCAACTGGCGGACGTGCCCCAGAATCACGTCATCGCAGGGCGAATGCTCCAGCGGCACCAGAATGCGCCGATACATCAGGCGGTCCAGGCGCGCATGGTCTGCCACAGCAACCACCCGTTGAGCGTGGCGATCACGCCAGCGACGGAGTAGGCCGCGACGCGGAGCGGCATGGAGTTGACGAAGACGCCCATCTTCTCGCGATCGGAGGTGAACCGCACCAGCGGGAACACGGCGAACGACAGTTGCAGCGATAAAATAACCTGACTGAACACCAGCAGCTTGGCGGTGCCGCTTTCGCCGTAGACAATGGCCACAATTGCGGCAGGGACGATGGCAATCGAGCGCGTGATCAGCCGCCGCAACCAGGGACGTATGCGCAGATTGAGAAATCCTTCCATCACGATCTGGCCCGCCAGGGTCCCCGTGATCGTGCTGTTCTGACCGCTGGCCAGCAAGGCCAGCGCAAACACGGTGCTCGCTCCCGCGACGCCCAGCAGCGGCGTGAGCAATCGATGCGCGTCCTGGATTTCCGCGACATCCGTGTTGCCCGTGGTATTGAATGTTGCCGCCGCCACAATGAGAATGGCCGCGTTGATGAACAGCGCGAACGTCAGGGCAATGGTGGAGTCGATGAAGGCAAAGCGCACCGCTTCGCGTTTGCCTTCGGCGTTTTCGGCGTACTTCCGCGTCTGCACGATGGACGAATGCAAGTACAGATTATGCGGCATCACCGTGGCGCCGAGTATCCCGATGGCGATGTACAACATCTCGGGATTGCGCACGATGTCGACCGTGGGCACAAATCCGCGCGCGACCGCCCCGAGTTCCGGCCGGGTGATGATCAATTCAAACAGGAAGCAGCCGCCGACCACCGCCACCAGCGCGATCACCAGCGCTTCCAGGAGCCGGAATCCCTTGTTCTGCAGGTACAGCACCACCAGCACGTCCAATGAGGTGAGCGCGATCCCCCAGGGAATGGAAATCCCGAACAACAACTTGAGGGCGATGGCGGAGCCGATCACTTCGGCCAGATCGCAAGCGGCAATGGCAATCTCGCACATCACCCACAGCGTGAACGTCACGCGGGGCGAGTAATGATCGCGACAGGCCTGTGCGAGGTCGCGTCCGGTGACGATGCCCAGCTTGGACGCCAGACCCTGCAGGAGCACGGCCATCAGGTTCGACAGCAGGATGACGGACAACAGCGTGTACCCGAAGCGCGACCCACCGGCCAGATCAGTGGCCCAGTTCCCGGGATCCATGTAGCCAACGGCGACCAGGTATCCCGGACCCGCAAAAGCCAGCAGCTTCCGGAGCCACGTCGTCCCGTTGACGTCGATGGAGCGATGCACCTCGGCCAGCGACGGCGCGAGCCGCGCGTGTCGCCATCCGGATTCCTTCGCGGAGGCCGTCGCCGGCACGTCGCCGAGTGGCGGGTGGTCAGTATTCAGTGTGGACACATAGATATTTTAGCCTAGGCTAAATATACCCGCAAGTGCCCCCGGCCCCGCCTAGTTGCCGCCTGCCGTGCCGTCGCGACGAGGATCGGCCACGCCAATCCGTCGGCCATCGGCGCGCACAAATACCGCGTGCACGCCACCGAACGAGATATCGGCGACGCGGCTCAGTGGGCGATACCCGCGCGCCACCAGCGCCGCATACACGTCCGGGGCAAACCCCGGCTCCACCTCGACTTCCTTGAGCGGCGCGCTGGCGTGGATGCGCGGCGCCGCGAGCGCGAGACCCGGGTCCTCGTTGAACGCCAGCATGCGCACCACCACCTGCACAATTGCCGGCTGGATGTACTGCGAACCGGCGGCACCAACCACCAGTCGCACGGCGCCGTGGTCGAGGACGATCGTGGGCGCCATCGTGGTGTTGGCGAATCGGTTGGGACCGCGTGTGCGCGCATCGAAGTTGCTGGCCGACGAATTCAGGAAGAATCCGTCGGTGTATACTCCGGACCCGAAGAGCACGCCCACTGTGGTGGTCGCCGACACCGCGTTGCCCTCGGCATCGACGATCGCCATATGCGACGTCAGGCTCCCCTGACGCCACGAGTCGTCGGGGTCGCTGCCACGCGCGTCGAATGCTGCCGCCGCATCACCCGGCGCGCGGGCGTCGGGCACCGCAGCCGGATACGGGTCGAGCGCCGCACACGACGCCGGAGCGGCCGCCTTATCGAAGGGCCACGGATCGCCCGCCTTGGCCGTATCCAGCGCTACGCCGGTGATCAGCGCCGCGCGCGACTTCGCATACCCAGCGCTGGTCGTGCCGCGTGCCGGGACCGCCTGGGCAAACGGATCGCCACGCCAGCGCCCGGCATCGGCGCCTGCCAGACGCATCACGTCGGCCAGTTTCGAGACAGCCTCCGGCTGACGCGTCAATCCGCCGGCGCCGGTGATACCCGATGCCTCGGCCATCTGCAGCATCTCGAGGACACCCACCCCGCCCATCGGCGGCGGCGCACTCAACACGGTATACCCGCGCCATTCTGCGCACAGCGGGCGTTCCCCAGCCGTCTTGTAGTTCGCCAGGTCCTGCACGCGGATCAATCCACCTTGCGCCTGAACTTTCGCTGACAATCGTTCGGCCACGCCGCCGGTGTAGAACGCCGATGCGCCAGCGGCCGCGATGCGTTCGAGCGTGATCGCCAACTCCGGTTGTCTCAACCGCTCGCCCGGTCGCAGTGCTTCGCCCGTCGGCATGAACCGCAGCGCGGCCAATGAATCGGCGGCGAGCTTTGCCTTCGATGACGCGATGGTCCGCGACAACAGTGGTGACACGATGAACCCGTCGCGCGCCAGGCGGATCGCGGGACCCATCACTTGCGCACGACTCAGTTTGCCAAAACGTTCCTGCATCTCAAGCAGCCCGGCCACCATGCCCGGCACTGCGGCCGCGCGACCGGGTCGTGGTGCGCCGCGCGCCGAGTCGGCCTGCCCCCACGCCGCGTCCGCGCCGGAACGGGGATAGAACAGCAGATGTTCGGCGCGACGAGTCTTGGCGTTGTAAAACGTCAGCGCGCCTCCGCCGCCCAATCCCGTCTGCGACACGTCCGTGACGGACAAGGCAAATCCGGTGGCCACCGCCGCATCCACCGCATTGCCTCCAAGTCGCAGCGCCTCGACGCCCGCAGCCACCGCATCCGGGTGTGAGGCCGCCACCATGCCGCGGTCTCCTTCAACGCGCTTCCCCGCCCCAGGCGCGATGGCCGTCGGCGCCGGTCCGGAACGCGCGCACGCCGCCATGAGAACCAGCACGAAGACCCGATAACGCATCACGATGGCCGCTCCTCGGACGCAAGGTCCGACGTGGTGAGAGGTGGCACTACGCTGGCACTTCAAACATCGAGAGGAGTTGACGAACGATCCGCTCGGTCAATCCCCAGACGACGTGACCCTGCACGGCATAGGCCGGGAACCGAGCCGTCACACCGTTGATCATGACGGCATGCTCGATCTGCGCCTCGGCCGCCCGCAATGCGGAGAGCGGGACCCAGAACACGGACGCCACTTCCCGACTGAGAACAAACGAGACATCCGACGCCACCAGCGCCACGAAGGGTCGGATGATGATGGGGGGAAGCGCGTGCGAACGCGGCGCCAGATCATCAAGCTGACCCAGCATGCTCTCGGCCGTCAGTTTCAGTGCGAGTTCCTCGCACGTTTCGCGAATCGCGGTGACCTGCAGCGAGTCGTCGGCGGGCTCGCGTCGACCACCGGGGAACGCCACATGGCCGCTCCACGGATCGTGTTCGGCTTCGGCGCGCTTGATGAACAGCAATTCGGGTTCGTCGCGCACGCGCAACACGGCAACCACCGCAGCCAGACGCGCCTCCGGCCACGGCGACGCCTCGCTGGGCGCGTGCTCCGCAAGTCGGACGGCAAGCCGCGCGACGTCAGCGTGGTCGATCAGTCAGCCACCTCGCCACCGGTGGCGACCCAATCGCGAAATCCGCCGGCCATCGAGGCCACGTTCGTATAGCCCATCTCCTCCAAAGTGCGCGCCGCCAGTGCCGTCCGGTTGCCACTGGCGCAGTACAACACAATCGGCGCGTCCCGCGGTACACGGGACTCGATCTGCGACTCCAGCACGCCACGGCCGATGTACTGGGCGCCGGCCGCGTGGCCGAGGTTTCATTCATTCTGCTCGCGTATATCGATCAGGACGATCGGCTCGCCGCGGGCCATCCGGTCCTGAGTTTCGCGGGCCGTCACTTCGGTAATGACCGCCTTGGCTTCGGCGAATAGTTGCTGTGCTGTTTTCATCGTGGGCCGTGTTCGTGAGAACGAGGAAGGGGACGCGCAGTCAGTTGGCTGCCGCGCGATGGACGCGCAGTGCGCGATTGGTGGCGTCGAGGGTCGCCAACGCGCCCAATGGCAACGTCCATTGATCGTCGATATGTCCAACCGGGATTCCCAGGAGCGCCGGTACCGCCAGGGCATCGGCGCACTCGCGGATCACGTCGTCCAATGGTCGCGCCCCATCATCGTTCGGGGAATCGGCGTTGGTGAAATGACCGAACGCCAGACCGGCGCAGCGATTGAAGGCGCCCGCTTGCCGCAACTGCGTCAGCATGCGGTCCACGCGATACGTGGCTTCGTTGATGTCTTCCAGCACCACGATGGCATCGGTGAAATCTATGGCCCACGGCGTACCGCAGAGAGAGGCCACCAACGCCAGATTGCCGCCAGCCAGCCTGCCGGTGGTCACACCGTCGCGAATCACCGTCGCGCCGGTCGATCCGCCCGCGCTGTCCACGCCCTGCACCATCGCCCGCATGAACGAATCCAGCGAGAACGGAGACAGCACGCCACGCGCCGTGGGACCGTGGAAGCTCATCACTCCGGCCTGCTGCCATATCGCGTGCAACGCGGTGATGTCCGAGAAACCGATGAGCGCCTTCGGACGCGCGGCAATGACGTCGATGTCCAGCGCCGGCAACAGTCGCGCGGCACCATAGCCGCCGCGCAGACACCAGATTCCGTCAATGGAAGGGTCGGCAATGGCGGCGGACAAGTCCGCCAGCCGTTGGGCATCGTGCCCCGCGAAGTAGCCTTCGCGGGCCATCGCGTGCGGCCCAACTACCGTTTCCCACCCCAAGAGGCGTGCGTGGCCCTCGGCCCGCACCAGTTCGGTGACATCCCGCAACGGCCCCGACGGCGACACCAGCGCAACGCGCGCGCCCACGCCCAGACGTGGCGGCGCAACGAGAGACCGCGGTGTGATAGGCGTCATGCGGCGTCAGCGGTGCAGGGTCAGGGTGGCGGCGCGCGCCAGGTAGGCCTCGCGCAACCGCATGCTGACAGGACCCGGTGCGCCGGATCCGATCACGGCGTCGTCGATCCGCACGACCGGCAGCACGAAACTGGTCGCGCTCGTGATGAAGCACTCATCGGCCTCTCGTGCATCCTCCAGTGCAAACGCACGCTCGAGCACCGGGATCCCCTCCCGGGCGGCCAGCTCGAGGGTGACGTCGCGGGTGATGCCGGCCAGAATGGCGTGTGACAGTGGCCGCGTCAGCACGGTGCCGTGTTGCACAATCCAAAGAGTGCTTGAGCCGCCTTCGGTGATCATGCCGCGCTCATGCATCACCGCTTCATACGCGCCAGCCGCTTTCGCGGCCTGCTTTGCCAGCACTTGCGCCAGCATGGCCGTGCTCTTGATGTCACGACGCGCCCAACGGATATCCGGCACCGCGTGGAGCACAATGCCTCCGGCGTTGGGATCTTGCGTCAAACGTTTCTTGCGCGCGTAGGCAAAGCAGGTGGGGGTCACAACCGCCGGAAACGCAAAGTCACGTTCGGCGACGCCGCGTGTCACCTGCAGGTACACCAGCCCTTCGTCGATGCCGTTCTGCTCGACGAGCGATTGCATCAGCGCCATCCACGCCTCGCGCGATTGCGGCGAGGGCATTTCGATCTCCGCCAGCGACCGCTCGAGCCGCACGAGATGCCGGTCGGCGTCAAGCAGACGGCCATTGCACACCGCCGCCACTTCGTACACCCCGTCACCGAATAGCAGTCCGCGATCAAAGATCGAGACCTGCGCCTGTTCTTCGGGCACGAATCGCCCATTCAACCAGCATATCGCCATGGTTCGCCCGAGATCGCTCGAAAGGTTCAGTCCAATTGCGCGCCACGCTTATGACGGCGCCCGCGACTGCATCCAACCGGCACTGGCCCGCGTGAGCGTCGACATCGTACCGGCACGTACAAAGATACTGAAGGCGACGACCGATGTCGCCTGAGGTTCCGTCGCTCATCCTTTCGGCCCCTCGCCACGCCCCGCTCCCGGTAGACCCCGTTCGCGTCGCGCCGCCTGATCAACGCCGTGCGTCGGGTTGATCCCCGCTGCAATGGAGCGGTGACAGTCTTTCGCACCACCGACCGTATGCTGCCGTCGTGCTTACTCTCCACGCTGCCGCCAGCCTGCTCGCCCAGGCCGATACGCTGACCGCCCTCCGCGCTATTGTGCGCCTGCTGGGCTTCCACTCGGTGCGTCGCCTGACCATCGATTCCCGACGCGATCTGGGTATTGAGTCCCTGGTGAGCGACGCGCATCTCGCGCACGGTGCTGGCGGACTGCGCTGCCTGAGCGCAGCCCTCGTGCCGCATCTGGGCTCGGCCGCCACCACCGACACCCGCGAACTCACCCGCCGGTTGTGCGTGGCGGCGGCCCAGCGGGCACCCGGCCGAAGCTGGTGCGTGGTCACCCTCGACGCGGCCGCTCAGACCATCACCATCGCTGCGGTGTTCCCGGATTCCCGTGGCCCACGCATCGCCGCACTCTGCGTTGATCGTCGACGGGTGGTCGACTCCGACGCCGACACGCTGCGTTCACTGGCAGCCATCACTGAGCCGGACCCCACGCTGCGCCACGCGCGCTTCGGCGACATTCTGGGACGCGACGCACTGTCCACGCGATTTTATCGGGCGCTCGATCACACGGTGGGGCAGTTGGCCGAAACCAGTTCAGGACCCGCCTCGCCGGGAGAACGTCGGGAACTGGCGCTCCTCTGTGCATCGCGCTGCCTGTTTCTCGCATTCCTCGAGGCGAAAGCCTGGCTCAACCACGATCGCCAGTTTCTGCTGCATCGGGTCACCGCATGCCTCGAACGCGGGGGACGTCTGCACGAGCGACTGCTCCGCCCGCTGTTCTTCGGCACGCTCAACACCCCGGTGGCACAACGCGCCGCCGCCGCGCGCGACTTCGGCGCCGTGCCATTTCTCAATGGCGGCCTCTTTTCCCCCACGCCGTTGGAACGGCGACGGCGCGCGCTGCGATTCCACGACGACACGCTCGCGTCACTGTTGGGCGATTTGCTCGACCGATACCGTTTCACCGCGCAGGAAGACTCGACACGCTGGTCGGAAGCGGCCATCGATCCGGAGATGCTGGGGCGCGCGTTCGAATCGCTCATGGCGGTTGAAGAGCGGCACCAGTCGGGAACCTATTACACGCCACCGGAACTGGTCGACACGGTGGTGCGCGACGCGCTGCACGCTGTACTACCCGACGTGCCGGCCGATCAGCTGGTGCACGACAGCGCGCCGTTGCACCTGACGGCGCGCGCGCGCACCGCGTTGGAGTCCCTTCGCGTACTCGATCCCGCGTGCGGCTCCGGTGCGTTCCTGGTGCGCGCCCTGGAGTGTCTGGCCACACTCGAGGCGCGGGCCGGCGATGATCGGCCCACCCACGTCGTTCGACGCGCCGTGCTGACCCGCAAGATCTTTGGCGTTGATCGCAACCCGCTGGCCGTATGGCTGTGCGAGCTCCGCCTGTGGCTCTCCATTGTCATCGAGTGCCCCGAGACCCGCATCAGTCACATCCCGACGCTGCCCAACCTCGACCATCACATTCGCGTCGGCGACACACTCGCGGGCGGCGACTTCCGCTACGCGCCGCCATCCGCGAAACGACTGACCACGCTGCGCGACCGATACACCCGCGCCAGCGGCAGTCGCAAACGCACGCTGGCAGACGCGCTCGACCGCGAAGAGCGCCACCGTGCCGTGACCGAACAGCAACGCATGATCGACGGCGCACGGTACGAACGGCGCGCCTTGCTCGATCGCCTCCGGGCGCGCGATCTGTTCGGTGACCGACCGTCCCGCACGCCACTTGACCGCCAGCGGCTTGACCACCTGCGTCAGCGGACCCGGGAACTCGAAGGGCAACGAAAGAGGCTCGAACTGGGCGGGGCCCTACCCTTTCGTTTCGCGGCGCACTTCGCAGACGTCGCCGCTGCCGGCGGTTTCTCGCTGGTCATTGGCAATCCGCCGTGGGTTCGCCCGCACGCCGTGCCGCACGCCGACCGGGTGCGACTGCGTCGCGAGTTTCACTCCATGCGCCACGCCGCCTGGCGGATCGGCGCAACACGGGCCGGTGCCGGCGTCGGATTTGCCGCACAGGCCGACCTGGCCACCGCGTTCGTGGAACGCAGCGTTCAACTGCTGGCACCCGGCGGCATGTCAGCGTTGCTGGTCCCTGCAAAACTCTGGCGCGCACTCGCCGGCGGCGGCATTCGTGCATGGATGCACAACCAGGTCGACGTGCGCGCCGTGCACGACTGGAGCCAATCGCCGGCCGTCTTCGACGCCGCCGTGTACCCGTCACTCGTTGTCGCGGAACGCCGTACGGAGCCGCCCCCATCCCGACGCCCCATCCGCGTCACACTGGCGCATCGCTCCGAGCACTCGGCCTTCACGGTGGATCCGCGCCACCTGTCGTTCGCCGGCGATCCCGCGGCCCCATGGTTGCTGCTTCCCGACGCCGTACGCTCCGCCTTCGAGCGTCTGCGGTTGGCCGGACCGGCCCTCGGTGATTCCTCGCTCGGACGCCCGATACTGGGTGTCAAATGTGGCTGCAATGCGGCGTTCCTGGTTCACGCCATTGAACACGACGACGAAACGGCTTCGGTGGTGGCGGACGGACGATGCGCGCACATCGAGCGACAGATGTTGCGGCCGGTCTTGCGCGGCGACGGCGTGCAGCGCCTCACGGCGCCGACGCCAGGCGTCGATGGCGAATTGCGCATCCTCTGGACGCATGGAATCGACGGGGCGCCACTGCGCGCCTTACCGCCCGCCGCGGCGCGTTGGCTGGCACACTGGCGCCCTCGGCTTGAACGCCGACGGGATGCGCGCGCGCGCCACCCGTGGTGGACCCTCTTTCGCACCGAGGCCGCGCGACACGAGTCCCCGCGAGTCGTGTGGGCCGACATCGGCAAGCGACTGCGCCCGCGGGTGCTGCACGCCGGCGATCCCACTGTGCCGCTCAATACCTGCTACGTCATGCGCACCAGTTCGATGGACGATGCCTATGCCATCGAGTCGTTGCTGGGCTCGACCGTGGCCGCTGGATGGTTCGAGACACTCGCCGAGCCCGCACGCGGGGGCTTTCGCCGGTTCATGGGATGGACCGTTGCCACGCTTCCCGTTCCTACAAACTGGACGACGGCCCGATACCCGCTGGCCGACCTTGGCCGACGACGCGCCGCCGGCGAATCGATTGCTGTGGACCAGTACGAATCCGCCATCGCGGCCGCCTATGGCATTCCACTGCGCCACCTCGAACCACTCATGCGGTGGGCTCTCCCATGATCAGACGTCGCTCGCCCGCAACTGCGGACTTTGTCCCTTCATCAGCATCCACTGTGCGCGCCACCATGGCGCACGCCATGATGGCGGCGGACCATTCCCAGGCGGCACCGCCATGCACCAGCGCCGCATTGGGCGCGCTGACACTCCTCCCGCATCAACTCGACGCCGCCAGCCGCCTGCACGCCATACTGCGTGAACACCGCGTGGCACTGCTTGCTGATGATGTGGGTCTTGGAAAGACGTACGTGGCATTGGCGGTCGCGCGCGACTACCGGCAGGTTCGCATCATCGTGCCGGCCGCCTTGCTACCCATGTGGCGCTCGGCGCTAACCCGCGCGCAGTGCTCCCACGCACAACTGGAGTCGCTGCATTGCTACTCTTCGGCACATCCGCCCGCCAACGTGTGCCAACCGGGAACGCTGGTCATCGTTGACGAGGCGCATCACCTGCGGACGCCAACCACTCGTCGTTATCGCGCCATCAGTCAGGTCCTCGCCGGCAGCGATCTGTTGCTCCTGTCAGCGACGCCGATCCACAACTCACCGCGCGATCTTGGCGCCCTGCTGGCGTTGGCGCTGGGAACGCCGGCAGCGCGCCTGCGGGATGGGTTGCTGGCGCGGGTCGTCGTGCGCCGTACACATCGAATCGGACGCCCCCGCATTGTTGAACACCCCCCGATGGCCATGCCGCACGATCCCGCCGTGCTCGACGCCATCCTGGCGCTGCCGGCACCACTGCCGGCGCACGACGGGGCCATCGCGGGCGCCCTGATTCGGCTCGGCCTCCTGCGAGCCTGGTGTTCCAGCGACGCGGCGCTCACGCAGGCGCTTCGAAAGCGACTCCTGCGTGGCGAAGCCCTGCGGCATGCATTGGAGCATGGTCGCCATCCAACCAGCGCCGAATTGCGCAGTTGGCTGGTCGGCGAGCATGAAGTGCAGTTGGCGTTTCCAGAGCTGCTGGCCAACCATGCGCCGGCCACGGGACCGTTGTTGGATATCCTGTCCGCGCACCTCGACGCCGTGCGAGGCCTGCTGCACGAGCAGATGCGCGTTGCACACAGCGACGCCGCCCGCGTGGACGCCATGCGGACCATCATGCGCGCACACCCAAACGTACCCGTGGTGGCCTTCTCACAGTTTGCCGCCACCGTTCGTGCCGTTGGCCGGGCACTCGCCGACATCGCCGGCGTCGGCATGCTGACCGGTCAACGCGCCGTTATCGCCAGCGGCGCAATCTCCCGACAGGAGGCACTGGCGCACTTTGCACCGGTGGCGCAGGGTCGCCCCCCACCGCCGGCACATCGTCGCATTCACTTGCTGCTCACCACCGATCTGCTGGCCGAAGGCGTCAATCTTCAGGACGCCGGCGTTGTGGTGCACCTGGACTTGCCGTGGACAGACGCATTGCGCCACCAACGGGTGGGCCGCTGCGCGCGCGTAGGATCGCCGCATAGTGACATTGCCGTATACCGCATCAATCCACCACCCGGTGCAGAGGCGGCGCTTCGATTGTTCGAGCGTTTGGCGCGCAAAGCCCAGTGGGAGACACGATTGGTCGGCGGGAGACCGGACGAGCGTCGCAATGAATCGAGTGGCACCGGGCGGGGGAGCGCTGCGGATGCCGCGACCCAACTGCGGGAGTTGTTGCAGTCCTGGCTGCGCGACGACCGTCCATCGGACTGCGTGCCCGCAGGTTCGCGACCGCGCGTCAGTACCGTCACCGGGCCGCGCACGGGCTTCGTCGCGGTCGTGGCCCTCGCCACGGGATCCGTCGCCCTCGTCGCGGGTTGGCGAAGGTCAACGGTGGACGGCAGCGGGAGCTGGAGATTGTCCACCTCGCCGCGACGCGCCCTGGCGCTACTGCAAGGCGCCAGGGCGGATAATCAGAGTGATCCGGGTGACCCCGTGCCGGTCGATACATGGCACCGTGCTCAACGCGCGTTACTGAGATGGTGTACGCGTCGCACCGTGGCGACTGATCTAGGTCAGTCGACGCTGGCCATATCAAGCACCCATCGTCGTGCGTATGCGGCACTGTCCCGGGCCGTTGCTCCGCTCTCGCCTGTGCGACGCGTCGCGTTGCGGGAATCCCTTCGGCAGGCGCTGCGAATGGTCGCACAGGTTCGCGGTGTAGCGGCCGAGCAGGCCCTCGACGAGTGGCTACGTGGACGCGAGGAAGAACCGCTCGAGTGCTGGCTGTCGCGCTGGCCATCGTGGACAGCCCTGTCGGCGGCGACGAACCTGGCCGCGCCCGATGGCCCGGCCCCACAAATCATGGAGCGAGCCGCCAATCACATTGTGGCCGTGTTCCTGATCAATCATTCCCGCATCGCTAGCTTTCCGCGATGACCCGACTTGCCCTGCTGTTCGATCTCGACGGCACCCTTATCGACTCCATCGGCTTGCTGCTGGAGTGCATGGAGGCGGCCTTTGCCAACCGCGAGCGGCGCCCGTCACGGGCCCAGTGGACCGCGGGCATTGGCACGCCCCTGCGCACACAGCTGGCGGAATGGAGCGATGGGCCCGGCGACGTCGAGGCATTGGTTGAGCAGTATCGGGCCTATCAGGACCTGCATCTCGAACGCATGACGTCACTCTTTCCGGATGTGGCGGAGACTTTGGCCTGGGCGCGGCACGCGGGGCACGTGACGGCCATTGTCACCAGCAAGGGCCGGGGCATGACCAATCGTTCGCTACGGCACGTGGGGATTGCCGATGCCTTCGACGCCATTGTCACGTTCGAGGAGACCTCGCGCCATAAGCCGATGCCCGAGCCGGTATTCCTCGCGCTCGAACGACTGGGCACGTCTGCGGACCGGGCCATCTTTGTCGGTGACTCGCCTCACGACATGGGAGCGGGGCTCGCCGCAGGAGTTCGTACCGCGGCGGCCCAGTGGGGTCCTTTCACCCGAGCAGAATTGGCCGTCGCGAACCCCACGTATTGGATGACCCGTATGGGGGAATTGCCGGGCATCGTGACGGGGTTCGATCGCGCCGGCTGATTTTTCGGGGCCTTCAAACCCTTTCGCCTCCCGCGTCATCCAATCGGTGACTCGAATTCGGGGCACATGCACGCGCAGCTTGTGAGCGAACCACTTCTCAATCCAGCGTCAACCACCGCGGCACCTCCGGCCCAGATACTGCCGGATGTCGCAGCGGCGGCAGCGGGTGATCGACAGGCGTTCGAACGACTGTATCGTGAGCAGGTCGATCGTGTGTATGCCCTGTGTGTTCGCATGCTGGGCGACCGGATGATCGCCGAAGAAGTCACGCAGGACGTCTTTGTGCGGGTCTGGGAAAAACTACCCGGATTTCGTGGCGAGGCGGCGTTCTCAACATGGATTCACCGTGTGACGGTGAACGTGGTGCTCTCGCGTCGAAAATCCGTCGGCATCTATCAGAGCCGCACGACCGACGACGACGAGGCGCAGGCACTCGTGGCCAGCCGACCGGCGTCGGTGGGAGATCGACTGGATCTGGAGTCCGCGATCGCCGGACTTCCCAGGGGCGCACGCCAGATATTTGTGTTGCACGATGTAGAAGGGTTCACGCATGAAGAGATCGGCGAACAGCTTGGCATCACCCCGGGCGGCAGCAAGGCCCAGTTGCATCGCGCTCGCCTGCTGCTGCGTGCAGCCCTGACCCGTTGACAAAGCGTCCTGAAAACTGACGATCGCCTACGATGACACACCATATGCCACATCCCGAGGGGCGAGACCCCGAGTGTACTCGATTCGACGATCGCCTGATGGCGTATCTGGAGAACGAGCTCGATGCCCCGGAACGCGCGTGGATGCGTGAACACCAGTCGGCGTGCGCCACGTGCTGCGCCACGCTGCGCGACGTCGAACAGCTGATCCAGGCGGCTGCGGGTCTCCCGGCCATCGCGCCGTCGCGAGACCTGTGGGCAGGGATCGCCTCGCGACTGGACACGCCCATCGTGCCGCTCGCCGGTCGCGCCACCCGCACCAGCAGCGTCGCACCGCCCGCACCGCGGCGCGGCCTGAGTGTCCGATTCCTGGCCGTCGCCGCGACGGTGCTGGTGGCGGTGACGTCCACCATTACCTGGCAGGTCGCCGCGCGCCGCGCCGCTGTTCAGTCGGCCTTGGCCTCGGGTCCGGCACGGGTGACGGACACCTCGTTGATTGTTCCCGTCGTCAACGCGGATGTGACCTACGAACGCGAAATCGCCGCGCTCCGGGCTATTGTGTCCGAACGATTTGGTGAGCTGGACTCAACCACGGTGTCAGTGCTGCAGCGCAATCTGGCGATCATTGATAAGGCGATTGCCGACAGTCGCACCGCGCTGGAGAAGGCGCCCAACAGCCGAGTCCTGTCCGTTACGCTCAATCGCGCGCTGGAAGCCAAGTTGTCGCTGATGCGTCGGGTCGCCCTGTTATGATGCCGCACCGCGCGTTCCAGTGGTGCGCTGCGGCGATGGCGCTGGCGGCAATCCCGCTTGGGTCGCAATCATCGCCCGGCACCTCGCCAAACGCCTCGGCAGGCAGTGTGGTACACGCAGGCATGGGCGACGTCACCGATACGGTGTTCAACGTCGCGCGCAACGGCGTCATTGACATCACCGTGCGCTCCGGCCGACTCGTAGTGCGCGGCAGCGACCGGAGTACGGCGGAACTGCGGGCCAATGGCTCCGACTATCAGGTGCGCTCGTCGGGCGTCAGTGTCACGCTCGCGGTGGCCGAGTCGAACGGTCGTCGATTCGGTGCCCGGGCACTGTCCGGCCGTGATTCGGACGAGCCCGACATCGGACTGCTGGTTCCCCGCGGAGTCCATCTGGTGATCAATGGGCGATCGGCAGATGTAAGCGTGACCGATGTGGTCGGCGGCGTCGAAGTGCACCTGCAGTCGGGCGATGTGGCACTCGACTCGCTGGGCGGGCGCGTGATCGTCGAGACGATTTCCGGCGATGTCAGTGTGAACGGCAACATCAGTGACCTTCGCGTGACGACGGTTGGCGGTGACGTCGTGGCGCGGGGCATTCGCGGCAATGCCGAAGTGCATACCACCAGTGGCGAGGTGTCGCTTGCCGTTGAGCGCGCCGAGCAAGTCGTGGTGGACGCGGTGAGCGGAGACATTGAATTTGACGGCTCGCTGAGCGACCGCGCGCGCCTGCAGTTCACCACGCACTCCGGTGATGTCATGCTGCGGTTGCCGGAATCGGCGGGTGGGCAACTCGACGTGTCCACGTACAATGGCGACGTCAGCGGTGGCGCGATGACGCTGATGCCGTCCAGTGACAGCCGCGTGCGCGGAGCGCGAGACGATCATGCGACCAGACACTACGAGTTTGGTGGTGGCGGCAGCGCTCGCATCAACGTCTCCACCTACTCCGGCGATGTGGTCGTTCGGCGCGGCGCGCGTCGTCGCATCGAGTGATCAGATTCAAGCCGTTTGCACATTTCATGTCAGGCAATTCCCTTCTCCACCGGACCCTGGAGGTTCCCATGTTGCGTTTCAACTCGGCACGTCATGCCCGCGCCCTGCGCGCCACAGCCATGCGCGTGTCCTTCGCGGCGTTGGTCCTGGCACCCCTCGCGGCCACCAGCGCGCAAAATCGCAGTCGCGACCGCGAACAGGACCGCAATCAGGAGAGCGACAAGTCGTTTTCCTGGTCGGGCACCATTCCATCCGGCAAGCGTATCCTCATCAAGAACGTCAATGGCGGGATCGAGGTGGAGCGCAGCACCACCGGTCGCGTCGAAGTCACCGCCGAGAAGCGCTGGCGTCGCGGCGACCCGTCGTGGGTTCGCATCGAGCCAAAGAAGCTTGGCGACGAGATGCTGATCTGCGCGCTCTGGGGTGAGAACTCGCGGTGCGAGGAGGACGGCATTCGCAGCGACCGCAACAACAAGTGGAACAACCGCGACAACGACGTGTCCGTGCATTTCGTGGTGCGCGTGCCCGAAGGCGTGCGTGTCGATGTCTCCACGGTCAACGGCGGGCTGGAAGTGAGTGGCGTCACCACCGATGTGCGCGCGAACACCGTGAATGGCAGCATCACCGCGCGCAGCGCCGGCGGTCCCGTGCGCGCCACCACGGTCAACGGCAGCATCACGGTGTCCATGGGTTCACTTGGCCGGGCCGACGACCTCGAATACGAAAGCGTGAACGGCTCCATCACGATTTCGTTGCCGGAGAACTTCGGCGCGCAACTGGAACTCGGCACGGTCAACGGCCGAGTGACCACGGATTTTCCGATCACCGTCTCCGGCACATTGTCCCAGCGTCGCCTGCGCGGCACCGTGGGCAATGGCGAGACCCGACTGCGCGCCAGCACCGTGAACGGCAGCATCACGCTGCGAAAGAACTAGCGTCGCCGCGAGGCTTACGGCGGCGGCGGCTTTCTGAACGTCGGGGGCAGTCCCTGCGGAAAGCGGGCGTGCGCCGAAAGCTGCTCCCAGCGCGTCAGCGGCAGGTCGTGCCACTGACGCGCCCACGACCAGCCACTGGTCAGCAGCGTGAGACCGGCGGTCACGGCAAACCAGGCGCCAACGGCATTGCCGCACATCGTGCCGGCACCCTCGCTGGTACTCGTGTACGAGTTGCAGGCGGCGGCCATCGCCAGCGTCGTGACCACGCTTACAACTCCGCCGGAGATCAAGGCTCGGCGACCGCCGAAATTGTGACGTCGGTAGCTGACACGCCGCACGTCACGGCGCGCCAGTGCAACCGTGAACGCGTCGTTCAGGATCCAGACGGAGTCGTTGCTGACGGCCAGCAGTTCACCGCGCACGGATTGTTGTGCGAGCGTAAGACGCACCTGCGTGCCAAACGGCGACACTGGTGACGATGACTGCGCGGCGCTGGTTGGCCACGCGCCGATCACGGCGGCCGCCAGCACCAGTACGCACGCTGCGCGGACGCGGCGACCCGATGGGTGTGTCGACTCGATGATGTGCGTCGTGTTCATGGCCGTCCCCTCGTGATCCGGCTTTGCCAGAAGGCGCGCTCGTTGGTCGCCTCGCGACTCTTGAACACCGGCGCCAGTGCGCGGAACGCATCGCGAGGCGAGTACAGCAGCTGTGTCGCGCGCGCCGCGTCCTGTTCGGCGATCCACTCGTCACGCATCCACTCGTAGTACCAGCCGGTGCTCTCCAGGAATACTTCCCACCGTCCCGACGGCAATGGCAGCGACGCGGGCAACGCGAATGTCAACGCGTAGTCGTCACCGGGACCGGTCACCAGCACGCGCGTGGGGTCGGCCAGCGCAGCGGCCGCGCTTGCGCCAGCCACCGTGCGTCCCTCGCTCTTGACCGACACCGGTAGGAGGACCATCGGTTCGACGCGCGCCCCAAGACGCGCCAGCGCCGCGTAGTTCAGGCGCCAGTAGCCCTTCGTCAGCGATAATCGAATGCGCACAGGCCCGGTGCCGGCCGGAAGGGTCAGCGGCACGATCTGCGGATCCGTCGCCAACGGTCCGGCCTCCAGCAGGTGACCGGCAGCGTTCCAGTTCACCCCGTCGGCCGAGACCGAAATTCCGATGCTGCCCAGGCTGCGCAGCGCGGCGAACAGCGGTGGCTGTGCTGCGACGGGCCCTCGCTCAAGACGCGCCAGTGCCTCGCCTGCGTCACCGCCGGCAAATGCGAGCGCTTGATAGAAGAGGAAGGTAGAAACCAGCGTATGACGTGCGCCCAGTACCAGTCCAACGTGTGCGGTCTCGTCAAAACGCCCGTGCGGCGCGAATTCCGTTCTGTCAAAGGTCAACTCCACGACCTCCTGCGCCGCGAGATCGGTGGAGTCGGTGACCGATTGCCACTCGTCGCGGTCCAGCGAGGCCACGCTGGCGGCGCAGTCTCCCTTCGCTGACTGGCAGCGCGTTGGCGCCGTCAGATCGTATGCCGGATACAAGTCGTCCGACGGCGAGTGGAAGATCCGTCCGTTGATGGGCTGTGGCGCAATCAGCAGTCGCACCGAACGCAGCGCGTGGGTTTCCAGCGCTTCGTTGCGCATGCGCAGCACGAAGGGTCCCGGAGGTGACGCTGCGAAGTACAGGTGATCCATGTCGCGGGCTTCCAGCGCCCTCAGCGGACTCGCCGAGAACCCTTCGGCCTGGATGAACGACGTGTCGCCTTGCGCGTAGAACGTGGGACACGACCCGAAGCACGACTTGGGATCGGCGAGGCACGACCCGGACACGATGGTTGCGCCGGTTCCCCAGATGGCGAGCATGACGAGTCCGCCCGGGTACGCATTGCCAGGAGTACTGGCCTGCACCAGTGCAATCGAGTCCATCGGCACCGCGCGCTGCACGGGTCCAAGCGATCGACGATTCGCATCGTACAGGGTGCCGGAGACGCGCAGCGTTCGCGCAGTGGTGTCCTCAAGCCAGACCGTGGCGATGATCAATTCGCCGGAGTGCAAGTGCAGCTTGAGCGAGGGCGCCTTCGGCTCCTTGCTTGACGCAGGCATCGTCTGGGCCACCGCCGCTGACGTTGGCGGCGAGACGCTCGGACTCCACACCGGTACACAGCTGCCGAGCGTCACGCACATCGCCAGAAACCCTGCAACCCCCTTCGAGAGTGCGCGCGCCGTGCGCATGCGATGCTCCGTGCCAATGGTGTTCATTATGTGCCCTCCGGCTGGTGGACCAATGACAGATTATGGCCCTCGGCCAGCCGGGATGAGAGCAATCTCCACGCGCGCGTGTGAGGCATCCCCGTACAACTGCACCGCGGAGAACTAGGCGGCGGCGAGCTCTTCGATCGCCTTGGCCAGCACAAAGTCCTTGGACGTTATCCCGCCGGCATCGTGCGTGCTGAGCGTGAACAGGACTTTCGTGTAGCGGATATCGATGTCCGGATGATGGTTCATCGACTCGGCGATTTCGGCCACGCGCGCGATGAACGCAATGCCGTCGGGGAACGCCGCAAAGTGATAGCTCTTCACGAGCGCATCGCCCTTCCGCGCCCATCCTGGAAGGGCGCCCAGTCCGCGCTGGATCTCGATATCGGAGAGAGCTGGCATGTCCATGGAGGTTATGGTCTTTCCCGCGCCGGGACAATCGCCCGGTCCTCATTTCCTGCGCGTCGAGGTCGCACGGGTCAGGTTGCCACTTCGGCGTTTCTTCGGTATCTCTTCCGTGTGCCCACCGACGCCATCCCCCGTTTCGATCTCGACACCGCAGATACGCCCTTTCGCCGACTCGACCAGCAGGCCGACCTGACGTATCACGCCGCGCCGGTGCGCGGAATTTTCAATCCACCGTCCGCCACCGGTATGGGGTTCTGGTCCATCAACCCTTATGTGGGCTGCGCGTTCGGGTGCGCGTACTGCTACGCCCGCGACACGCACAAATGGACGCTGGAGCGCGCCGGCGAGGTCGGCACACGCATCGCCGAGTCCATGCCATCGTGGTTGGCGTTTGAGCGACGGGTGCTGGTGAAGGAGAACGCCGCGCAGCGCGTGCGTGAGGCACTCGCCACGTCGCGTTCGCCGAAACCCGGCGAGTCGATCGTGATTGGGTCGGCCACTGATCCGTATCAGCCGGCCGAGCGCCGATTTCGGGTGACGCGCCAGATCCTCGAGGCCCTCACGGCGACGCGCGGACTGCGCATCACGATCATCACGAAGAGTCCGCTCGTCACGCGCGATGTGGACGTCCTGGCCCGACTCACGCAGCGCGGCAGGCTGGGCGTACACATCACCATTACCACCATCGATCGCGAACTTGCGCGTCGGCTCGAACCCCGCGCCCCCACGCCGGAAGCGCGACTGCGGGCCGTGCGGCGACTGGCCGACGCGGGTATCGAGGTGAGCGTGAATTGCATGCCGGTGTTGCCGGGCATTACCGACGACCCGCGCGCGCTGTCGGAACTTGTGGCGCGCGTGGCCGACGCCGGCGCCACGCACGTGGCCGCCTGCGCGCTGCGTCTGCGTGCCGCGTCAAAGCGCCGCTACCTGCCGTTTGTGCGCGAGTCGTTCCCGGCGCTGGCGGCCAGTTACGAACGCACGTATCGGCACAGCGCGTATGCGGGTGAGCGATACCGCAAAGGGCTCGCCGCGTTCATCGACCGGTTGTGTCACCAGCACGGTCTCCCTGCGCGGTCCGGCACCTACGATGAGACTGAAGCGGAAGAAGCGGTCGGCCCATCCGAGGCGAACGGACAGTTGGAATTCCTGCTCCACGACAACGACGCGAGCAATCACGCCGAATGACCGGTCCCCGCGACGCCGCGTGGCACTTGGGACGCGACGCAACGACCCACCCGCGCCCGACGCTGCGACGGCAACAACCGCGCCCAGCACGCCGCGGCTTCACCCCGGCCGCGGGCCCCAGCCAGCTGCGCGGGGGTTCGCGCAGCGAGCGCCGCCGCGACGACCGGCGCCCGGGCCGCACCGGCCGAGCCTTGAGTGGCGACCGCGGCCGACCCGGGGATGCGGCCGATCACCCCGCCGCCCGAACCACCGCAGCCACGCGGCGCTGGAGGCCCCCGCCCGCCAAGCGGCGGCCTGGCATCTACGGCACCGCGCGGCAGCGCGGCCGCAGCGCGCAGCGCGATACACGGCGAGCCAGGATGCCGCGCGCGTACAGCGCCGCGGCTGGCCACTGCACCGACAGCGCCGAAACGGAGACCGCGCCCGCGCGGCCCGCCGCGGCGGAGCAGCAGAGCCGGCCGCCGAGCGCACCGGCGACCCGTGGAGGCGGAAAGTGCAGCGATGGCAGGCGACGGCCGCCGAACCACGCGCAACGCCGCGCCCGCCGCGTCCAACCGGGACGAGCAGCGGCCAGCGCGCCCCGGCCAACAAGACGCCGCCACGGCGCCGACGACAGCCAACGCCAGGAGCACCGGCCGCACCCCCGCGCGCACGCGGCAGCGCGGACGGGACGCCTTGGGCGCCGCCACCGGCGCGCGCGCGCCAGACGCCGCGCGCCGGCACGCGACGCGCCCAACGAGCCGTACGCGCGAGCCCGCCGCGCGCCCGCCCCGGACGAGAAGAGCGACACGCCGACGACGCATCGCCGACCCCACGCCGGGCAGCGCGGCAGACAGCGCGCCGCGCCGCGCGCGGGCGCCGCCCGGCGCCGAGCGAGCGGAGCCGGCCGCGGGCGGGGCGGAGCCTGCAGGGCGTGGGTCGATACCGACCGGGCGAATTTTCGTGCGCAGGCCCCGCGGACGCCCCCCGGCGGCAGCGCAGCAGCAGGATTCAATACGCCCCCGGCGGCAAGCACGACGGGCACACCGCAGAGGCGGCGACGCCGCGCTCGCCCGGGCCGGACCCGCGGCACCGCGCGCACGCCGTACCGACGACGACGGACGCCGTAAACGCGCGGAACCCGGACCGCGCGCCCCGCTGCGCCGGCCCGCGCCCCGACCGACGGATGTGGTGATTGTCCGCAGCCCGCCGACCTCGCGCGGACACGGCCGCGCCCGCCCCGATGGGCGCGCGCGCCCTTCGACCGCCGCCGCACGGCGCGGGCCCACAACTCGGAAGACCCGGCGGTTCCGGCGGGCCGCGGGGCGGGCGTCCCCGCGCGAGCCGCGCACCGCGACGCGCACGAGCGCAGCGCCGCCAGGCCACCGCAGACGACGCCGCGCGCCCGATCGGATTCGCGATCAGCGACGTATTGTTGGTCGATGCCGGCGCGTCACCTCCGAGTGCAAATGCCGCGCGAGGGCGAACACACCGCGCCGGCACCCGCGCCGGCGACAGACGCGCCTGGCCGGTGCCGACGCGAACCGCACCGCGCCCCGGCGTGGAAGCGCGCGCCGGCGGCGCGCGCGGCCGCGGCGCGGCCGCGCAGGGCGCGGCGGGGCGCGCGGGCGCGACGCAGCGCCGCAAGCGACGGCTATGGCGCTGGACTGTGGGACGCGCGGGCGAGTACCGCGCGGAGACACCGCGCCAACGCGGCACCCCACCTCAGTAGTCACTGGACTGTACTAGACTGTTGCCTTGCTGTGTCTTCCTTCCGAACCGAGAGACGTCCCCGCATGAAGTCGTCCCGCGCCCCCGCCATGTGGTTCATCCTCGTCACGCTGCTCATCGACGTGGCTGGCTTGGGGATCATCATTCCGGTCATGCCGAAGCTCATCACCCACCTCACGGGTGGCACCATGAGCGATGCGGCACGATGGGGCGGGTGGATGGCCTTCGCGTATGCCGGCATGCAGTTCTTCTGCGCCCCGGTGATGGGCGCGCTCAGCGACCGGTTCGGTCGACGGCCCGTGCTGCTCGCGTCGCTGTTCGGCTTTGGCCTCGACTATCTGTTCATGGCCTTTGCGCCGTCCATCGGTTGGCTCTTTGTGAGCCGACTGATCGCGGGTATGATGGGCGCGAGCTTCACAACCGGCGCCGCGTATATCGCGGATGTGTCACCGCCGGAAAAGCGGGCCCAGAACTTCGGCATGATCGGCGCCGTGTTCGGACTGGGATTCATTATCGGCCCGCTCACCGGTGGCCTGCTTGGTCAGTATGGCGCGCGCGTGCCGTTCATCGCCGCCGCAACGCTGGCGCTCGTCAACTGGCTGTTCGGATTCTTCGTCCTGCCCGAATCCCTCAAGCCTGAGCATCGTCGTGCCATCGACTGGAAGCGCGCCAACCCGGTGGGATCGGTCGGGAATCTGCGTCGCTATCCGGTCATCTTCGGCTTGATTGCGTCACTGGTGCTGGTGCAGATCGCGGCGCACGCGGTGCAGAGCAACTGGTCGTACTACACCATTGAGAAGTTCCACTGGACCGAACGCACCGTGGGCCTGTCGTTGGCGGTGGTGGGGCTGGCCGTGGCTATTGTGCAGGGCGGGCTGATCCGGACGGTGATACCACGACTCGGGCAGCAGCGCAGCGTCTACTTTGGATTGACGTTCTACAGCGTGGGGTTTTTTCTCTACGCCTTCGCCACGTCCACCTGGATGATGTTCGCATTCACGGCGATCTACAGCATGGGCGGCATTGCCGGACCGGCCATTCAAGGGCTGATTTCCGGACAGGTTCCGCCAAATGAACAGGGCCAATTGCAGGGGGCGCTCACCAGCATGATGAGTCTGACGTCAATTGTTGGCCCGCTGTTGATGGCCAACGTGTTTGCGTGGTTCTCGGGCCCGCGCGCGCCGTTCTACTTTCCTGGCGCCGCGCTGGCGCTGGGTGGTGTCTTGTCGCTAGTCTCGGCAGTCCTGGCGCGCAGCAGCCTGCACCGCACGGCACCGCATCGGTAGTGCGCCGAGCGTCCGACTAGCGCGGCGTGGCGCGTGGAGAGCGCGTCAGGCTCAGTGACGGGATCACGAACCACGTCGCTCGATGCGCGATTATGTCATCGTACCCGCGGACCACGCTCAGTTCGGGGAGCAGCACGAACGAAGCCCGCCGCAGCTGCACGCCGAAGAATCCACCAATGGTGGGGCTCTCGCGGTCCGCGTCGCGGGTGAGTCGCGCCACCGGCAAATACCGCACCCCGCCATACACCGCAGTTCGTTGCCTATCCGCGCTGGAAGCGATCACACTCAGCCCTCCCATCGCCAGCGAACCGGCTTTCACCACCCCGCCTTCCACTTGCGCTGAAATCGCCGCGCCCAACGCCGAGCCATGCAGTCGATGCTTGTAGGACACCACGGCGCCGCTGATGCCCGTGATGCGAAGCCCGACATCACTGCGTTCGGAAACGCCAATGCGCGTTTCCGCGTCGAGGATGGTCATGGGAGTCTCGGGCGGCTCATCCAGCGAGCGATCGCCAAAGCTGGCGGCGAGACTCAGGGTGGTCCGTTGTTCACCGCGAGGCACCGTGGCCGCCGTGGACCCCATGGTGTAGGGCAGGCACCCGGCACCGAGGCCCGCAAGCGCGAGACCCATGCGCCACACGCGCGCGCGAGATCGCGCGGCATGGGTTGATGGCGTGTTCATGTCTTACTGAAGCCGAAGGCCGAACGCCGACGCGTAGTAGCGAAGTGACGAGCCATTGGACAGGGCCAGCCAATTGCCGTTGACGCCCACCGTCAACGCCACGCGTGGTGCGCCAACGGCCGCGCTCAGATGCAGCCGTCCGCCAAGTCCCGCGTGATGGCCGTCAGAGAAGATCGATGGTCCGAGCAGCGCGCGGAAACTGCTTCCCGACCGGCGCACTTCGCTGCCCGCCAGGAAGGAGAGATGACCTACCGTTGGCGCATGCGGGATGCACCCGGCGTAGGGAGACACGGGGAGCCGGACATAGCAGTCCTGGCCGGCATCGACCCTGACCCCGGCGGCAGCCGCGTACATGAGCCCCTGGCGCGAGGGTCGACGCAGCCCAACCAGCAACTCGATCGCCAGCCCCTCGTCGTTCACGTACCGCTCGCGCCCTCCACGTACAGCGCTGGTGCCCACAGTGACATCAACCGAGACACGACGCGGCGCAGCCGCAGCCTGATTGACAATCGGCTGCGCCGTCAATCGTGCCGGACGGAGGATTCCACTCGCCGCCAACGCCGCGACGATCACCACCGTTCGTAGCGTTCTGCAGTCGGAGAGAATACGTCGATGCTCGACAGCCATGAAGGGACCATACCGGAGTAGGTAACCCTTCGCAACTCAAACATCCGCGAGACCAATCGGCTACGGATGCACCATGCCGGGCATTGTCGCCGCCGCACTCGACACCTGTCCAGTGAAGCAGCGAATCGACGACGTGGCGTTGGCATTGCCGAGCAGGACGTAGTGATACACGCCTTGCGGAAACTCCGGCGTCGCGCTGGTGATCCCACTGCACTGATCCAGCTGAGACGACGTGATCTGCCGTCCGCTGATGTCGCGATCACCATAGATCAGATATCCGTCAAAGGCCACACCAATGATGTGTGACGGACCTCCGGCGGTATCGACCATGGCCGTCACGCATGGCGGCAACGCATGGTAGTGATACGAACCCATCGGCGTGGGATGGCCGTTGCAGGCATCGAGAAACGCGATATTCTCACCAGCCGTGTTCTTCACCGTGAAGTTGGACGCCATCGCGACGGTGACGCCGTCGCCTTCGTACGGATTGAACAACGCGGCTCCCGAAATCATCACGCCTATCGTGCCGAGACTTGTGGAAGTGGGCGTTGCGGCCTTTCTCGGCGTGAGCGGAATCTGGAAATCATAGCTCTGCGCCTGCGTGGGATCGGCGCCGGCATAGGCACTCGCCGCACCGGGCACGCGCACGCCAGGAAGCGGCAGTGCATACTGCAACTGGCGCGAGTGATTCGGAATGCCATTCGACCGGTAGCGCATGGTCCCATTGGCAAAGGACACCGTCACGTTCGCGCCCCACTTGGCCGTCTGCAGGCCGGGTTGGGTCGATGCGGTTTCGCTGGTCGTATCCGTGGAATCGGCTGACGTCACCTTGTCGGCGCAGGCCGCCGCCATGAGGAGGGTCAGGCCGCACACGACACGATGTTTGCTGAGAAATTCGATGGAATGCATAGGGTCTCCGTGGTTCGGGTGTGTTTGCGTCTTGGACAACCGAACCCCACTAGCCATTCCATACATGTTCATCGCAATCGCCAGCCGGAGACATGGAATGAACCGGCGCGTTACGTTGTCCATGATGGGTGCGCCAGGATCCCATCCATGACATCCGTCCCCTCGGACGAGGAGCTGCTGACACGCGCCAGACTCGGCGATGCCGCGGCCTTTCGCGCGTTGGTCGAGCGATACCAGTCGATGGTGGCGTCGGTGGTGATCGGCATGCTGGGCCGTGGCGCCGATGCGGACGACGTGGGCCAGGAGACGTTCATTCGATTTCACGCCGCGCTCAAGGAATTTCGGGGCGACGCAACACTCGGCACATATTTGCGTCGCATCGCGATGAACCTGTCGCTCAACGCGCTCAAGCAACGGAAGCGCTTTCGGTTGCGGCTGGTGAGTCGAGACGCGTCACCGGGATCACTCGCCGAACCGACGGTGAGCGCGTACGATGCGGAAGGTGCCGAGCGGCGCGACCTGGTTCACTGGGCGGTCGCGCAATTGGGCGAGAAGCAGCGCCCGGTGGTGGTGCTCCGCCTGCTGGAAGAATTGTCCACGAACGAAACCGCTGCCGCGCTGCAGTTGCCGCCGGGCACAGTGATGAGCCGACTGGCGCGCGGCATGGCCGAACTGGAGCGTCTTTTGGCGCCGTACGTCACGGGAGGGACTGATGCTTGACGACGAGCAGGACATCGAACAACAGCTCACGCGCTACCGCGCGCTGCGTGGTGCCGTGGCGTTCGACCTGGGATTCGCCGATCGCGTGATGGCGCGACTCGCCGCGCCGCGCCGGCTCTCGGACGAATTGCAGCCGGTGTTCTGGCGACTGACGCCACTGGCGGTGGCCGCCGCGTTGCTGCTCGCAACAATGAACCTGTTGAATACGCGAGCGAGTCAGCAGTCGCTGGTTGATCGCGTGCTGGGCATGCCGACCGTCACCGTCGCCACCGCGTATGCACTGGATGGAGACCTCAGTGCCTGGGGGAAATAACGCATGAAACTCGAAATCAAATCCGCCGCCATTCTCATCACGACGCTGCTGCTGGGCATCGTGATAGGCCTGGTTGGACAAGGCGCGTTGCAACGCGCACGCGTGCCGCGCGGCGCGCCACCACGGCGTCCGCCGGGATTCGTGGCGCGCATGGAAAGAGGTACTGCAGTTGCGCGCCGAACAGCAGGCCACGGTACGTCCGATTCTCGAAGTAGCGGCCGACGCCAATCAGCGGGTGATCGATGCGGCGCATGTGCAGTTGCGTGCAGCGCTGGATTCAATGAGCCGCACGCTGGCACCGCTGTTGGACGAAGCACAGCGGCAACGACTGGCGGAACGAGTGCGGGAATTGCCGGATCCGTTTCGTCCGCCGCCACCGCAGGATGGGCGAGGACCACCGCCTCGGGATGGGCCACCACGGGATGGGCCACCACGGGATGGGCCACCACGGGATGGACCGCCCCCCGATGGGCCACCGCCCACTCCATAACGAATACCGCCGCGTGCACGGATGCACGCGGCGGTATTTTTTCACCACACGCCGAGATAGCGACTAGCGCCCAGGCAGCGGCGGCAGGTCCGGTCCCAGTCGACGGGAGTTGGCCGCAAGCCACGCGCGCTGCTCGTCGGTGAGCACTGCGTTCAACGCCACGCGCAAGGCGGCGAACGCCGGGGCCAGCCGAGCACGAATCGGACGGCCGCGCTCGAGAATCGCGATCACATCGGCTTGCGACGCGCCAGTGCGTCGCGCTCTTATCGCTTCACGCGTGATCGCCGTCAGCGCCTCAAGATCGGCCTTGTTGGCTTCCTTGAACCGTTCGTTGATGGTGCGGATAGCGGCTTTCTGCGCATCCGTGAGTTGTAGTCCGGCAGGCGCCCGATCAAGGAACCCAGCGGCCGCAGCACCCTGATCGGCCGTTTCGAGCACGGCCTCAAAGGTCGGCTCGTCAGACGCAGTTTCAGTGGGGGCTCCACCGCAGGCGGCCAAGAGGAGCGCGGTGGCGAGTAGAGGAAGCGTTCGACGGAACATGGGACGGTGGGCTGAAGGTGGAACGAACCGCTGGAAGGCCGTGTCGGCCCCGGCGACTACTGGAGTATACGACTGCTGGCGGGGAACGTTATTAAGGAGTCGAGGGCAATTAGCGAGCCCGAGCGTGACGACCTGCGGCCACGGAACGGGTTGTCCCGCGAAACACCTAGCTCCGCAGCCACGCAATCAACCCGACGTTGCCGCATTTGGACGAGACGGCGGGTCGTGGGGGCGTGGAAGTCGTCATTCTGGTCTGATGGCCGTTGATGCTCGTGCCACCGCGTACCGATCCGATGCTCGACGGCAGATAGACCTCCACGAATTCGAGCTCCGACGCCGTTAGTGACGTCACGGGCACGGACGAGAGAGCCGTTGATGCTGACCATGCACTCCACTGTCAGCCGACCGGTGCCCCAACGGATGGCCAGCGCCTGAAGGTCAACGATTCCCTGCTGCACCAGATCTTCGCGCGAGTAAAATTTCGCGGAGACATGGCTCAGGTGGATCATCCGCTGGCCCAGGTCGAACATGTTCTGTGCCTCCGCATGATTCGGCGCACCTTCTTGCGGCGCCAGCCACGCGGCAATGCGACGCCCTTCAGTTTCCGGAATCGTGACGCCCATGGTTTGGCGAAGATATCCGTCCCGCTCCAGGCGAATCAGATATCGGCCGGGTTTCAACGGCATGGCGAACGCGCCAGTCGAGTCGGTCTTGGCAATCTGTGATCCGCCAACGGCGGTGATGACCACACCGGCCAGCGCATGGTACGCCGTGTCCCCGATCACGCCGCTCAATCCGCCCTGAGTCGCCACGGTCACCATCGACGGCAGCGACGTGGAGAAACGGATCATCACGATGGTGACCGACCCACCATTCGGCCCCACGGTTACCCGTTGCACACCGCCAATGAGCCCGACACCGCGGGCGCTCACCTCGTGGGTGCCTAACGGAATACTGTCAAATCGAAACGACCCGTCGACACCAGTGAGTGTGCGTCGCTGCGTCTTCACGAGCGTCACAGTCACCTCGGCGATGGGGACACCGTTGGTGTCCACCACCGTGCCAGTGATTGCGCCGGTGTTGCGAGGCTGTGGCCGCGAGGTCTGTGCGCCGATGCCGTGCAGCGCCATCAGGGCGAACAGCATCGTCGCGACGGTGCGGATTGGAAGATTGCGTACCGTATGCATCGGCGGCCTCAGGTGATCCAGGAACCGGCGTTCGTTCAACGGTGAATTCGTTCGCAGGAACGCGAGGTTACGCCGCCGAGTCAATGGGATCGGCCACTCGTTTCACACGCACGCGCTTGATGCGCCCCAGCTCGGCGGCTTCCGCCGCCTGCGCGAAATAGAGATCCCATCGGAGTTGCAGGTTCATCCACAACTCCGCGGTCGTACCGAAGTACTTGGCGAGGCGCAGGGCGGTATGGGGCGTCACCCCTCGGCGGCCATTCACCAATTCGTTGACGCGCTGATAGGGGACACGAATCCCATCGGCCAGTGCGCGTTGACTCAGGCCCATGGGGTTCAGGAACTCCTCGAGCAGCATCTCGCCTGGATGCGTGGGTTGGCGCCGCGTGGGAATGCGGACCATCGTTGGTTCTCCGAGCCCTATGAGTGATAGTCAACGATCTGGACGTGCGCCGGACCGCCATCGGTCCACACGAAGCAGATCCGATACTGCCGGTTCACGCGAATACTATGTTGGCCAGCGCGCACGCCTTTCAGGGCCTCGAGGCGGTTGGCGGGCGGCGAGCGAAGGTCGTTGAGCGCGCCGGCGGAATCCAGCAATTCCAGTTTCCGCCGCGCGACCTGCCACAACAACGCCGGGCATGCCTTTCGCGCGCGCGTGGTGTCTGCGCCGTTGAAGATGTCCTCGACTCCCACCGATCGGAATGAGCGGATAACCATAGCACGATAGCACGGTAGTCATGTTACGGCAACGAGGACACAGTGTCTGACGCTCTCGCGGTCAATGGCGACGCGCCGATTCGCGGCCGATTGGATTCGTGCCGACCCACGATGACGACACGCCGGACGCGACGCCATGATGGTTTTGTTGCATGCGGCAATCCCTTGGTCGCACGTCAACTACACGTCCAGGAAGACGCCTCAGCTTGTTGACGCATGGGGTATCGATCATGAACGGTTCGCATTGGTGATGATGGGTGATGTCCATCATACCGAGCTGAACTGCAAGAAGGAGAAACAGAGGGGTTGGTGCCCCTAGCCATATCCTCGATCTTCGGTTTTTATTCGGGTACAAATATCGCCTATGCCCGCCACCGCTTTCGCCCTCCCGCCCCGCCCTGCCCTCACCTCCAGCCCCGGGCTCGCGTCACTCCGCACGCAGCTCGAAGCCGTGGTGGCCGGTGGACGGGCTGCGGGCATCCCGTGGGCCACCGGCATCGCCCCGCTCGATGCCGCCCTGGGCGGCGGCATCCCGCGCGGCCGCATTACCGAAGTGGTCGGCGCACTGGGCGTCGGCAAGACCGCCCTGCTCCGCCAGGTCGTATCGCGCGTGCTGCGTACCGGCGGCTGGGTGGCGTGGATCGATGCGCGTCGCACCTGCCGCCGCGCCATGGGCCGGACTCGGCGAGCGTCTGGTGATGGTGCGTCCGCGTGATGGAAAGCGCAGTGCATGGTGCGCCGATCTCCTGCTGCGCAGCGGCGTGTTCGCCCTCGTCGTCATCGACGGCGCACCGGCGCTGTCGCGGGTGCATGGCGTGCGACTCGCGCAACTCGCCCGCGAACGCGATGCGGCCTGTGTGGTGCTGCAACACGAGGCGCGCCCCAGTCGCGTGAGTGGTGCGGTGCGATTGCGACTCGAACCCATGTCGGCCAAACCGCTTTCCCTTCGACGACAACGCACCGAGGCCCCAAACATCATACGCGGGTTTTCGGTGGTCGTGGAGAAAGGTGGACCCAGTCGCAGCGTTCGATCAATCGAGGTGAGCAGTGGCATCGTCATGGCGCGTCGCGTGTGTACGGATTCCGAGATTCCCGATCGGCGCGGCGTGGCACGCGGCACGCGCCGTCCCTGGGCCGCTGTCGGCGGCAGCACCGACGACGCCATCGGGCACCCCATCACCTGGGGTGGACTCGGCGTCTCCGCCCACGACGACATCCACACGCCCGCAACAACGTCCGCCCATCGCGATGCAACTCGCCCTGGCGTTCGCGGAACAAACGAGCACCAGTACGCCCCGCCACTCACCCCGCGCGAACGGAGTCGTGAACGCGAACGGTTCGATCGGACCTTCGACAAACACACCCGCGACTGGACGCGCTATCGCGGACGCAAACGCGCCGGCGAATCGTCGTATGGGAAACCCAGCAAACGCGAGCGGGCGCGCGAAAAAGTCGGCGTGGTCATCGGACAACACGGCGCGCGTTATCCCGGCGCCCCCCCCGCACTGGGACGCGTTGCCGAGGGCGCTCGCCGATAACACGCGACTGCGCGCGGTGTCACTGGCCGCCGGACGCGCCGGAGTGCGCGCCGGCATGACGTTGCCCGAAGCGCAGGCGCGCTGCGCCGCACTCGACGTGCGCACGTGGGACGATCACGCCGTGAACGATGCGGTGTTGGCCGTGACCACCGCGTTTCTCGCGGCCAGTCCCCAGGTCACTCCCGTGCAAGGCGCGCCGGGCATGTGGTGGATTGGCGCCAGCGGCTTCGACGCACTGGGTGGTGAAGACATGCTGGCGCGCGCCCTGCTGTCCATCGCACAGCGCTGGCACCCCGATGCCCGCGTGGCCATTGCCGATTCGTGCGTGGCCGCGCGCGCCGCCACATGGGCGCCACAGGCGCGCAGTCGTGTGGTACGTGAACGCGATCCACTGGCACTCCCCGATGGCATCACCTGCATTCCCGGCGGACAGTGCGCCACGTATCTCGCACCAGCGCCATTGGGACTGGTGCCCATGGACGACGAATTGCGCGACGCCCTGCGCGCGCTGGGGCTGCGTACCGTGGGCATGCTCGCCTCACTCGCGCCCGGTGACATTGAACGCCGCTGGGGCGCCGAAGGACTCACCGCGTGGCGACTGGCGCACGGTGACGACACGCGACGTCCGGGACTGGTGCGGGTGGAAGCCACGCGCAGCACCAGTGTGGAATTGCCGGCCGCGGTGGACAGCACCGCGCCGGTGTTGTTCGTGTTGCGCGCGCAGTTGGATCGACTGGTGCGCGAACTGGTGAACGACGGCCGTTCGGCGGCGGCGGTGTCGGTCACGCTGATTCTCGATGCGGGACGACAGTGGCCACTGGAGGAAGGGGGAAGGCGATGCCGCGCCGCGAAACCGTTGAGGCCTCATCGCTGCTGTCCATTCCACAACGCAGCATCACGCGCGAAGTGCGTCCGGCGCGACCGCTGGCGCGACTCGAGCCCCTGTTCGATCAATGTCGCGCGTTGCTTGAGCGTTGGGTGATCCCGGCACCGATCATTGGCATCACGGTGGGGATTCCGGCCACCGCACCACTGGCCGCCGATCAGGGCGATCTGCTGGTGCCGTCATGGCGCGACGCCGCCATGAACGCCGAGTCGGTGTTCGCGCGTTTGCGGGCCGCGCTCGATCCGGACAACGCGGGCGATGTGGTGGTGCGCGCCGTGGCGGGTGACGGGCACAAGCCGGAAGCCACCGGCCAGTGGGCCAGTGCCGATGCAATGGCGCAAGCCGCCGCGCCGCTGCCTGCCGCATCACCTGACCTCAGCGCGGACACCGTCAACGCGCCCGCTGTGCTGCGATTACTCGACACCCCCGAAGTGGTGGATGTCGAAGCGCCGCGTGGTGTGCCTGCCGCCGTGTGGTGGCGGGGGCGCCGGTTGTCGATTGCCCACGCCGATGGACCGGAACGATTGAGCGGCGACTGGTGGCGCGCCGATGCGTTCGCGCGCGACTACTGGCGGTGTAATGCCGAGGGCGAGGGGGAGCTGCTGGTGTATGGCGAGTCGGCGGTGACGAGTGCTATTGCCGCGCCCATGCAGTGGTTTGTGCAGGGGTGGTACGATTGAGGACTGCTGAATACTCCACCACAGCTGACGAACGCTCTGTTCGGAGCGTCCGCCGCCAACCCGTCACGCGGTGTTACGAGCGCTGCGCGGTGCGCTTCGTACCGAACAGGCGCGATGCATCGAACATGGGATCGGCATACCACGGTTCCGACGTGATCGACGTACCGCTCACCGCGCCAAACACCTGGCGTTCGAATTCCCCGCGTGACGACTTCCGACGTCAGGCGCGGCAGTGCCAGCAGCGCGTCGACCTTGACACCACCTGTCAGCCGCACGCTCCTTACCCGTCTGTTCCAGCGTGCAGGCCGATGGGAAGCAACAGGTGTCCCGCCTTGTTGGCCGCCGAAACCGACAAATACCGCGGCCGCTTCTCCGCGGCATCGAGCATGATGCGGCTACCACGCCGAGCTTCTTCCCGTCGGGGGCCAGCACATCCCAACCCCGCACATCGACCATGGCGCGCGACAATCTGGAATCCTTTCACGTCCCTACCGGATACCAGCGTGGAGGCCAACGACGTGGGTGCCTTGGGGTTGGTGACGGGATGGGTACTGTTTGCGACTGTCATGATGATCTCCTCTGACTGCGAGTACGAAGGACCCGCAGCCGTCGGCTCAGTCTTTCGGACTGGCCCGGACGCTCCTGCGGGTGCGGGTGTTCGGCCACGCCGGGATATCCGGTCCGACCCGGATACCCAGCTGCTCGAGGTCGGCGAGCGACACCAGCGCGGCGACATCGTTGCCGTGCCGCTGCAAGACAATCATGGCACCGCCATAGGCCACGGCATTGACCAGTTCGGCCATCTCTTCACGCGCATCGGTGGTGGCAATGCGCGCCACACGTCGCAGGGTGCTCATACAGGTGCGGGAATGTCTCTGGAAACCCGGCTCGGGGTCGTCGCCAACGCCGGAACAAATACGTGCAAACCATCAGGTGGCACGCTGCGATGAGTTGAATATATACAATTTGTACATTTTGTCAACCACGGAACGCACCCGCCCGGTCGGCCGCCCGGCGCGTCGTCCGCGGGGAGACTAGATTGTTCCAGACGTCAGACGCCCGGCGAACCGCAGTGGCCGCCACCGGCGCCGCGAGCAGGCGCACCACCCAGTCCCCCTGTCATGATCCGGATTCGCGCGATTGTCGATCCGAAGGACCCGGCCATCAAGGACGCCTATGCGCTGCTGTCGCGCACGTTTCATCGCGCCGAGCGCGTCGCCCTGCGGGAATGGCGAGGCAGCCTCGAGGAATCGGCGAAGAAACTGCTCACCGACATTGCCTGGCATCTGCTGGTTGCGGAGCGCGATGGCACCGTCGTTGGCCTCAATTCCGGCACGTATTTCGGCAACCTGAACCTCGGCATGATCGGCTACCTGGCCATCGCGCCGACGGAACGCTCGCACGGCATCGGCACGCGACTGCGGAGTCGCCTGCGCACGCTGTTCGAGCGCGACGCCCTACGCCTGTCGAAACGTCCGCTGGATGGCATCATCGGTGAGGTCGCTGAATCCAACCCCTGGCTGCGCACCCTGGCGCGCCGTCCCAACGTCATCCTCCTCGACTTCCCCTACCACCAACCGAGCCTGATGCGCGGCGACCAGCCGTCGCCATTCGTGCTGTACCTCGAACAGTTGCACACCCAGCGATCTCGGCTCCCGGTGAGCGAGTTGCGGCGGATCCTGTACGCCATCTGGCGCCGCGGCTATCGCATCACTCGCCCGCTCGAGCGTCCCGCGTTTCGCGCGATGCTTCGCGCACTCGGCACGCGCCGGTCAATCGGCAGCCGTTCCCTCACGACCATCGAGTCGCCATGATCATCGACTGCCATGTCCACCTGAACAACTACCACGAGCAGATTGCGGTCTCGCTGGACAACAGTCTCGACAAGCTGCGCCGCACCATGCGTGAAACCGGTGTCGACTACTCGCTGGTCCTCACCAGCTATCTGGTGAGTCCGCATCGACCCAGTACGGCGGAGGTGGTCAAGGCCATCGAGTCGATTCCCGAGTTGGGGGTTATTGCGGGCGTGAGCTACCTCAACTACCGGCAACGCGACCTGCGCGAATTGGCGGACTTCCTCGAAAACGGGCTGGTGAAGGGACTCAAGCTCTACCCCGGCTACGAACCGTTCTATCCACACGACTCACGGTTGCAGGTGGTCTACGACCTTGCTGAGGAGTTCGACGTGCCCGTCATGTTCCACTCGGGCGACACCTACAGTCCAAAGGGCAAGCTCAAGTACTCGCATCCTTTGGAGATCGATGAAGTCGCGGTCGATCACCCCAACGTCAAGTTCGTCATTTGCCATCTCGGCAATCCGTGGATCACGGACTGCATGGAGGTCGTGTACAAGAATCAGAATGTCTATACCGACATCTCAGGACTGGTACTCGGCGAATTCACCGAGGCGTTCGAGACCTATATGTCGGAGGAAATCCGCGACGCGATTCTCTACGCCGGTGATCCGGGACGATTTCTCTTCGGTACCGACTGGCCGATCTGCTCCATGAGTTCGTACCTCGGCTTTGTGCGCCAGCTGGGTCTGCCCGAAGATGCATACCGGCGCATCATGGGAGAGAACGCGCGACAGCTGTTCAAACTCCCGGTACCATTGGCGTTGCCGAAGACAACGGCGCCCGAGACGTCCGCTGGCTAGTAGTCTGACGTCTGTACCATCGTAGTTTCCGTGACCCGGGCCTCCCTCGTGGAGCGCCGTTCGTACCGCATTGAGTCGCTGGGCGGCGTCCGCCTCATACTGTAGCCTCGGCGACGGAGACGCCGCGCTATGCGTCGTTGCGGTGGCGGATGACGTGGACGTCGCGCTGTGGGAAGGGGATCGTGATGTTGGCGGCCTTCAATCCACGCCAGATGGCCTCGTTCAGCGATGATCGCGTCACCCGGGCCTCCCAGGGGTTCTGGGTCCAGACCACCACCTCAAACACGACCGCCGAATCGGCAAATTCCGTCATCAGCACGCGTGGTTCATGGGCCTCCAGCCGCTCCGGCAAACTGCGCGCCGCGTCAAGCAACACCCGGATCACCGCATCCATATCCGAGTGATACGACACGCCGACCGACGTCCGCAGGCGGTACGTCGGATCGCGCAAGGTGTAGTTGGTCACGGTGCTCTGCACCAGCGTGGCGTTCGGAATGATCAGATCTTCTTCGTCGCGGGAGCGGGCGACGGTGGCACGCAGGCCCATGCGCGTGACGCGCACCATGCGCCCCTCCACTTCGAGCACGTCATTGGGCTTGATTGTGCGCTCGGCGAGGAGAATGACGCCGGCCACGAAGTTCTGCGCCACGTTCTGCATGGCAAAGCCGAGCGCGACCGCAAAGAAGGCACCGGCGGCGAACAGGGCGCCAAGGTCGACACCGATGGTCTGCACGCCAATGCCGAGGCCCAGTACAATGATCGCATAGTGGAGCAACCGGGCCGTGATTGTCACGGTCGCGTCGTCGGTCGGACCGCGATGTTCCAGCGCGCGTCGCGTGGCGCGCTGCGCCAGCCGCGAGACGAGAAGCGTCGTGCCCAGGATCGCGAGGAACATCAGTATCGACGCCGTCGTCACCGGCGTGCTCGCGATGTTGAACAGTGGCGCACTCAGCGCCTGCCACACGGCGGAGGTGTCGATGAGTCGCTCCGGAAGCAGCTGGTCCCGCAGGACAGCCGGTAAGTGCGTAACGCACAAGCGGGTGGACGTTCCGCGCAACGTGCGCAGCGGACAAACCCGACCGCGTGATGATCCGATCCAGACAAGTTAACACGCACACCGCGCAGCGGTGTCCGACCGGTCGGCTAGTCGTCGACGTCGGGCGAACGCGTGCGTCCCACGTCGAGCACTCGCTCGGTCAGGGCTGCCCTTGCGCACACGCATGGTCGAGCGATCGACATCACCAATGGCGCCGCCAAGCGGCACATCGAGTCCGCCCGCTTTGGAGAACCCCAGTTTCTGGCTGGCATAGACGCTGCGATGTCCAACCATCAGGTACGCAGTCACTGCGGCCAGTGCCGCATACACACCTTCCGGCGCCGGCAGCACCTCGATGGCCATGACCGCGGCGGCCAACGGCGTATTGGCGGCCGCAGCCAGCACCGCAACGAGGCCGAACGCTGCCAGCGCACCGGGCGGCAATCCAAACAGACCGGCCAGCGCCGCACCACTCGTTGTGCCGATGAAGAAAATCGGAGTCAGGATGCCGCCGCTTCCGCCGGTTTCGAGTGTCAGCGTGGTGGCAAAGATCTTGAGCAGAAACTCCGATCCATTCACCGGCATCTGCCCTCCCATGACGCCATTGATGGTGTCGGTCCCCAGTCCCGCATATCGCTTGCCGGCCACCGAGTAGAGGACCACCAGCGCCAGTCCGCCGGCGGTCGCCACCCGGTACGGATGCGACTTGAAGCGCTTGAGCCCCCGATCAACGGCTCGCAGCGTTTCAATAAGCAGCAGCGCGATCAACCCGAACGCCACTCCCGACGCAATGGAGATGAGAATGATCTTGACCTGCCCGATGCTCGCCATGGCGTGCAGTGCGGGAAAGGGCGGCTGCACTCCGCACACCAGATGACTGACGATGCCTGCCACCAAGGCCGGGAAGATCACGGAATAGTCGATGCGTCCCAGATAGAGCACCTCGATCCCGAACAGCACCGGAAACCGGCGTACCGAAGACGGCCGCGAAACCGGCGCTGATGCCGCAGATAACCAGGCGCCGGCGATCGTCATTGTTGAGACGAAGCAGGTCGGCAAACATGCTCGTGAGCGCCGCTCCGATCTGCGCGGCGGGTCCTTCCTTGCCCACCGATCCACCGACGGCGAGCGTCACTACCGTGGCGAGGAGTTTGACCGGCGCGACAATCCAGTCGATGCGACCGGATCGCTGATGAATCGCCGCGATAACTGCTTCAGTGCCGTGTCCCCTGGCGTCTGGCGCAAACGTGCGAATCAGCCACACGCACAATGGCAGGGCAATCGGCAACAGCAGATACGGCTCAAACGCGCCCCGCGTGAGCACTTGCATCCACCCTGCCGATGCGCCCAGCGACCAGAGGAACCCGCGAGTACCCAGCCCAACGCACAGTCCTGCACCGGCGCCCAACAGCGCCCACTTGAGCGTGCTGACCAGCAGCGCTGTGTGTTCGGTATACCACTGGCTTTCGTCAGCAAGTTGCGGCGGCGCTGCCGCAAGACGTTCGTCGCGCCAATCCAGAAATCGCCGAAGTCGCGAGATCATGGTCGGACGCAGGTTTGGGAAGTCGTCACAACTCCTAATGTAACGATGCCGCGCGGCTGACGGAGACGCGCACATCACTTCACGACGTGGATCACCTGGCGTGCGTAAATGCTGCCGCTCCGTCGGCGACCCTGCATTTCGAAATTCCCTGGTTCCCCGAAGGTAAGGGCGAAATCGTACGTCTCACCAATGCTCACCTGTTGGCGTGCCCGGCGGGCAGTGCGCTGCCAGGCCGGAAGGTCGTGCCCGTCCTTCGCGAGCGCTGTCCACAGCGGCGACGCACCGTTCCCGTTGGTCAACCAGAACTCGTTCGCCGCCGCGTCGAGCGCGATGTTCATGAGCCGAATCCGATACCGCGTGCCGACGTTCAGTGTGAGCGCCGGGGGAGCGGCGCTGCCGTTGAGGATCGTCGCGATCGTCGGGTCGCTCCCCACTTGGAAGATGAGGTCGGTGGCAGGATCCCACGTTTCCCCTTCATCGAGCACGATGATGGCACCGTAGAGGCCGTGACTCTGCTGCCGCAAGTCGTTGATGTGCGTGTGGTACATGAAGCTGCCCGCGCGCGGCGGCGTCACGGTAACCTCGAACGAGTCGCGCGGCATGATCATCGGCGACACCATGCCGCCGTTGGAACTGATGCCTGCCACGCCGTCGTAGTAGCTGTCGATCTCGAGGCCGTGCCAATGCACCTGCGAGGGCTCGGTCGCGCGGTTCACCACCATGATGCTGGTGGGCCTTCCCTTGTGCAGGATGATGGGCGGGCCCGGCCATTGAATGGCGTTCGCCGGTGGGATCTCATTGCCGTGCGCCAGCGCGTAGCCGAATCGACGCGCGGTGTCGGCCGGTTGCAGTCGGTCTGATGTAGAGTGCAGGCGTTCGCGCGCTTCGGCATGGCGTCCACGCCCGCCGGCGTCACCTTGATCGCCAGCAACAGGCCGCCCATGCCGGTCTCGGCATGGTTCGCCATCATGTGCGCGCCGTGCACGCCATCCATCACGGGCGCGCTCATGAGCAGCTTGTTCATGGAGTCCGCGCTGAGCATCCCATCGCCGAGCGCCGGATTGGGCAGCACGTGGTAGTTGAGGTGGCAATGGAACACCCAGCCGCCCGGTCGATCGGCCTTCCACGAGATGTCAGCCGTGTTCTGTTCATCGAACAACTCGGTGACGCCCATGCGTTGCTGCGACGCGGCATAGAGTGTGTCGCGCTGCATGTCGCCCCGCGCGTTGACCCGGAAGTAGAAGCCATGCAAGTGGAGCGGGTGGACGTCCGCGCTGGCATTGATGAAGCGCCAGTGCACGGAATCGCCCTGTGCGTAGGTCAGTCGCTCACTGAACGGCCAGGCGCGCCA